>DAOUCS010000057.1:0-2954 GCA_034431815.1 Dehalococcoidia bacterium
GCACGCCGAGCGCCCCGGCGATGAGCCCGCGACGCGGCTCGGGCAAGCCGAATTCGGCGTGTTCGGCCGCCACGATGATGTCGCAGGCGAGCGCTAGCTCGAACCCGCCGCCAAGCGCGTACCCGTTGACGCGCGCGATGATCGGCTTGAACAGGTCGAATCGGTGCGTGAGACCTCCGAACCCCCCTTTCGGGAAGGTGATGCGCGGCCGCTGGTCGGCCGGAAGCCGCGAAATCTCCGCCGTCCACTTCAGGTCGTTCCCGGCGCTGAAGGCGCGGTCGCCCTCGCCCGTAAGGACGGCGATCCAGAGGTCATCGTCGGCCGCGAAGTCGTCCCACACTTGGTTCAGCTCTTCGTTCGCCGGGCCGTGCAGTGCGTTCATGACCTCCGGGCGGGTGATGGTGACGTAGGCAACGTGCCCCTTCTTTTCGTAGCGGCAAAACTGCATGCGATGCTCCTTCCCTGCGTTTGTTGCTTCTCCTGCGCCGGTCATCCCCCCGGCACGCGGACGACGCCCGCTTGAACGAGTTCTTCGATTTCGCCTTCGCTGAGCCCGGCCCAGGCGAGGATGTCCGCCGCGTCGGCCGAGAACATCGGTGCGGGGCGAGGCGCCCCGACGATCCCCGGGTTCATCCGCACGGGCGGCTTCGGCTGGCGCACGGGCCCGACCGCTGGATGCTCCAGCGTGTAGAACAGGTCGTTCTCGATGGTCTGCGGATGGTCGAATACCTCTTCGGTGAGCAGCACCGGCACGACCGGGACGTCGGCAGCTTCGAGCAGTTCGAGCCATTCTGCCGTCGTGCGCTCGCGGAACGCCGCCTCGAAACGGCGCATTTTCGCCTCGTGCTCCTCGGCGGGCAACGCAGCGGACAGCTCGAATACGTCCCCCTGCACAGCCGGGTCATCGATCCCCAGCACATCGCACAGCTTCCGCCGCTGCCGGTTGTTGAGGCAGGCCACGGCGATGAGCGAATCCGCCGTCTGGTACACCCGGTAGTACGGCGCCGAGGCACGCTGGAGGCCGAGCCCGGTGCGAAAGGAAAGCATCTCTTCGTAGGTTCGGCCGTGCTCGCGGGCGCTTTGCACAGCAGCGAGGAGGTGTTCTCTCGGCTCGCGGTCGTACCGTTCGAGCTGAAGCATCGGCCGGTACTGGATGGCCAGACCTACCGCGAAGAGGGAAAGCTCGATGCGCTGGCCCTCGCCCGTGAGCGCCCGCCGATAGAGCGCGGAGGCGATGGCGAACGCGGCGTACATTCCCGTCGAGAGGTCAGCTGGTGCAAACGAGGTGATGCCGACGGGCACGCCGCGCTCGACCTTCCGCTCGAAATCCATCATCCCCGTAAGGGCCTGCACGAGGAGGTCGAAGCCCGGACGGCCTGAGTACGGCCCCCGGTCGCCGAAGGCCGTAATGGAACAGTAGATGATGTCCGGCCGCAGCCGAGCCAGGTCTTCGTACCGAAGGCGGAGACGTTTGAGGGTGGACGGCCGATGGTTGACGACCACGACATCGGCCTTGGGCACCAAGCGGTCGAAGACCGCCCTGCCTTCCGGCCGCTCGAGGTCGAGCGCGATGCTCCGTTTGCCCCGATTGACGCCGATGAAGTATCGGCTTTCGCGGCCGACCACCGGCTGCTGGCGCCGCCAATGGTCACCCTCGATCGGCTCGACCTTGATGACTTCGGCGCCCAAGTCGGCGAGCATCATCGTCCCGTACGGGCCGGCAACGTACTCGGTGAGGTCGAGCACGACCACTCCGTCCAGCGGCGGTTTGCCTGGGGCGGGCATCACGGCGCCTCCTCTGGTGCCGGAGGGTGACCTGCGCCACAACCCGAGCGCCGCTGCCGCGCGATGCTAAGGCCCGTGAAAGGCCCCCGCGCCGTCCTGGTGTGGCTCGCCGCCGCGGCCGTTCTCGGCGCCGTGGTCGGCTCGCTGGGAGCGCGCAGCAGCGACGACGAAGCGAGCAACACGGCTGCGCGGTCATCGGCCGAGTGCATGTTCCTCCTCGACGCCAACGGCATTCCCGGATTCGCCTGGTCGGACACGGGCCAGCCCTGCGGCGAACATCCGCACGGGCCGTTCCCCGACGGCGTGGATTCTACGCCAACTGGTCGAGGTATTCGCTGAGTCCGTACCCGACGCGCTCACCATCGAGCAGATATTCCGTCATGCCCTCGCCGATGTGCGTCAGGTGCCCGGCGCGGCGGTTCCGGAGGGGGATGAAGCCGCGTACCGTGCCCTCCACGCGATGCTGCGTTCCGTCCTCCAGCGTGACGAGGGCACGAAGGGCGCGGTGGTAGTTGGTACCCGGTTCGTATTCGGATTCGAGGTCGACGTCGGTGATGCGCACGAGCTCCTCGCCGCGGTGGAACACGCCGCCCTTCCGGTCGCCGACGATCGAAATCACCATCCCGAGGTCATCGCCGAAGTTCCCGGTAATCCACCGGTAGTCCGCGATCGATTGCCAGTACCGAGGGCCCCAGGAGTGGTCGCGGAGCCCGTGGCCTTGGAGGGACATCGGCTCCTCATCTTCGAGCTGAATCGTGCCCGTGACGCGCATGTGCTGCTCGTAGTGAGCGCGCGCGAACTCGTTATCGGTCTCACCCGGCTGCGCTACGTGGCCGTAGATGGGACCGACGCCTTCGTGGACCAAGTCGATGAAGACGCGCCGGTGCGGGTTCTCCTTGAAGGCGCTCGATGGGTCGCTCATGGCGCGAGGATCGCGCAGGTACACGACCGACCCTTCGTACACAGTTCGGATTCGCTCCCCCGGCTCCAACACGTCGACGCGCAGGCCGCCGGCATTCCAGGCGTCGTTCGAACTGATCTGCGGCCGCTTGAAGTTGAAGAGCGCCGAGCCGTCGGGCTGGAACACCACGACGGTCACTTCCGCGTACCCTTCGTTCGCCCGGTTACCGATGCGCAGGAAGCCGCCGAGCTGCCGCTGGCGGTCGAAG
>DAOUCS010000058.1:0-9384 GCA_034431815.1 Dehalococcoidia bacterium
GGCCGCGTAGGGTTTCTTTGCCTTGGGGTTCGCGATGAGCTGAGCGGCTGTGGCCGTCGCCGGCGATGTTCAGGCTGCCGCCGCGGCGCGGCCCCGCGCGACCACCAGCCGGTTCCGGCCCGCGCGCTTGGCCCGATAGAGGGCCCTGTCCGCTGCCTCGTACGTGCGGGCGAGCGATGCCTCGCGGGAGCCGGCGGCGGCTCGCCAGGCCGAAATGCCGGCGCTCACGGACACGGGAATGGCCGTCCGCCGGTCGACCCGCACCGGCTCGGAGGCGACGAGCGCCACGGCCGCCTCGGCGCGGCGCTCGGCCTCGGCGGGGTCGCACTGGAAGAGCGCGCCGAACTCCTCGCCGCCGAGCCGTCCCAGAACGGTGTCGCTTCCCAGGGCCTGCTCCAGCCGCCGGCATACCTCCACCAAAACAGCGTCGCCTGCGGGGTGCCCGTACGTGTCGTTGATGCGCTTGAAGTGGTCGATGTCGAAGAGGCCGAGCGCCTTGGGCCGGATTTCGGCCGCGGCGTCGAACCAGGCGCGCCGGCTCCACACGCCGGTGAGGGCGTCGTGGGTGGCGGCGTACTCCGCCTGGGCGCGAAGCTGGTCGAGCGCGCGGGCCTGCTCCTCCAGGTCGCGCATGCGGGCTTCGAGCGCGGCGAGGAGCTCCTCCTGCCGCTCCTCGGCTTCGACGAGCTCCGTCACGTCGCGGACGACGGCGTACGCGTACCCTCGGGTGGGGGCGACGTTCCACGAGAGCCAGCGGTAGCGGCCGTCTTTCGTCCGGTAGCGGGCGCGCACGTCGCGGAGCTCCTCCCCGTTGCGCACTCGAACGACGGCCTCCGCGGAGAGCCGAGCGTCGTCGGGGTGGACGAAGTCGAAGATGCTGCGGCCGAGAAGCTCCTCCTCGGTCCAGCCCAGGACTCGCGTCCAAGCCGGGTTCACGCGAACGAACTGCGCATCGCTGTCGAGGATGGCCAGGAGGTCGATGGAGTAGCGGAAGTAGCGGTCCCGCTCCTCTTCCGCCCGGCGCCGCTCGGTGATGTCGCGGTAGTACCAAACCCGCCCGATCCACTCGCCATCGGGAGTGACGGCGGGCGCCGTGTACAGCTCGAACACGCGGCCGTCGTTCAGGACGATGTCCATCCGCCCGGTGAGGTTCGGGTCGGCGTAGGCGGCCTCGACGAAGCGGCGGAAGCGGTGGGGCTCCCGCATCTGCGATTCGAGGAGGGCCATGCGCTCTTCGTAGCCCGAGAGGTTACGGACATTCCCCGGCTGCCAGAGTTCGATGACGCGCTCGTTGAAGTACAGCACCTCGCGGTTCTTGCCCACCACGAAGATGGCGTCGAGGGAGGCCCGCTGGATGACGTCGAGGAGGGTGTGCGCCTCGCGCAGGCGCTGTTCGGCCTCGCGCTGTTGGGTGATGTCTTCAAGCACACCTACGTGGCCGAGGGTGCGGCCGCCGTCGCGCACGAGCCCGGTGGTGATGCGCACCCAGGCGGTCGTCCCGTCGGCGCGCATCATCCGCACGACGCCGTGGTAGGGCTTGCCTTTGAGGGTGGCGGCGGTCCAGGCGTCGAAGAGGGCGTCGCGGTCGTCCGGATGGAAGGCCTTCGCCCAGCCCGTGCCCTCCGCCTCTTCCGCCGAGAGGCCGGTGATGCGCTGGTATGCGGGGTTGGTGAACTCGCAAGCGCCTTGCGGGTTGGTGGCGAACACGCCGAGCGGGAGTGCCTCGACTAGGGCGCGGAAGGGCCGGCCGGCCCCTTGGAAGACGCGGCGCCGGGCGGCGGCCTGGAGGCGGGCGGCGAACTCGTCCCGGCGCAGCCGGCCGAGCACGACGGCGTCGCAGCGGGCCATCTCCGCGGGGGTCACCGTGGAGCGGTCCACGTTGACCGCCACCACTGGCGGCCGAGCGCGGAATTTCGGCAGCCACCGCTCCACCTGCTCGAGGAGGGGACCGATGTCGGGGCCGGCGACGACGACGACGTCGGGAGGCTCGCCCGCGGCGTCGCGGCTTACCGGCTCAAGCCCCCACGCCTGGAATCGGGCACGCAGCCGCCGTTCGGCCCGGGTATTCGGCGCGAAGATGACAACCTTCACTGCGCGGCCTCTCCTCTCGTAGATGATCGGCCGGTCCGCTCAGCGGCTGCAGCGGCAAACGGCGGGCCGTTCACGAGGGACGAATTGATGCGGGAAAGGGACAGGAAGGGGGCTAGGGCCGTACACTCGGCACGATGGCGGCGAAGCACCCCTTGCGGCAGCGCTTCGAAGAGGAGCGGCGCCGTGCGGCCTTCCTCGCCTTCCTCCCGGCGATGGGCATCGGCATCATCGCCGCCGATACCTGGGTTTCGCCGTGGCTCGGCATCCCGGGAGGGGTTGCAGCGGGTGCGCTCGGCTACGCGGCGGTGTACTGGTACGAATCCCTGATGTGGCGGCGACACCATGGCCCCTGGCGAGGATGAGCCGCGTCTGACGCATCTCGACGATGCCGGCCGCGCCCGGATGGTTGACGTCACGGAGAAGCCCAAAACGGAGCGCTGGGCCCGCGCTGAAGGGTTCATCGCGGCGTCGGCTGCCACACTCGACCTCATCGAGCAGGGCGGCCTGCCGAAGGGCGACGTCCTGGCGGCAGCCCGCATCGCGGGCATCATGGCGGCGAAGCGGACGGCGGAACTCATCCCCCTCTGCCACCCGCTGGCGATCACCGCGGCCGAGGTGCGGTTCGAACGCGCCGGGGCGGACCGCCTGCGCATCGAGGCCTCGGTGCGCACGGCCGGTCAGACGGGCGTCGAAATGGAGGCGCTGACGGCCGTCGCCGTGGCGGCCCTCACCGTGTACGACATGTGCAAGGCTGTCGAACGGGGGATGCGCATCGAAGGCATCCGGCTGCTCGAAAAGGCGGGCGGCCGGTCGGGGCATTGGAGGGCTCCGGCGGGACCTTCAGACTCTGCATGATTCTTCACGATTCGATATGCTAGCTATCTCGTTCTGTGAGATACTGCTCGTGAGGGCGAGGAGGCTCGCCCGGAGAAAGTGGGGCCCATCCAATGGGTCTCGCTCGCTTCCGGTTTCAGTGCGCCATCGCGCTGCGGCTCTCCCTGCGCGACGCTGAGAACACCATCGCCTTCAACCGTCGCGCTTACGGCGCCGAAGAGCGCTACCGCTTGACCGACTCCGGAGGGAGGCTGGTGCGAGCCGAACTCGAGTTCGGCGACACCCTCCTGCTCGTGGGGCCGTTGGGCCGTGCTGCTTCCTCCGACCCGGCAGCCGATGCGGGGCCCTCGGCCATCCGTATCCGGCTCGCGATCCCCAGCGCGGACGACGCGCTGTGCGAGGCAGTCAGCCTCGGCGCCGAACTCCTCGTGCCGGCGGGGGACGAGTTCGGCCTTCGAAGCGGCGTGGTGCGCGACCCATTTGAAGCGGAATGGATCGTCGCGAGGCCGCTCTCCTTGAAGCCCTAGCGCGCGTCGGCCTCCAGCCGCTCGAGCGCCTCGAGCACCTCGGGCACGTGGGCGCCGACGCGCAGGTCGTGGCGGAGCGCCGCCCGAATGATCCCCTCCTTGTCGATGACGTACGTGACGCGGGGCTGCAGGAAGGGAAGCCGGCCCTTCACGTCGTACAGCTCGCGCAGCCGGCCGTCGGTGTCGGCTACGAGCGGGAACGGCAAGTCGTGCCGCTCGCGGAACCGGGCGTGCGAGTCGGCGTCGTCGGCGCTCACGCCGATGACCAGCGCTCCCTTCGCCCGAATGGCGTCGTAGTTGTCGCGGAAAGAGCAGGCCTGCGCCGTGCAGCCGGGGGTGAAGTCCTTCGGGTAGAAGTAGAGGACGACGTGCCGCTTTCCGCGCTCGTCGGCGAGCCGGAAGAGGGTCCCGTCGTCGAGGGTGGCGGTGAAGTCGGGCGCGGGTGTGCCGGGCTTCAGCATCGGGGCTGGTTCCTGGGCCGGGGTTATCGCCGATGAGGATACCGCAGCGCCTCCCCCTCACACGCCCCGCACGCGTTCCCGAGTATCGGGGTGAGGCGCACGCGGCGAACGCCTCTGAGGCAAGCGGCCGGGGTCCGACGACGCTCCCGCTCCCACAGAAGAGGCAGCGTGAGCAGAGGCTGACGGCGCGTGACTGGGAAGAGGCCGGACGCAGGGCCCTACCCTCGGGGAAGGCCCAGCCCGCGCATCGCGATGATGTTCCGCTGAATCTCGCTGGTGCCCCCGCCGATGGTGCTCGTCGTGGCGTGCATGTAGAAGCGGGCGATTCGGCCACCCAAGTTGCGGGGGTCGTCCCGGTTCGTCAGCTGCCCGTAGAGCCCGGCCAGGTGCATCGCCGTCACCGAGAGGCGGACGTCGAGCTCGGACGAGAAGAGCTTCGCAATCGAGGCCTCGCGGTTGGGCACGATTCCCCGGTCCTGCAGGGAGATGATCACGTACGACAGAAGGGACTCGACCTGGGCTTCAATGGCGCGGTCGGCCAGTTCGGCGCGTACGGCGGGATTGGCGGCAAGCGTGGATTGGCCCCTCGGCGCCTCCTTCGCGTACCGCACCAGGTCGCGCACGATGAGCTGGTGGCTCACGCTGGTGGCGATACCGCTTCGCTCGATGTCGAGGGTCGCTGCGGCCACGTACCAGCCCCGGTTCTCCTCGCCGAGGAGGTTCTCTTTCGGGATGCGAACGTCCTCGAAGAAGACCTCGTTGAATTCGTGGCTCCCGAGCATGTTCACGAGAGGACGCACCGTGATGCCCGGCGACTTCATATCGACGAGGAAGTAGGAGATGCCGCGGTGCTTCGGCGCCTCGGGGTCGGTGCGCGCGAGGAGGATGCCCCAATGGGCGGCGTGGGCGCCCGAAGTCCAGATCTTCTGGCCGTTCACGATGTATTCATCGCCGTCGCGCACGGCCCGGGTCTGGAGCGAGGCGAGGTCGGACCCGGCACCGGGCTCGCTGAAGAGCTGGCACCACTGCTCCTCGCCGGAGAGGATCTTCGGCAGGAAGCGGCGCTTCTGCTCCTCGGTGCCGTACAGCATGATCGTCGGCCCCGCCCAGCCGATGCCGATGCCGCCAGGGCGCGGCGCGCGCCGCCAGGCGAACTCCTCTGCGAGGATGAACTGCTCCTTCACGCTGAGCCCGGCGCCGCCGTACTCCTTCGGCCAGGCGGGGGCAGCCCAGCCGCGCTCGAAGAGCTTCCGCTGCCACTGCCGGTTCAGCTCCGCGAGGCGGGGATCACGCCGGTAGGCGGCGTTGAAGAGGCCCCATTCGGCGTTCTCGGCCACGAGCCGGGCGTGCTCGTCGGAGAACTCTCGGTCGAGAAACTCGCGGACTTCGGCGCGGAACGCGGCTTCACGGGGAGAGTCGCGAAAGTCGACCATGGGGCAGCACCTCCGAGCGAACGGCCGGGCCCAGCGTACGGAGCGGCCGGCGTCCCGGTCGAGACCCGCGCGGCCGCCCCGGCTTCCGCTGGGCTTCCGCAGCGATGGGGCTACTTCAGCCAGATGGCGGCGTTGGAGATGACGGGCGAGTTCCGCTCCTTCGTCTTCGCCTCGACGATGATCTGGTTCCCCTCGCGCCACATCGAGGTGACGACCGTCTCCCCGGGGAAGACGACTCCGGAGAAGCGGGCCTGGTAGCGGGCCACCTTCCCCGTGTCGCCGCCGAGGGCTCGGTCGACCACCGCCTTGCAGACGATGCCGTACGAGCAGAGTCCGTGGAGGATTGGCCGGTCGAAGCCGCCCAGCTTCGCGAAATCCGGGTCGGCGTGGAGCGGGTTCTTATCGCCCGAAAGCCGGTAGAGCAGCGCCTGCTGAGGGAGCGTCGGCGACTCGACGACGAGGTCGGGGTCGCGCTGGGGCGGCAGGTTTCCGGCCTCGGGGCCGCGCTCCCCGCCGAAGCCGCCCTCCCCCCGGAGGAAGAGGGAGAAGCGGTTCGTGAACATGAGGTTGCCGTTGCCGTCCTTCGTCTGCACCTCGAGCACGACGAGAGCGGCGCGCCCTTTGTCGTAGATGGCGGCGATGCGCCCCTGGGATTCAACTGTCGCCGCGGTGGGGATGGGGGCGTGGATCTCCAGGTCCTGCTCGCCGTGGAGGAGGAGTGCCGGGTTGAACTGAAGCCCGGGCACCTGCCCCAATCCTCCCAGGGAGCCGAATGCCGGGATGACGCCCCAGGTCGGAAGCACCTTCAGGTTCTTCTCGTACGTGTAGGCGAGCTCGTTCGGGTCGGTGGGCGGATTTCCGGCGCCGAGGCCGAGATGGTAGAGGATGATGCGGTCCTGGTCCCAGCTGAAGGGGCGGCCGGCGAGCGTCGCGCCGAGCGCCTTCGACGGGTCGATGGGCATGGGATCCTCCTTCGCGCATGTTGCGCTGCCATCCTACCCGCTCGGGCCGTTTCCTTCAGGCGAAGCAATGTGGCGGCTGCCCGCCGTTGTAGGCCACCATCTCGGCGAAGACGCGGCGGATTTCGAGGGGTGCGGCCGGCGGTTCCCCCCGCAGCTCGGAGTACGCCCGGTGCAGGTTCGCGACGATGCGCTCCCGGTCGCTCAGCTCGGCGAAGGCGCCTAGGTCGAGCTCCCGGGCGAGTTCGAGGGGCTCGAGGCCGGCCTCGAACCCGCGCCGCGCCGACTCCTGGACGAAGCGGAGGTACCGCTCGACCGCGTCGATGGCCTCGGGCGCGCAGACGGGTCCGTGTCCGGGCACGATCGTCTCGGCACCGAACGAACGCAGCCGCCCGAGCGCCTCGATCCACCCCGCGATGGTGCCGCCGATGGCGAGCGGCGTGCCGCCGTTGAAGATGAGGTCGCCGGAAAAGAGGAGCTTCCGCTCCGGGATCCACGCCACGATGTCGCCAGTGGTGTGTGCCGGACCCAGGTGGTGGAGCTCGATGCGGAGCTCACCGGCATACAGAGTCAGCCGCTCGTCGAAGGTCACGAACGGCGGCGTCACCCGTATCTCGCCCCAGTCGACGTCGGGGAAGAGCGCGGTCGCCGATGTTCCAGTGGCGATCACCTCCTGTCGGCACCGCTCGTGGGCGATGATGGCCGTGTTGGGGGCGTAGACGAAGTTCCCCCAGGTGTGGTCGCCGTGGGAGTGCGTGTTCACCAGCACCTGCACCGGTTTCTCCGTGTGCCGGCGCAGGGCGGCGAAGAGGGCGCGGGCACGCCGGGCAGTGCTCGTCGAGTCGATGGCGATGACACCCTCCGGGCCGACGATGAAGCCGGCGTTGTTAAGGAACCAGGTGCCGTCGGGCTGGATGTAGGCGAAGATGCCGGCGCTCACTTCCTCCACCTGAGGCGGCGCCGGGGTGAGGATCGCATCGTCGGCCATGGGTATTCCTCCCTGGCTCAGGCCCGGGTCGGTTGGCGAAGCACCTCGCTGGGGGCGGGCAGCGGCTGCGGACGGGCGCGACACTCCGTCGGCAGCGGCTTCGGGTACCAGTGGTCCTCGTACTCCTTAAATTTGTCCCGCAAGAGCGGCATCACCTTTTCGGCGAAGAGGGCGGTGTTGTAGTACGCCTTCTCCCGAGGCATGTCACCCATCTGCATGAGGAGCATCAGATGGCCGACGTGCAGCGTCTCGGCGAGCTCGTCGAGCTGCTCGGCCACCCGCGACGGGCTGCCGGCGATGACGTACCCCTCCTCCACCAGCGCCTCCCATGAGTGACGGGCCCGGGCGTTCTGGGCGGCTTGCTCGAACTGGGAGCGGAGGCCGGCCTTCACCGTCCGGAGGGTGCGGTAGCCGGGCGCGTCGGCGAACCCCGGGTACACGTGGAGGCAGCGGTTGTAGAAGTAGTTCACGTGGGGCCAGTACAGGTCCTTCGCCTCCTTTGTCCGTTTCCGCCACGCACACCACTTGCGCGAACCCGGCGTGGTAGGGGTTCTTCTCTTTCCCCATGCGTTCCATCCGCTCCCAGAAGCCTTGCATCACCTTCTGCGCCCGCTTGTACCCGCTGTAGGAGAGATACGAATACAGGTAGCCCTTCTCGGCGCACCACTCCCAGGTCTCGATGGAGCCGCCGCCGGGGATCCAGATGGGCGGATGCGGCGTTTGGAGGGGCCGCGGCCACGGGTTAACGTACCGGACCTGGGTGAACTTCCCGTTGAAGTGGAAGGTGTCCGTTCGCGTCCAGCACTGGAGGATGAGGTCGTGCGCCTCGTAGTACCGCTCCCGGAGCTGGGCGGGGTTGGCGCCGTAGGCGAAGTTGGTGTCCATGCTCGTCCCGACGGGGAACCCGGCGACAAGCCGGCCGCCTGAGAGCACGTCGAGCATGGCGAACTCCTCCGCCACCCGCAGCGGCGGATTGTAGAGGGCGATGGAGTTTCCCATGACGACGATGGCGGCTCGCTCGGTGCGCCGAGCGAGGGCTGCTGCCATTAGGTTGGGGCTGGGCATGAGCCCGTACGCATTGGAATGATGCTCGTTCACGCAGATGCCGTCGAAGCCGCACTTCTCGGCGAATTCAAGCTCATCGAGGTACTCGTGGTAGACGGCGTTCCCTCGTTCCGGGTCGTACAGACGGTAGTCGACGTCGACCCAGACGCTGCGGTGCTTCTGCTGAAAGTCGTCCGGCAGGTGCGGCCAGGGCATGAGGTGGAACCAGTGGAACTTCACGCGTGCCCCCTTCCCGTGTTCGGCCCGATGCTTCGGCAGGCCGAAAGTATACCCCGTGCCGTGCGGGCTGTGGGAAACGGGAGGGGTCTCACCGTCCTTTACGATGGACCTCGATGACGGAAACGGCCGAACTGCTCTTCTTCCTAGTGGTGGCGGCTGCTGGCGGCGCCATTGCCGCCAGCGTGGTGCGTGTCCCGAAGGTGGCCGGCTATCTGCTGGCGGGGGCACTCGTCGGCCCGGCGGGGCTCCGCTTGGTCGACGACCCCGAGCAGACGCAGTTCGTGGCCGAATTCGGACTTGCCCTCTTGCTCTTCGCGGTCGGGGTCGAGCTCTCCCTGCGCGAGCTCTGGTCGTCGCTCCGTTCCGGGATCGTGATCGGCGCGGGACATCTGCTGGTCGTCGGTGCGGTGACGTTCCCCCTGGCCCATGCCCTCGGCCTCTCGCCCCAAGGGAGCTTGCTCCTCGCCGGCGCGGCCGGTATGTCCTCCACCGCCGCGGTGCTGGCGCTCCTCGGCTCGCTCGGCGAGCGGGGGCAGCGCGTCGCTCCCACCGTCGTAGCTGTGCTCATCCTGCAGGACATCGTGGCGGTGGTGCTCATCGGGGTTGGGCCGCGGCTCACCGCCGAGACCGATACGGCGGTCTTCGTGGCGATGCTCGCCCGCATCCTCGCAGCGATCGTCGGACTTGGCATTGCCTTGCCGCTTCTGGCGGTGCTCGTGCATTGGGGGCTGCGGTTCGTGGTCCAGCAGGTCGACCGCGAGCTCTTTTTGATTACGGTGGTGGCGGGCATCGGGCTCATTGCCGCTG
>DAOUCS010000059.1:0-2842 GCA_034431815.1 Dehalococcoidia bacterium
CTGAGCCCGAACAGGGTGCCGCCTGACGCTGGGTCCGCGCGGAAGGCCGGCTCCCGGTAGAAGACGTGCTGGTGGGCAGGGAGCCACCAGCCGAACAGTGCGCCGATGATGCCGGCAATCGCCGGGAGGGCGGCATCCATGGCGGGACTATGGGGCCGGGGCTGGCTAGCGGCAATTGCGGGGCGTGTCCCCAGCGGTCAGCTCGGCGCGGAGCTGCGCGAGGGCGATGGCATTGAGCGGGGCAAAGGGGTCCCCGAGGCGCTCGTGCCAGCGGCGCGCGAACGCGAGGACGGCTGCATCGGGCTCGGGCGGGCCGGGCCGTGGAACGAGCGGGGAGAGCGGGCGACCGAAGTCTTCGAAGGTGCGTTCGCCGAGAAGAATGGCGAGCGCATCGGCGAGCCGCTGGAGCGTAATCTGGCGCTCGCCGAGGTAGCCGGCGAGCGAGGAGGCGGTGGTCAGGAGGTCGGCGAGGCGAATGACGGGAACGGGTTCGTCCACCGGTTCAGCAGTCAGGGTCTTCGACGGCGAGATCGCGCTGGCGGCGGAGCCTCCCGGATTCGACGAAGCGCTCGACGGCGGCAGCGAAGGCTGCGACTTCCCCTTCGGTCATGTTCTCCATGAGCCCGGCGGCGTAGTGGCGCAGTTCCTCGCGCAGGGACTCGACGACGGCGCGGCCGCGGGGTTCCAGCCAGATGCAGATGGCGCGGCGGGCGTTGGGGGCGATTTCGCGCCGGATGAAACCGCCCCGTTCGAGGCGTTCGAGGAGGGCCGAGACGGAGGGCCGGGTGACGTAAAGGCGCTCGGCGAGCTCAGCGTTGGAGAGGCCTTCCTGCTCGGCGAGGTGCCCGAGGAGGCGGAGCTGGGTGACGGTCAGGCGTTCGCGGTCCCAGAGGGCGAGGCGGACGGGGTCGAGGAGGGCGCTGGCGCGAAAGAGGGCGGTGATGGCGCGTTCGAGGGTCTGGCTGCGCTGTGTGGTGCGGTTCACGGGGGTGCTCCTGCGGGTGAGGATTTCCGCCCTCGTTATGTGAGCGGATTCTGCCGACGCCGGCCGGGGCGTGCAAATTCCGACGAGTCATAGAACGGGGCGTCGGTCGTTCGCCCTGCGCAAAGGTTCCTGCTAGACTCCGCGGACACAGGAGGTGTTCGAATGAAGTTCGGGATTTTCTACGAGCATCAGCTGCCCCGCCCGTGGGACAACGGGGCCGAGCTGAAGCTGTTCCAGGATGCGCTGGAGCAGGTGGAGCTGGCGGACCGGCTGGGGATCGACTTTGCCTGGGAGGTGGAGCACCACTTCCTGGAGGAGTACTCGCATTCATCGTGCCCGGAGGTGTTTTTGGCAGCGGCGAGCCAGCGGACGAAGCGGATTCGCCTGGGGCACGGCATTAAGCTGATGCCGCCGAACTACAATCCGCCGGCGCGCGTTGCGGAGGAGATCGCCACGCTGGACCTGGTCTCGAACGGGCGCGTGGAGTTCGGGACCGGTGAATCGGCGTCGCGGATGGAGCTGGAGGGCTTCAACATTAACCCGGCGGAGCGGCGGGCGATGTGGCTCGAGACGACGGAGCAGGTTTGCAACATGCTGGCCATGGACCCCTACCCGGGGTTCAAGGGGAAGTATTTTTCGATGCCGGTGCGCAACGTGGTCCCGAAGCCGGTGCAGAAGCCGCACCCGCCGCTCTGGGTGGCCTGTTCGAACCGGGATACGATTCACCTCGCGGCGCAGCTGGGGATTGGGGCGCTCACCTTCGCGTTCGTGGACCCCGCCGAGGCGAAGAAGTGGGTGGATGACTACTACGAGACATTCAAGCGGGAGTGCGTGCCGATTGGACACACGGTCAACCCGAACATCGCGATGGTGACCAGTTTCTCCATCCACCACGACCGGGATGAGGCGTTCCGGCGGGGGTTCGACGGGTTCAAGTTTTTCCAGTTCGGGCTCGGCCATCATTATGTCTTCGGCCAGCACAAGCCGGGGCGCACGAATATCTGGGAGAACTACGAGCGGGTGAAGGCGGCGATGGGAGCGGAGCAGCTGGACTTTCTCGGCGGCGGGACCGACGGGATCGGCACCCCGCAGGACCTGCGCGAGCACCTGCGGAAGTTCGCTGATGCCGGGGTGGACCAGACGGTCTTCATCCAGCAGGGCGGCAAGAACCGGCACGAGCACATCTGCGAGGCGCTCGAACTGTTCGCTGCCGAGGTGATGCCGGAGTTCAAGGAGGAAGAGGAGCGGCGGCAGAAGCAGAAGATGGACGAGCTGGCGCCGTACATCGAGAAGGCGATGCAACGGAAGCAGTGGATGCGGGAGCTCACGGACGACGAGATCCCGACGTTCGCGGCCTACGGGGCCATGATCGCGGAGGTCGACACTTCGAACCTCGAGGGGGCGGCCCGCATCCGGGCCGAGCGCTGGAAGAAGATGCGCGAGGTCCTGGCGAAGGCCTGAGTCCTGCCAGCTGCAGCTGGCGCCGACCGGCCCCCGCGGGAATGCGGGGGCCGGTTTCTTGTGCGGCGGCTCAGCGGGAGGGGCGCGGTGGCGACCCGAGGCCGCCCATCGGCACCAGCCGGGACATGTCGATATCGAGCAGGCTGGGGCCATCGTGGGCGACGGCGCGGGCGAAGGCCTCGCGGAAGGCGGCAGCGGAATTGACCGGCTCGGCGCGGATGCCCATCGATTCGGCCAGGCGGACGAAGTCCGGGGTGGCGAGGTCGACGCCGAACTGGCGGCCTTCGAAGGTCCGCCCTTCGATGCTGCGGAGGACGCCGTAGCCGCGGTCGTTGAAAACGCAGATGGTCACCGGCACGCGGTACTGGGCGGCGGTTGCGAGCTCTCCGAGGTTGA
>DAOUCS010000060.1:0-8962 GCA_034431815.1 Dehalococcoidia bacterium
CGATGCAGTACTGGGCTGCGCCGAGGCTCGATGCTGCCTGCCGGATCCGGTTCTCGTGGACGAAGACGTTCGCCAGCGCGAGCCCCTCCCCCTCCCGCCCCAGAATCGCGTCGTTCGGCACGCGGACGTTGGTGAAGGTCACCTCGGCGTGATCCGTCGGCATGTTGAACGTCCACCAGTGAAATTCGACCTTCACGCCCGGCGTATCGGTGGGGACGATGAAGCAGGTGATCCCTTCCGCCTTGCCCTCGTCGCCGCTCGTCCGCGCGAACACGAGGTCGTGCGTGGCGTTGTGCATGCCGCTGTTGAAGCGCTTCGTGCCGTTGATGACCCACTCATCGCCGTCACGCACGGCGCGCGTCTCCAGCCAGGTGGCGTCCGACCCGTGATTCGGCTCTGTCAGGCCGAAGGCCACCCGCTTCTTTCCCGTAATGATGTCCTCTAGAAACTCGCGCTTCTGCTGCTCGGTGCCGTAGTGGTAGAACATCCAGAACGTCGGGAAGTTTCCGACGATCGATGATTCGTTTTGAAGATCGTTGTGAAGTCCAAGCCCCTTCCGGGCGAGATGCTCTCGGATGATAGCCATCCCCAGGTTGGTGCCGTCCCGCCCGCCGTACTCCTTCGGCAGGGAGTATCGGTAGAACCCGGCCCGGTCCGCCCGGCGGCGCATCTCGGCGAGGAGCTCCTCCCACTCCTTCCGCGGCACGCCCCCGTTCTCCCAGTCGGTGCGCGCCCATTCCCGCCGGTGGTCGAAGAAGCGGATGTTATCGTCTTGCTGTTCGAGCGGCTTGATCTCCGCCTCGATGAACTCGTCGATCTCTCGCAAAAGATGTTGGATTTCCTCGGGAATATCGAAGTCCATGCCGGCACTCCTTGGGGTTCCTACCCGCTGGTTTCTTCCTCGTCCAGCTCGTCGGGGCTGGCGATGCGCACTTTGTCGCGTACAGTGAGGTAGAGATGCCGCTTCAATTCCGCCTCCCGCTCGCCGTCGAACTTCCCGACGCGGATCGCGTCACAGAGCGTTGCATTCCGTTCGCGCAGCCGCGCGATGCGGTCCCGATGGCGCGGCGGCAGCGGCTCAGGCCCAAGGAGGCAATCGAGGCGTTCCCACTCGGCGAGGATGGCGTCTTCCTCCAGCTCCGCTTCCCGCTTGAGGATGGCGAGCGAATTCGCAGCGACCAGGAACTGGAACCGCTCCCAGCGATCGCGCGCGTGCTGGGCCCGCTCGCGGACAAACCCGGCCAGGGCATCGAGGAGCTCTGCCGCGGTCGGCCTATCCTGCACGGCGGGCCTCCTCGACCACGCCCGTCAGCCTGAGGATCTCCAGCTCCGTCTCGGCCGTCCGGCGGCCGATGGCCGCCAGCTCGTGGCTCACGGTGTGTCCGTCCAGGTGTGCCCGGGCCTGCATGAAGGTGATGACTGCCCAGCGGATGTTCTGGAGCACTTCCCAGGCGAGAAGCCGCTCCCGGTCCACCGTGCGGCCGCTGGCCCGCTCGTATGCCGTGACCCATGCCTCGCGGGACGCGAGGCCGCCGGCCGGCAGGTCGGGCCGGCTGAACCGCCACACGCGGGTGCAGAACCAGGCGATGTCCTCTTCCGGCGCCCCGAGGTGCGTCCCCTCCCAGTCGAGGATGGCTGTCAGCCCTTCCGCGTCGTACATGATGTTGCCGATGCGGAAGTCGCCGTGGACGACGCACGGCTCCGACTTCGGTGCGGGCATGGCGACGAGCTGCCGGTCGAGCCACCGGAAGGCCCATTCGATGGCCGGGTGTGGGTCGAGCATCAGCTGCCGGTACTCCGCCTCTGTTTGGCGGCGGAGCGCAACCAGGGGATCCTCCCCTGGCGCCGGCGCCCGCATGTTCGGGGCTTCGCCGACGGCCGCCGGCGGAATGCTGTGAATGCGGGCCAGGTTCTCCGCGAGCTGCGGAACGATCGCCTCGCGCGCGCGGGCGTAGTCGGGCGCGGCCACAAGCTGGCGCGGGTTCGTGTCGCCGGGCATGCGGGTCATCACCAGGAAATCCTCGCCCGATTCGCACACACCCCAGGCGATGGGTCGGGGGCAAGCGACGCCACGCTCCCACGCGGCGCGAAGCACCACGAACTCGCGCTGCGTCTTCTCGTGGTCTGCCCGGCCTGCCGGGCTCACCCGAACGACCAGGTCCTCCTCGCGGTCGCCGCGGCGGGCGGTTACGGCCCACGAGTCGTGCATCGCGCCGCCGGCCAGCAGCCTCGGCTCGCCGGCTTCTGCTTCGGCTCCGAGTGCCCGGTGCACGGCGATGGGAACCACCCGGCGAGTCTCTTCGGGCACGCCACCCTCCCTCCCGTGGTTGCGCGGGTATCCTAGCGATTCTTCGGCCCGAACGAAAGACCGTTCGGCGGCCGGCGAGGCAGGAGCGGCGCAAACGGTCTGGGGGGTATACTCGAAAGGCGAGGGCGGTCGATACGCTGTTGAACGCCCTGGAGCCGAAACCCTAAGCGAAAGGAGTGACGATGAAGGCACTGCAACGCCTTCTCCGGCCGGCGCGGGTGGTCCGTGCCCACTGCGATGGCCCCTGCGGGGTCTACGACCCTGCTGCGGCGCGGATCGCCGCTGAAGCGGTGCTCTCCATGGAGAAGAAGATCGCGGCTCTGCCCGCCGGCGATCCGGCGAGCGAGCACACGCGGGCCCGCTTCATCCTCATCAAGGAGCAGCAGGCCGAAATCTGCAAGCGCGAGCTTGACATCCTCTGGCACGACTACTTCAAACCCGAACACTTGGAGAAGTACCCGCAGCTCCACGAGCTCTTCTGGAAGGCTGCGAAGCTCTGCTCGAAGAACAAGCACGAGAACGACCCGGCCAACGGGCAGGCGCTGCTCGACGCCATCAAGGAGATCCACGACATCTTCTGGGCCACGAAGGGGCGGAGCGACGTACCCTTCTACCTCGCGAACCCGTAGCAAGCCGGCCGCGTCGGCGGCCGGAGGGAGGTGCCATCCCATGCGACGATCCCTGCTCGGTCTCGGCGGTTTGGGCATCGTCGCAGGGCTGGCCTGGTGGGCTCGCCGGTTCGAACGGTTCGAAGTCGCCGGGGAGAGCATGGTCCCCACGCTCTGCCCCGGCGACTTCGTCCTCGTCGACCGCTTTGCCTACCGCGGCCGCGTTCCCCGGCGGGGCGACATCGTCGTCGCCCGCGACCCCCGCGACGCGGAGCGGCTGCTCGTGAAGCGCGTCGGCCGCGTCGACCTGCACGGAATGGTGTGGCTCGAGGGAGACAACGGGGACGCCAGCACGGACAGCCGAACCTTCGGCGCCGTTCCGCTCGATCACATCGAAGGGCGGGTCGTGTTCCGCTATTGGCCGCTCTTCCGGCGCAGCTCTTCGGCGAGCATCCTGAGCACGAGGCCGTCGGTGGGAAATGCCAGCATCGGGGGATTGGCCGGCTCGAAGTAGCCGAGTTCGGAAAGCTCCCCGTCGCGCGGTGCGGGCGTGCCCCGTACGACCCGGCCCCGGAACCAAATGCCGACGCTCAACCGCTCCGGGTCGTGGAAGTTCGAGTGCACGGCAGCCACCTCGCCCACCTCCACCTCGAGCCCCGTCTCTTCGGCGAACTCGCGCGCGGCAGCGGCCCGCACGTCCTCTCCCCATTCGACGTATCCGCAGGGGATGCACCAGCGGCCTGCATACCGCCCTCGGGCGCGCTTGCCCAGGAGTACCTTTCCTTCGGCATCCCGCACGATGACCGCCACGCCGACGGCGGGGCTGCTGTAGACGGCCTCGCCGCAGCCGCTGCACACCGGCCTCACGCGCCCGCCGGCCGTTGCCGGCCGCGTTGGCGCTCCGCAGCGGGGGCAGAACCGCACCGCGTTGGGGTTCACTACTGGGCCGCTATTCCCTAATCCAGCGGTCGATGTCCCGCTCCCAGCTCACCAGCTCATCCGGCCGGAAGAAGAGCGCGACCTCGCGCTCGCCGCTCTCCGGGCTGTCGCTGGCGTGGACGAGGTTTCGCCCCTTCTCAAGCCCGAAATCGGCGCGGATACTTCCGGGAGCAGCCTCGATCGGGTTCGTCGCGCCGACGGTCGCGCGAACTGCCCGCACGGCCTCCGGTCCTTCGAAGACGGCCGCTACCACGGGGGCGCTGGTGATGTAGTCGATGAGGCCGGGGAAGAACGGCTTCCCTTCGTGTTCGGCGTAATGACGCCGGGCGAGCGCCTCGTCGACGCGGAGGAGTTTCAGGCCCACGAGCCGGAGGCCGCGCTGCTCGATGCGGCGCAGAATCTCGCCCGCGAGCCCGCGCTGCATCGCGTCGGGCTTCACCAGCACCAGGGTCCGTTCCGTCTTCGTCAACGGTGCTCCTCCTTGGGGTAGGTTTCGGCTGCGCGTTCGCGGCGCCAGCGCGCCCGCGAGAGCGTGACGTGCGGTTCACGAAGATAGACGGCCTCGGCCCTTCCCGCGAGTCCATCCCGCACGAGCTGCGCTGCTGCGGCGAGGCGCTGCGCCACCCCGACGTCCGATCCTCCGAGCTCCCCTGCGCCTTCGCCGGCCAAGGGAAGCGGCGGAAGCTCCTCCCTCCGCGCCGGATAGAGCGGCCCGACGGGGTTCACGCCCTCGAAGAGCTGCACGGCGTACTCCCCCCGCCCGGCAGGATGGATGGCGGCGAACCGCCCCGGCAGCCCCGCCGCCGCCGCGGCCGCCCTCAACGTTGGAATCCCCGAGAGCGGAAGGCCCCAGCCGAGCGCCAGCCCCCCGGCAGTCGCGATGCCGACCCGGATGCCGGCGTAACTTCCGGGCCCTGTGATGACAGCGATGCCGTCCGGCGCCGTTCCGGCCTCGTGCAACACTGTATCCACCATGGCGATCAGGAGCCGGCTGTGATTCGTTCCGCCGGCGACGGTCCGCACCAGTGGCTCTCCATCAGCGGGCACGAACGCGACGCCCAGCTCTTCCGACGCTGTGTCGATGACGAGGAGGTCGGTCATGGTGCCCCTGCGAGGCCTGCCGCAAGCTCCCGGCCCCGTTCACCACGTGGGACGAAGGTGAAGCGCCGTTCCCGCTCCCGATCCCCGTAGCGGAGCTCGACGATGAGCCCGTCGCCGGGGAGGATGTCCGCGCCCCGTTCGGGCCATTCGATGATGAGCACGCCGCGCTCGGCGTAATCCCACAGCCCCAACTCGTCGAGCTCCTCCACATCCTCGATGCGGTAGAGGTCCACATGGAAGAGCCGTTCGCGGCCCTGGTACTCGTTCATGATCACGAACGACGGGCTGTTCACCGGTACGGAGACGCCGAGGCCCCGCGCGATGCCCTGCGTGAAGCACGTCTTCCCCGTGCCGAGATCTCCGCTCAGCAGGACCACGTCGCCCCTGCGGAGGAAGTGTCCGAGCCGTTCGCCGAGGGCGCGGGTCTCCTCCTCGCTTCGGGTAAGAAACTCGCCCGTCCCGATGGCGGAGTTCACGAACCCAGCATAGCAAGGCCTCGCCTCCGTCCCAGCCGGGGCTGCTACCGTGAACGCAGATGCGGGTGGTCGTGCTTTCCGACATCCATGCCAACCTTCCTGCCCTCGAGGCGGTCCTCGCCGATGCGGAGCGGACGGGTGCGGAGGCGCTCTGGGTCTTGGGCGACATCGTTGGGTACGGCGCCGACCCGAACGCCGTTACCGCCCTCCTGCGGGAGGCGGGCGCGACGGCCGTCCTCGGCAACCACGATGCCGCCGCGCTCGGACGCATCGGCATGGAATCGTTCAACCCGCTGGCTGCTGCCGCCGCCCGCTGGACCGCCTCGGTGCTCACCGCCGAAAGCCGGGCCTGGCTCGAGAAGCTTCCCGAGGTGCGCCGGGAGCACGGTGTCACGTTCTGCCACGGCACTTTGCGCGAGCCCTTGTGGGAGTACCTCTTCACTGCAGAAGCAGCCCGGGCCCACTTCGCGCTCCAGACTACGGCGGTCTCACTCGTCGGCCACACGCACGTGCCGCTGCTCCTCACCGAACGTGGCGGCGAGCTCGAGGTCGTGCGACCGCAACCCGGCCAGCGACTGACGCTGCCGTCGACGGCGCGAGCGTGCCTCAACCCGGGTTCTGTCGGCCAGCCGCGCGACGGAGATCCGCGGGCGGCTTACGGCCTCCTCGATCTGGCCGAAGGTTGGTTCGAATTGCGGCGCGTGGCGTATCCCGTGAGCGAAGCGCAGCGCCGGATTCGCGCCGCAGGTCTTCCCGAACCGCTCGCGGTCCGGCTGGCCCTTGGACGATGACGTTTCGCCGTGCCCCAACTATTCTGAGTGCGCACACCGTTCGGCGGGGCCGAGCGGCTAGACAGTACCGGCGCGGCATTTCACAATCCCATTCGAGCAAGTGCATCCTGGCCATCACGCATCACCGGCAATGCCGGATACCTCAGGAAGGAAACGGAGAGTCGAACGATGAGCAAAGCCCACGTCGAAGGCGGAAAGCCACCGGTCTCCGCAATGCTCGGACAGCGGATTCGCCAGGCTCGGCGGGACGCGGGGATGAGCCAGGGCCAACTGGCCCAGCTGCTGAACACCACGCAGAGCGCCATCAGCCTCTACGAGGCGGGCCAGCGGTCAGTCGGCATCGACATGCTGCTCAACGTTGCCCGCATTCTCAATCGCCCGCTTCACTACTTCCTCGGCGAAGACGGGGAGATGCTGTACGTCCGCGACAGCGAAATCGCCAGCCTCATCGAAGAGCTGGAGCGGCATCCCGAAGACCTGCCCGAGCTCCTGGCCTACTGGCAGTACCTCCGCTGGCGGCGGGCGCACCGGAACGGTCAATCCTGACCGCGGAGGGCGGTGCTATGGTCCGCCGTCTCTGCGACGAGGCGGACGCGCGCCGGCTTCTCCAGCCCGGACCAGTGGTCATCATGACGGCAGCCTGGCGCGGCATGGCGAATGCCGCGCCAGTCGCATGGACCGTCCCCCTTTCCGTCCAGCCCCCCCTCGTGGGGTGCGTCCTCCATCCGGACCGCCTCACCGGGCTCATGGCCCGGCACAGCGAGGAGTTCGCGCTCAACATCCCGGGCCCTTCCCTCGCCAAACAGGTCGCCTTCCTCGGAAGCATCACGGGCATCGAAACGAATAAAATCGAGGCGGCCCGCCTCACCGTGTTCGGCGCCCAGCGCATCGATGCACCGCTCATCGACGGCTGCCTCGCGTGGATCGAGTGCGGCCTGGAATCCGTCACCCGCTTCGGCGATCACGACCTCTACGTCGGGCGGGTGCTCCGCGTCCAGGCGCTCGATGAGGCGTACGTGCAGACCTGGAAGCTCGAAGACCCCGAGTACTCGCCCCTGGTGTACCTCGGCGGCACGCGCTACGGCGTGCTCGGCAGCCCGATGGAGGTCACCTTCCGCACCGACGAGCAGGGCGGGCTTGTCGTCGAAACACCCGAGGAGCGTGAGCAGCGCGAAGAGCGGGAGGCGCGCTTGGCGGAGCTGCGAAAGCTCGAAGGCGAAGCCCTGGAGGAGCGGCTGCGGCTGGAACAGGTGCGCCCGCTCGGTCCGCCGGTCGAGGATTGACGCCGGGGCCTAGCCGATCCGCTCGACGAAGACGTCCATCACGCCGCCGCAGATCCTGTCTTCGCCGCTCGTCGGCTCCGTCAGGTCGACGGTCACGATGCGCGGCCTGCCGTCCTGAAGGACGTCCATCGCCGCTTGCCACACCTCCGCCTCGCCGCAGCCCCCGCCGATCGTCCCGAAGAAGGAGCCGTCGGCGCGGACCACCATCTTCGCGCCGGTCTTCCGCGGCGTGGAGCCGCGCGTACGAGCGACGGTGGCGAGCGCCAGCGGTTCACCGCGCTCGAGGGCCCGTGCGATCTCCCGGTAGATCTCTGCCTGCACGCCTCGATCGTGGCGGCTTCGACGTCCCGTCGCAAGCTCCCCTGTTCCCCAGGCCGTCGGCCGCCGTGTAGAAAGATGAGGACGGAACCGGAATGCGGGCCTTCGTGGGGGCGCCGGCGCTGCTCATCCTTGCCGTCGTCGCGGCTGTTTCGGGCGGAACGGCGGCTTGCAACGTTGTCCCCCAGTCACGCGCGGGCGACGGAACCGCCGGGGTCTCCGGGTACACCGTCTCTCAGGTCCGCTGGGATCCTGTGCCGAGCAATCCCGCTCTCTTCGCTTCCGTGCGCTTCCAGCTCGATGGGCCGGCGGGCGACGTCGCCTGTTCGCCCGATGGCGGGCTTTCGTGGTTTCCGTGTTCGCCATCGGGTGGGGAATGGGTCTGCCCGCTGGGCGGCTTTCCGGTCGCACTGGCCAACTCGCTCCGCGTCGTGGCTACCGATTGAGACCGGCTCTGCTCGGGGGTCGGGGCGGCACCGACGCGCCGCGTTCGTCGGGGACGAAGGGCTCCGCCGTGAGGGTCAACCCTGAGGTGGTCGGCCGAACTCAAACGGCAGCCGCGCACGGGACTTGGGGGCGGCGGGGCGTTGGTCGGGTGACAACTCGGTGACCGATCACCTGCACCTCTTCCCTCGGGAGTATCTCGGTCGTTGCTTTCGCATAGGAGCCCCGAACGGGGCCCGGCGAATCCCACGGCGGGGAGGGCTCCCGCCGGACGACACACGGAGGAGTGAGTATGGTCCGTTCCCGCACCCGGCGGCTGCTCGCAGTCGCCATCATCGCAGCGCTGGCCGTGGCGGCCTTCGGCTTCGCGGCCAGCAACACGGTCCCAGGCTCTCGCGCCGGCGACGGGTCCGGTGCCGTGAGCGGCTACACCGTTTCGAACATCGATTACAACCTCGCCGCGGCGAACCCTGCCAACATCGACAGCGTCGCCTTCACGCTCGACGCCCCTGCCGAGGACGTCTACGTCTCGGTCGATAACGGCACGACCTGGACCGCGTGCTCGAACACCGGCGGCAACAACTGGTCGTGCAACTTCTCCCCCGACGTCGCGGTATTGCCGGTGGCGAGCCTCCGCATCGTGGCGGCCGACTGACGCGCGGCTCCCGCCAACCCACTGTAGAGGCGGGCCGGT
>DAOUCS010000061.1:0-16312 GCA_034431815.1 Dehalococcoidia bacterium
GGGGAGCGCGCGAGGGCGCTGCGGCAGCACCTGGCCGAATGCCCCGCGCACCCGCGGATCCGCGAGCTGGCGCTCGCCGCCGCCGCCCTCGCCTTCGAGCCTGATCCGGTGCCTCCTCCGCCGGGAGTTCGGGACCGCGTGCTCGCGGCGGCCGGTCCCCGGGCTCCGGCACGAAGGGTGCTCCCGCGGCGACGGGTGCTCTGGGCAGCGGCGGCCGCCTTCGTCCTCCTCGGGGCGGGCGGCCTCGCGGCAGTGTGGCGGAGCCTTGCCGAGGATGGTCCTGAGCCGCTCCTCGCCGCCGCGTCCGACGGTACGACGGGTGTATCTGTCACGCTCCGCGGCGGCCGTGAGGCCGTCTCGGTGAGCGTCGAAGGCCTCCGGCCGGCACCTCCGGGGATGGCCTACCAGCTGTGGCTCGTCCAGAGCGATACCTGGATCCCCCTCACGACGTTCCTCCCGGACTCCCGCGGGCGGTGGAGCCTCGCGCTTCCGCGCACCTTCCATCCTGGCGACCGGCTCTGCATCACGGTCGAGAGTGCGGCGGGGTCGGAGTGGCCCACGTCGGCGCCGCTCATCTTCGTCAACGTCGGCGAATGACGGCTGCTGCCCCGCCTGCGCGCAAGGGGACCGGTCGGTACTCTGAGCCCGTGTTGGGCATCGCGGCGCAGATCTTCCGCGGCTTCGCCATGGGCTGCGCCGACGTCGTCCCCGGCGTATCGGGGGCAACGGTGGCCCTCGCGCTCGGGATCTACGAGCCACTGGTCGCGGCAATCCGCCGCTTCATCGCCGTCGGCGTCGCCGTCGCCCGTCTCGACGGCCGCGGGGCAGGCCGCGAGCTCCGGCGGGCGCCGTGGCGGTTCATGCTCCCGCTCGCGGCGGGCATCGCCGCCGCCTTCCTGACGCTCGCCCATGTCATCGAAGCTGCTCTCGACCGGTACCCCGTCGAGCTGGCGGCGCTCTTCTTCGGGTTGGTCGCCGGGTCCATCGGCGTGGCCTGGAGCCGCCTCCGCGATCGCGGAGGACTCAACCTCGGCATCCTCCTCGCCACGGGGGCCGCGTCGTTCGCGGCTCTCGGCGTGCGGTCGGGAGAAGTTTCCGACCCGGCGTGGTGGTTCGTCCCGCTCTCCGGGGCTCTAGCCATCTGTGCGATGATCCTCCCCGGAATTTCCGGCTCCTTCGTCCTCCTCATGCTCGGCATGTACGAACACATGCTCGACGCTCTGAACACCCGCGACCTTCCGGTCGTGGCCCTCTTCGTCGCCGGCGTGGCCGCGGGCCTGGCGACATTCGTCCCTGCGCTGGAATGGATGCTGAAGCGGTGGCACGACCGCGTCCTCGCGGCCATGATCGGCCTGATGCTCGGGTCGCTCCGGGTGGTGTGGCCGTGGCCGCAGGGGACCGACAGCGCTGCGCTCGGAGCGCCCGTCTGGGCCGACGTGCCCGCTGCCGTCGCGCTGACGCTGGGAGGAGCCGTGCTCGTCCTTGCCCTCGCCCGCTGGAGCGCGCGGGGGCAGCTCCCTCTCCCGGCGCGCCGGGTACGCCCGGTTGCAGGACGGTAGGCCATGCAGGGAACGGCGTCGCCTTACGCCGGGAACGTCTGGAAGTTCTACGCCTTCCGCGCCCTCATCCACTTCCAGCTGTGGCTGCCCATCTGGGTCGTGTACCTCACCGAGGAGCGAGGCTTCAGCCTCACCCAGGTGACGGCTCTCGATGCGCCCTTCTGGCTGCTCATGGTCCTCCTCGAGGTCCCGACGGGGGCCGTCGCCGACCGCTGGGGCCGGAAGGTCTCGCTCAGCCTCGGGGCGCTGCTCTACACCGCCACCATCGTCGGCTTCGGGTTGGCCGCGACCTACTGGCTCGTGCTCGCTTCGTACCTCTTGTGGGCCGTGGCCTGGACACTCTTCTCCGGTGCCGATGCCGCCTTCCTCTACGACTCCCTGAAGGCGATGAGCCGCGAGGCTGAGTACCAGAAGCTGTACGGGCGCGCTTGGGCGGTCGACTCCGTGGCCTCGGTCATCGGGCTGCTCATCGGAGCACCCCTCGCTGCTGCCACGACGCTCTGGTTCCCGATCGTCCTCAGCGGGGCGTTCATCTTCCTCGCCTGGCTCGTCACCCTGACGATGCGCGAACCGCCGCGCCACGAGGGAGAGCGGCTTGGATACCTCGCCAACGCGCGGGAGGCGGCGCGCATTGCCTGGCGCACCCGCGAAGTGCGCTACCTGCTCCTCTTATCGGGAAGCTCGGTGGCCGTGGCGGTGAGCACGTTCATCCTGGTGCAGCCGTTCCTCATCCACCACGGGGTGGCGGTCGAGCACCTCGGCTGGTTCGGGGTGCCGGGGCACGTCATCGGGATCATTGCCGCCCTCAATGCCTACCGCCTCGCGGCCGCACTCGGGGTGGTCCGGCTGGTGTTGCTCCTTCCCTTGCTGCCGGCGTTCGCCCTCTCAGCCCTCGGTTCGCTCGACCACCTGGGTGCGTTCGCCTTCTACCCGCTGCTCTCGTTCCTCTGGGGCCTTTCCCAGCCCGTCGCCTCGACGTACGTCAACGAGCGCATCCCGTCGGCTCAGCGGGCCACGATCCTCTCGTTCGGGCAGCTCGTGATGAGCCTTCTCATCGCGCCGCTCGAGCCGGCGATGGGCGCCGTCGCCGACGAATTGGGGCTGCTGGCCGCCTACCGGCTGGGCCTCGGCGCCCTCGCGCTGCTCGCCTTCCCGGCGGCCGTGCTCTGGCTCCGGGCGCATCGGGCAGCGCCGGCACCTGTCCCGCAGGCGGCCCCCGCCGGCTAGCGGCTAGAGGATGACGCCAGCCTCCCGCAGCGCGTTGATGGCCTCGGGCGAATACCTTGCCTCGGCCAGCACGGCATCGGTGTCGGCACCCAGGGGCGGGCTTGCACCCTGGGGTGCGAGCGGGCTTTCCGACATCTGGAAGGCCGGCCCCACCATGCGCATCCTGCCCAGCACCGGGTGCTCCAGCTCGCACACGAGCCCGTTAGCGTGCGTTTGGGGGTGGTCGAAGAGCTCCTCCACAAAGTAGAGGGGCCCGTTCGGCACGCCGTGCCGTTCCAGGATCTCGCCCCACTCCTCGGTGGTCTTCGAACGGAAGAGCGCTTCCGCTTCCGCCACGAGCTTGGCGGCCTGCTCCTCCCAGCCCGGCGGGTTCAGCTCGAACGACCCGTCGGGGCGGAAGCGGGGGTCCTTCAGCCCCGTCGCCTCGAGCACCTTCTTCCGCAGGGGGTTCGAGAGCGCACCCACGGCGATGAAGCCGTCGGCAGTCTGGTAGACCCGGTAGTAGATGTTCGCCGTGGCCAGGGGTCGGTGCCGGCGGCGGATCTCCACCTGCTCGAGAAAGGAGCGCTTCTCGGCGCGGGCTTGGGCGAGCTCCTCCAGCATGCGGGGGATGACCTCTGCATCCCATGCGTCGATCCAGGTGAACTGTGACGTCTGGATGGCCAGCGACGTCCCGAGGAGCGAGGTGTCGATACGCTGCCCCTTCCCGGTGCGCTCGCGGAAGTAGAGCGCCGCACACACGCTGCTGGCCATCTGGATTCCGGTGGCGAAGTCGGCGATGGCGGGATGGACGAAGGTGGGCACGTCGCCCTGCATCTTCGCCTCACCGGCCATGAGGCCCGTCATCGCCTGGACGACGATGTCGTAGCCGCCGCGCATGGCCATCGGGCCTGACCGGCCGAAGGCGGTGTTCTCGCAGTAGATGATGCGGGGGTTGATGGCCCGAACCGTCTCGTAGTCGATGCCGAGCTGCTCAGCCACGCCAGGCCGGTAGTTGATCACGATGACGTCGGCGCTCGGCACCAGCCGATGGATGATCTCCCGCGCCTCCGGCCGGCGCATATCCAGGGCGACGTCCCGCTTCCCCCGATTGAGGCTTACGAAGGCGCGCGATTCCTTCGGCACGAGCTCGGCGAAGAGCCGCCACGGCTCCCCTTCGATAGGCTCGAACTTGATGACCTCCGCCCCCATGTCGGACAGGAGCATGCAGCAGAACGGCCCGGCAATGATCTGCGTGAACTCCAGCACCCGCACTCCGGCAAGCGGTCCCTTGTGCATGCGGCGTCACCTCCCACCCTGCTCAGCTCTCGCGGTGGCCGCATTCTAACGTGAACGTGAGGGATCGGCAGCAATCGGCCGGCCGTTGCCGGCTTCCTTCGGCGGATGCTACATACATGCTGCCATGCCGAAAGCCATCGATGTCCACATCCATCCGCCCCGCGGCGAGCCGCCCAGCGAAACGGAACAGCAGATGTCCCGCTACTTCCGGTCGGGCCCTCGGCCGGTCCACCCGGAGGAGATGTACGAGTACTACGCCGAGCGGGATATCTTCGGGATCCTCGTCGACATCGACGACTCCTCGGTCAGCGGCCGGCCCTACAAGGGGAACGACTACATCGGCAGCCTCGTGCAGCGCTGGCCGAAGCAGTTCGCCGGATTCTGCAGCGTCGACCCGCACCAGGGGAAGCTCGCCGTCCGCGAGCTGGAGCGGGCCGTGAAGGAGCTCGGCCTCATCGGCCTGAAGCTCCACCCCTCGACGCAGCGCTTCTACCCCAACGATCCGAAGTACTTTCCCCTCTGGGAGAAGGCGGCGGAGCTCGGCATCCCGGTTCTCTTCCATTCGGGCATGACCGGCGTCGGCGCCCGGACGCCCGGCGGCGGCGGCATCACCTTTGAGTACTGCCGCCCGATCCCCTACATCGATGACGTCGCCGCTGCCTTCCCCACGCTGCAGATCATCATGGCCCACCCAGCCTTCCCCTGGGTCCCCGAGCAGCTCGCCATCCTCAACCACAAGACGAACGTGTGGATGGACCTTTCGGGCTGGTCGCCGCGGTACTTCGACCCGCTGCTCGTGCAGTATGCCAACTTCCTCATCAGCGACCGAGTCCTGTTCGGCAGCGATTACCCGGTCATTCAGCCCGACCGCTGGCTGCGCGACTGGGAGGAGGTCGGCTTCCGCCCCGAGGTGCGGCGGGCCATCCTCTTCGATAACGCGAACCGCCTGCTCAAGCTGGGCCTCGAGTACACAGGGCCGGAGTTCGCGCCGTCAGGCGGGGGAGGGGCGTCATAGCACCATCGGCTCGCGCCGCGTGAACTCGTAGAGCATGGCGGGGCGGTGCGCCCCGTGCTTCCGCACCTCCCCCGTCTCGCGGACGATGCCGAGGCCGACGACGCGCTTCCGGAAGTTCCGCTTGTCGATCGCCTCGCCGAGGATCGCCTCGTACACCTGCTGGAGTTCCGAGAGGGTGAAGCGCTCCGGCAGGAGCGAATAGGCGATGTTCGTGTACTCCAGCTTGTTCCGCAGCCGCTCGCGGGCCAGCTCCACGACCCGTTCGTTCTCGAAGGCGAGCTTCGGCAGGGCGCGCACAGGGTGCCACGCTGGCCGCCACTCCAGCTCCTCGCGCAGCCGCGTGCGGTGCACGTCAACCAGCGCGAAGTACGACACCACCGCTTCGGCAGCCCCCGCACCCAGGCGGTCGAACGTGTACAGCTGCTCGAGGAAGACGTCGGCGACGCCCGTCTCCTCGCGGAGCTTCCGGACGGCCGCTGCCTGGAGCGTCTCGCCCGGTCGGAGGAAGCCGCCCGGCAGGGCCCACTCCCCTTCGCAGGGCGGCGCCGACCGCTCGATGAGGAGCACCGACAGCTCTCCATCGCGTACGGTGAAAATGACGACAACTACGGCCACGGCCACGGCCACGGTTCGATTCTCCGGGCGGCGCTCGCTGGCTGTCCACAGGCGCCCGGCGCAACACCCGCGGCATCACCTCGCGCGCGAAGCGGCGCAGCTCTGCGATGTACTCGCCCACGCTCCGGGCAAACGTGGAGAGCATCAGCTCGTCGAGCCCGGCTTCCGCGTAGGCGCGGATGTCGGCCGCGACCTGGTCGGGCGTCCCCGTGAAGGGCCACCGCTCGCCCGAAGGCCGGGTTCGGCCCCCCGGCATGTGGCGGAGCACGACGGGGCCGGGCTGCCGCCCGAACCGTTCGCATGCCGCCCGGTACCGGGAGACGCCCTCGCGGAACTCCTCCAGGCCGAGGTTGATGGGGTGCCAGCCGTCGCCGAGCTCGGCTGCCCGTCGGATGCTGGGAGCGCCGTTCCCGCCGACGAGGATCGGGATCCTCCCCCGGCGGCTCGGCGCGGCCTTCGGGAACATACGCATGCGGCTGTAGCGCGTCCACCGCCCCGCGAAGCTCGAGGTCTCCGTCTCCCACAGGTCCCGGAAGACGCGCAGCGCCTCGTCGGTCCGCGGACCGCGCTCCTCGAAGGGGACCCCGAGCGCGTCGAACTCCTCCTTCAGCCACCCGGCTCCGACTCCCACCACGAGCCGGCCCCCGCTCAGGTGGTCGACGGTGCTGAGGAACTTGGCGGTGAAGACGGGATTCCGGTAGGGCGCGATGAGCACGCTGGTGCCGATGGCCATGTGGCGGGTTTCGGCCGCGAGCCAGGCGAGCAGCGCCAGCGGTTCGTACATCACCTCGGGGATGTAGCTCGAGCCTTCGGGTACGATGATGTGGTCGCTCACCCACACCGAATCGAAGCCCAGCTCTTCGGCCGCGCGGGCGACCGCCGCGACGGCGCTGGGCTCGGCGAAGAGGTTCGCCTGGGGAATCGCGATTCCGTATCGCATCGGGTCGCTCCTCGGTGGAAGATGGGTCGCAATGACCGTACCTTCCCCCCGCCCGTACAATGGCTGGCGTGGAGGGGTCGCATAGTGGTCGAGTGCGGGCGCCTGCTAAGCGCTTGCCGGTGATTTTAGCCGGCCGAGGGTTCGAATCCCTCCCCCTCCGCCAGTGACGCCCGGGCCGGGCCGCCAGCGAGGCCGTATGCGCTACTACATCTGGACCGTCGGCTGCCAAATGAACAAGGCGGATAGCGAGAAGCTGGCCGCCGGCTTCCAGCGTCTCGGCCTCCGCCCCGCAGACCGGATGGAGCGGGCCGACATCGTCGTCCTCAACACCTGCAGCGTGCGCCAGCACGCCGAGGATCGTGCCTACTCGAAGCTTGGCCGGGTCCGCCTCCTCAAGCGGCAGCGCCCGGCGCTGAAGGTCGCGGTCATGGGCTGCATGGTGGGGCTCAAGACCGACGACCTCCGCCGCCGCTTCCCGTTCGTCGACGTGTTCGCCCGCCCGCAGCAGTTCGAGCCGATCATCGAGCTCGTGCAGGGGCCGGCCGAGGACCTCGGGGGCGAATTCTGGCCCACCACCTTCGCCGTTCCCGAAGGCCCGACCGCCTACGTTCCCGTCATCCACGGCTGCAACAAGTTCTGTACCTACTGCATCGTCCCCTACCGCCGCGGGCGGGAGCGCAGCCGGCCGATCGCCGACGTTGTCCGCGAGGTGGAGTTCCTCGCCCGCCACGGCGTCCGCGAGGTCACCCTCCTCGGACAGACGGTGGAAGCGTACGGCCACGATCTGCCCGACCAGCCGGACCTCGGGGACCTGATGCGAGCGGTCTCCGAGGTCGAGGGCATCGCCCGCATCCGCTTCCTCACCTCGTACCCGAAGGACATGACGCGGCGGATCCTGGAGGCCGTGGCCGAACTGCCGAAGGTGATGGAGTGCTTCTCGCTCCCCGTCCAGTCGGGCTCCGACCGCGTCCTCGAATCGATGCGGCGCGGCTACACCCGCGCCGAGTACCTCGCCAAGATCCGCGAGGTCCGGGAGCTCATGCCCGAAGCCGGTATCACGACCGACGTCATCGTCGGCTACCCCGGCGAAACCGAGGAGGATTTCCGGCAAACGCTCGAACTCCTAGAAGAGGTGCGCTTCGACAAAGTGCACGTGGCCGCCTACTCCCCGCGCCCCGGGACGATCGCCTGGCGGAAGCTCCCGGACGATGTCCCTGCCGAGGTGAAGGCGGAACGGCTGCATCGGGTCGAAGAGCTGGAAGCCCGCATCTCCCTGGAGCTGAACGAACGGTACGTGGGCACCGTCCAGGAAATCCTCGTGGAAGGGGTTCGCGGCGGGCAGCCCTTCGGCCGCACGCGGACCGGCAAGCTCGTTCACCTGGACGCCCCGGCCCGCGTCGGCGAGCTGGTGGAGGTCCGCATCGAGCACGCCGGGCCGTTCGCCCTGCGCGGCGTCCCTGTCGACGCCCTGGCGCTTGTCTAGCGCGCCGCGGGCGCGGGCGGCGCAGCGAACGCCCGCGCCCGTTCGGCCCGATCAACGTATTCGCCGATCGTGAGCGCCGGTCCCGGGGCGGACACGCGCGCGGCTTCGGCGGCGACGACGAGCGCCCGCACGCCTTCGTGAGGCCCCGCGGGCAGCCACACCTCGACACGGGCAGGCCGATCGGGGTCGCGGCGGTGGTCTACCACCAGCACGTAGAGCTCGCCCACCCGCACGGCCGACACATCGACGCCGTCGAAGCGGCCGAGCGGGGTCGCGGGCTGCCGTTCTAGGACCCCGTGCCAGGCGCCCGCGAAGGCGAAGCGCATCGGGCCGATGGCGGCGGTGAGCACCTTTCGACCGTACTGCCGGGAGATGAACGGTCCGCAAGGGCCGAAGAGCCGGAGGCCCCGCCGCTCTTTGGGCGGGGCCTCCGCTGTCCGAGGGGAGGGAAGCCCAGACGCTTCGCAGCTTCCCAGGTCCCCGTTATCGTTCCGCGATCAGCCGCACTTGTTGTAGCCGCAGTTCCGGCAGAGCAAGCAGCCCTCGGCGTAGAAGAGGACCCCGCCGCAGTCGGGGCAGCCGATGCCGCTCGGCACGGCGTTGGCGTGCGGGTCGACGCCGGTCGGGTTGGCGAGCTGCTCCGGCGGGATGAGCGTCGGCTGGGCGGCCGCCTCCGTCCCGCCGAACTTCAGCTCGAGCCAGCGGAACACGTAATCCACGATACTGGTGGCGATGGGAATCTTCGGGTTGTTCGTGGGCCCGCTCGGCTCGAAGCGCGTGTTCTTCAGCTTGCTGGCCAGCTCGGTGAGCGGTACGCCGTACTGGAGGGCGTAGCTCGTCAGCATGGCCACGGTGTCCATGAGGCCGCTCACCGTCGAGCCCTGTTTGCTCACGTTGATGAAGAGCTCGCCCGGCGTCCCGTCATCGAACAGCCCGACGGTCATGTACCCTTCCTGCTCGCCCACGCGGAACTTGTGGGTGATGGATTGCCGCTCATCGGGGAGCTTGCGCCGCACTGGCTTCCGGTGCCGGGCGAGCAGTTCTTGCGCCGCACGGATCGCCTCCTGCGGGTCCACCGGCTCGGCCGGGGACTTCGCCGCGGGCGAATCCTTGTGGTAGAGCACCTGCTCTTGCCGCGAGCCGTCCCGGTAGTAGCTTATGCTCTTCAGCCCCATGTCGTAGGCGAGCATGTACAGCCGCTTCACGTCCTCGACCGTGTGCCAGTGGGGAGCGTTCACCGTCTTCGAAATCGAGGAGTCGTTGTACCGCTGCGCCGCCGCCTGCACCCGCACGTGGTCTTCGGGCGTGATGTCGTTGGCGGCCACGAGCCACTCGGGCCGGTTCGGCGAGTAGTACAGATCGGCCCAGCGCGAGGTCACGCTGTACTGGCCCGTCCGGTCGCTCCGCAGATAGTCGAAGTCGAAGTACGGCTCGATGCCGCTGTTCACGCCCGCCAGGAGCGAGGTCGTGCCCGTCGGGGCCTGCGTCAGCAAGTAGCAGTTGCGGATGCCGTACTTCCTGATGCCTTCGCGGATATCCTCCGGCAGCCGCTTGATGAAGGGCCGGTCCAGATACGCAGGTGCGAAGGCCGGGAAAGGTCCGCGTTCCTTTGCCAGCTCCACGCTCGCCCGGTACGCCTCGTCGCGGAGGGTGCGGAAGACCGCCTCGGTGAACTCGACCGACTCGTCCGAGCCGTAACGGATCTCCATGCGCAGGAGGCAGTCGGCCAGGCCCATCACCCCGATGCCCATGCGGCGAATCCGCTGCTGGCTCTCGCGGCACTCCGGCAGCGGGTAGTAGGAGAGGTCGATGACGTTGTCGTTGAACCGGACGGCGTAGGGGATGTACTTGCGGAAGGCATCGAAGTCGAACCGCCAGCGGCCGTCGGCGTCTTGCACCATGAAGGCGTCGAGGTTGAAGGCGCCGAGGAGGCAGGCGCCGTACGGGCCGAGGGGCTGCTCCCCGCACGGGTTCGTGGCGATGAGGGTCTCGAAGTAGCCGGAGTTCGCCTCTTTGTTCGCCCGTTCGAGGAAGTAGATGCCCGGCTCGGCGCTCTTCCAGGCCGCCTCGCAGATCTCGTCCCAGAGCTGGCGGGCCTTGATGGTGCGGTACACCTTCCCGTCGAACTTCAGGTCCCAGTCGCCGTCGTTCTTCACCGCCTCCATGAAGGCGTCGGAGATGCAGACGCTGATGTTGCAGCCTTCGAGGACTCCCGGCGTTTCCTTGGCGTGGATGAACTCGAAGATGTCCGGGTGGTCGTCGTTGAGCATGATCATCGCCGCGCCGCGGCGGCTTCCGCCCTGGATGATCACGTTCTTCGAGATGAAGGCGAACGGCTGCGCCCAGTTCACCGGACCGGAGGACGTCCCGTTCACGCCGCGGACCGGAGCGCCCCGCGGGCGCAGGGTGGACATGTTGATGCCGACGCCGCCGCCGCGGGACTGGATCTCGACCCACTCATTGAGGGACTTCATGATGCCCTGGCGGCTGTCCTCCGGACTAGGGATGACGTAGCAGTTCTGAGCCGTGACACCAGCACCGGTGCCCATGGCGTGGTTGATGCGCCCTCCGGGCACGTAGCGGAATCCCCAAAGCAGGTCAAGGAACCGCTCGGTCCAGAGGCGCCGCTCCTCCTCGCTCTTCTCGTTCTCGGCGACGGCGCGGGCCACGCGCTGCCAGGCTTCGTGCGGGTACTGCTCGCCCTCGTGGGCGTACCGGTCGCGGAAGATCTTCAGCTGAATCTCGCTGTACTGAAATTCCCGTTCGCCCACGGTTCGCCTCTCGGAAAGCTGGGTCATCGGTGGTCCCTCCATCATACCGCATGGTTCGGCTTCATGCGAACAGATGTTCCAGTGCAGGTTCGAGCCCGCGCCCTCGTCTCACCCTCTACTGCCCGTCGGTGCCCGTCGCCCGTCGGGCCGCCCGGCCGGCCACGACCCGCGGGCGGGGCGGCACCGCTCCTGCCGGCTCATCGATGAGGGGAAGCTGGAGCATCCGCTCTTCTGCAGTGGGCACGCGCCCTTCTTCGAGCGCGCGCAACGCCTCTTTCAGCTCCTCGAGGTCGGCGAAGGCGCGGTACACCGAGGCGAAGCGGATGTAGGCGATATGGTCGAGTTTCCGCAGGGCGTCCATCGCCAGCGCTCCCACCACCGACGATGGCACCTCGGGCTTCCCCTCCGCCATGATCTTCGCCTCGATGTCCGCCACGATCGCCTCGAGCTCGGCGGCAGGGATGTTCCGCTTCGTGCATGCCCGCCGCAGCCCGGCGAGGAGCTTCTCCCGGTTGAAATCCTCCCGGCGGCCGTCCCGTTTGATGATCTGCACGGCCGCCCGCTGGACCGTTTCCAGGGTGGTGAACCGCTCGCCGCAGGCGACGCACTGCCGCCGCCGGCGGATCCCGTCGTCCGTCATCCGGCTATCGGTGACCCGCGTGTCCCGGTACCGGCAGAAGGGGCAGCGCATCGGCGGCCTCCGACGAAATTGCTCAACCGCTCGCGCCCTTGAGCGCGACAGGCAGCATTCTGCGCCCAAGATGTTGGGCCGTCAAGCGGCTCGCACTACAAAATCTAGTACTTGCGTGATTGGCATACGACACATAACAGGGCGTGCCTGTCGAGCCCAGCGAGAAGGGGCGGCAGCGCGCCGCTGCCGCCCCCGGTTGCCACTCCGGCGCGGCCGTCAGACGGCCGCTTCCTCCGCCCCCGGGATGGGCCGGGCGAGCTGCCGCTTGTCGAGGAACTTCGCCCGGATGTAGTCGCGGTGCATCTTGGCGATGAAGTCCAGCGAAATCCCCTTCGGGCAGGCCGCCTCGCACTCGCCGGTGTTGGTGCAGCTGCCGAAGTACTGCTCCATCGTCTCCACCATCGAGACGACCCGGCTCCACCGCTCGGGCTGCCCCTGGGGGAGGAGGTTCAGGTGGCTCACCTTCGCCGCCGTGAAGAGCTGGGCGGCCCCGTTCGGGCAGGCGGCCACGCAGGCCCCGCAGCCGATGCAGGTCGCCGCGTCGAAGGCGCGATCGGCCACCGGCTTCGGCACCCGCACGCTGTTCGCCTCCGGCGCCGAGCCGGTGTTGACGGAGATGTAGCCGCCGGCGGCGATGATCCGGTCGAAGGCGCTCCGGTCCACCACCAGGTCCTTCAGCACCGGGAACGCCGCCGCCCGCCACGGCTCGACGACGATCGTGTCGCCGTCCTTGAAGTGCCGCATGTGGAGCTGGCAGACGGTCGTGCGGGGGAGCGGGCCGTGCGGGACCCCGTTGATCATGAAGCCGCAGCTGCCGCAGATGCCTTCCCGGCAGTCGTGCGCGAAGGCGATGGGTTCCTTCCCCTCCGCCGTGAGCCGCTCGTTCAGGACGTCGAGCATCTCGAGGAAGGACATGTGCTCGTTGATGCCCTCGACCCGGTACGTTTCGAACCGGCCCGGCTTGTCGGGGCCGGCCTGCCGCCACACCTTCAGGGTGAGCGTCATCGTCCTGCTCATTTGTAGCTCCTCTGGGTGGGCTTCACGTATTCGAAGACGAGCGGCTCCTTCCACAGCCGGGCAGGCTTCCCCACGCCCGTGAACTCCCAGGCGGCCACGTAGGCGAAGAGGTCATCCCGCCGGAGCGCCTCGTGGTCCGGGGTCTGGTACTCCTCGCGGAAGTGGCACCCGCACGACTCCTCCCGGTGCAGGGCGTCCTGACACATCAGCTCGCCCAGCTCGAAGAAGTCGGCGACCCGCAGGGCCTTCTCCAGCGATTGGTTCAGGTCCTCGGCGCTCCCCGGCACCCGGACGTCCCGCCAGAACTCCTCCCGGAGGTCCGACACCATCCGCCACGCCTTCTTCAGCCCCTCCGCGTTCCGGGACATGCCGCAGTAGTCCCAGAGAATCTTCCCCAGCTCCCGGTGGAACCAGTCGACCGTCCGCGAGCCGTTGATAGAGAGGAGCTTCGCGATGCGCTCGCGCACCTCGCACTCCGTCCGCTCGAACGCCGGGTGGTCGGTGGGCAGCGGCTTCGTGCCGAGCTGCGGGGCGAGGTCGTTGGCGATGGTGGCGGGCAGGATGAAGTAGCCGTCCGCCAGGCCCTGCATGAGGGCGCTCGCGCCCAGCCGGTTCGCCCCGTGATCGGAGAAGTTCGCCTCGCCGATGACGAACAAGCCGGGGATGTTGCTCATCAGGTTGTAATCCACCCAGAGCCCGCCCATCGTGTAGTGCGGCGCCGGGTAGATGCGCATCGGCACCTCGTACGGGTTCTCGCCGGTGATGCGCTCGTACATCTCGAAGAGGTTGCCGTAGCGCGCTTCGATCGTGGCCCGGCCGAGCCGGCGGATGGCGTCGGAGAAATCCAGGTACACCCCGTTCTGCAGCGGGCCGACGCCGTACCCTTCGTCGACCATCCGCTTCGCCGCCCGCGACGCGACGTCGCGCGGCACGAGGTTCGCGAAGGAGGGGTACATCCGCTCCAGGTAGTAGTCCCGCTCCTCCTCCGGGATCTCGTTCGGCGGCCGCGGGTCGCCCTTCTGCTTCGGCACCCAGATGCGCCCGTCGTTCCGGAGCGATTCGCTCATCAGCGTGAGCTTCGACTGGTACTCCCCGCTCTGGGGGATGCACGTCGGGTGGATTTGCGTGAAGCAGGGGTTCGCGAAGAGCGCCCCGCGCCGGTGGGCGCGCCAGATGGCCGTCGCGTTCGAGCCCTTGGCGTTCGTGGAGAGGAAGAAGACGTTCGAGTACCCGCCGGTGGCGAGCACCACGGCGTGGGCGCTGTGGCGCTGGATCTCGCCCGTGAGCAGGTTGCGGGTGATGATCCCGACCGCCCGCCCCTCGTGCACGACGAGGTCGAGCATCTCCGTGTAGGGGAAGATCTGCACCTGACCCATGGCCACCTGGCGCATCAGCGCCTGGTAGGCGGCCAGCTCCAGCTGCTGACCCGTCTGCCCGCGGGCGTAGAAGGTGCGGGCTACCTGGGTGCCGCCGAAGGAGCGGTTGTCGAGGAGGCCGCCGTACTCGCGGGCGAAGGGGACGCCCTGGGCCGTGCAGTGGTCGATGATGCGCACGGAGATCTCGGCGAGGCGGTAGACGTTCGCCTCGCGGGCCCGGAAGTCGCCGCCCTTGATGGTGTCGTAGAAGAGCCGGAGCGTGCTGTCGCCGTCGTTCTTGTAGTTCTTCGCCGCGTTGATGCCGCCCTGGGCAGCGATGCTGTGGGCCCGACGCGGCGTGTCGTGGAAGCAGAACGCCTTCACGTTGTAGCCCATCTCCCCCAGCGTGGCCGCTGCCGACGCTCCCGCGAGACCCGTGCCCACGACGATGATCTCGAACCGGCGGCGGTTCTGCGGCGCAACCAGCTTCGATTCGAACTGGTGCCGCGTCCACTTCTCCTCGAGGGGCCCAGGCGGGACCTTCCCGTCCAGGGTCCCGACGGCTTCGAACGTCTCCGCCGCGATGGTCGTCATGGCGTACCTCCTCCGTTCCTTACGAAATGGCCCCGCTCAGGACGGCGATGGGGAACGACACGTTCCCCGCGACGATGACCGCCGCGAACGCGATGGCGAAGCCCCGCCGCCAGGGCTTGAACCGGCCGAGCGTCCACCCGAGCGATTGGAACAGGCTCCACGCGCCGTGGTAGATGTGCATCCCGAGCAGCAGGTTGGCGACGATGTAGATGCCCGCCACCCACCAGCGGGAGAAGCTCTCCACCACGTTTTCGTACGGGTGGCCGGCGACGAAGTTCGGGTTCGCCCACCCCCAGGTGAGGTCCGCCAGGTGGAAGAGCACGAACAGGCCGACAATGACCCCGCTCCAGCGCATCGTCCGGGCGGCGTAGTCGGCGGCGCTGTACTTCCGCGGCCCCTGGTACCCGACGGGACGCGCGCGGCGGTTCATGAGCGTGAGGGTGGCGGCCGCGTGGATGTGGAGGGCGAAAGCGGCGATGAGCACCACGCGCACTGCCCACAGGAGGCCGCGGTTCGGCACGGCCGGCTCGCCCACCGTGCGGAGCCATTCGCCGTAGGCGTTCATGTGCTCCGCGCCCTGGTACAGCTTCAGGTTGCCGATCATGTGGAGGAGCACGAACCCGAGGAGGATGATGCCGGTGACGGCCATCACCGCCTTCTTGCCGACCGCCGAGGCGTAGAAGTCGAGCGGCCAGGCGGCGTAACTGCGGCGGCGGTTCACCACGCGCGGCGCTGAGCTGCTGAGCATGCTGCCTCCCGAAGGGGAAATCGCGGGCTGTCGGGCCTGGCGGGCCCTTGCGATCCTACGTCCGCCTTGCGAGGGCGTTCAATGTAAACCGAATGTGAATCCATCGATTCCGCGCTCGACCGTCATCGAAGCTGTCGTTCGCCGGCCCGGTCCCGCCAGAAGAGCAGCCCGATGATCGATTTCCCATCGCGTATTCCCCCCGAGCGTACCGCGGCGAGGGCCTCCTCGGGCGTTAGCTCGGTCACCTCGATGTCCTCGTCTGCGTCGCGCTCCCGGCGGCACGGCTCCAGCCCGCTGGCGGCGAACAGGTGGATGTACTCCGTGGTGTACCCAGGCGCGACATAAAAGCCTCCCAGCGGCTCCAGCACCGCCGCCCGCATCCCGATCTCCTCCTCGAGCTCCCGGCGGGCGGTTGTCGCCGGGTCCTCGCCCGGCTCCAGCGTTCCGGCGGGGAGTTCGAGCAGCCGTGCGCCCGCCGGGTGCCGGTACTGCTCCACGAACAGGAGCGTTCCCCGGGCGGTCACGGGGACGACGCATACCGCGCCCGGGTGCACCACGACCTCGCGCACGGCCTCGGTGCCGTCCGGCCATCGGAGGCGGTCGACCCGCAGCTCGAACAGCCGGCCGCGGTAGGCGGTGTGGCGCTCCGCCACCTCGGGGAGGGGCCGCTCCTGGCCGCTCATTCGAGGAAGTCCCGCAGCTTCCGGCTGCGGCTCGGGTGGCGGAGCTTCCGGAGCGCCTTCGCCTCGATCTGCCGGATCCGCTCCCGCGTCACGCCGAACTCGCGGCCGACCTCTTCCAGCGTCCGGCTGCGGCCGTCCTCCAGCCCGAAGCGGAGCTGGAGCACGCGCCGTTCCCGGGCGGTGAGGCTGGCGAGGACGTCCTCCACCTGCTCCCGCAGGAGCTGCTGGCTGGCGGCTTCGGCCGGTGCGGGGACCGTGTCGTCGGGGAGGAAGTCGCCCAGGTGGCTGTCCTCCTCCTCGCCGATGGGCGTCTCCAGCGACACCGGCTCCTGCGAG
>DAOUCS010000062.1:0-3503 GCA_034431815.1 Dehalococcoidia bacterium
TTCGACGAGGCCGAGGCGGGCGAGGCCGGCGAGGTGGGCGCGGACGGCCGGAACCGAGAGGAAGGCGACGGCGGCGAGCGCCTCGGCATCGGACTCGCCGTGCTGCTTGAGCCCGAGCAGCAGGAGCCTCCGGGCCGTAGGGAGCAGTTCGAGCTGGGGCGTCAGGGGCGATGGCATCGGTTTCGCTGCGAGGGTAGGGCGAAATGGCGGGGGTGGTGACGGCCAAACGGCCCAGCAGAGCCGGGCCGTGCGGAAGTGATGTCGAGGTTTTTTGGTGATCAGGCAGCAGAGCGGGCTTCCCTGTAGACAAACGTTTCGCCGCGGGAGTTGTGGGCGACCGTGCCGAAGCGGGCGATGAACGAGGCGAGGTCGGCGGTGCTGGCCGTCAGGTGCTTCGTTTCGCGGGCGATTTCCGAGACCTGAGCGGCGACCTCTTCGACGCTGGCCGAGACCTGCTGGCTCGCGGCTGCTGACTGCTCAGCGACGGCGGAGGCATCGGCGACGGCGGTACGAACGCGCTCGGCGGCGGCGCTCATCTCCTCGGCGCGGGCGGCCGAGGCGCGGGCGAGCGTTTCGAGCTGATCGAGGACGCGGGTCAGCGAGCCCGTCGATGTCTCGACGGAGGCCGCCGCAGAGGTGATGCTGGCGATTTCGGCACGGACGGCTTCGGCGCCCTGGAGGATGCGGTCGAGTGCGTCGCCGGCGCGGCGGGCGCGGGACGCCCCCTCCTCGACGTTCGCCATGCTGTGCTCCATGGCGCGGACCGCGCGCCCAGTGCCGCCCTGGACGCCGGCAATGAGGGCGGCGATCTCCTTGGTCGCGACGGCGGTGCGCTCGGCCAGGGAGCGGACGTTTTCGGCAACGACGGCGAAGCCGCGGCCCTGATCGCCGGCCCGGGCGGCCTCGATCGCAGCGTTGAGCGCGAGGAGGTTCGTCTGGGAGGCGATGTCTTCGATGACCTGGACGATGGCGCCGATCTGGGAGCCCTGCCGGCCGAGCTCTTCGACTTCCCGGGCGGTCTGGCTGACGGTTTCGCGAATGCTGTCCATGGCCTCGATGGTCTGGAGGACGGCATGAGCACCTTCGGTTGCCTCCGAGACCTGGGCGTCGCCGCGGGCGGTGGCCGCTGCGGCTGCATCCTGCACCTGCTGGAGGGCGCCGGTCACCGCCTCCATGGCCCGCGCGGCGGACTCGATAGCCGAGACCTGGCTGGCTGCGCCTTCGGCGACCGCAGCGGCGGAGGAGCGGAGGCCGTCGATTTCGCCGTTCAGGTCGGCCATCGTGGCAGTTTGCGCGGCGGCGCCGCTGGCCATCTCCTGCGCTGCCGTCGCGATTTCACGGGCAGCGGCGTCGACCTGGGAGATGCTGGCGCCAAGGTTCTGGAGCGGGTCGCCGAGGGTATCGTGGATGTCGACGAGCTTTTCGAGGACGCCCTCAGAGAGGTAGGTCTCGACGGCGAGGGCGGCGTCGAAGACGAAGACCTTCATGAAGGCGGCAAGGGTTTCGGCGAGGGTTTGGCCCTTCAGCTTGCGCGCGAGGATGGGGAAGAGCAGCTGACCGTAGATGCCGTAGTTGCCGACATTCCAGCGCGGCTCGATGTTCAGGCGGGCGTGCGCAGCGCCAACGCGGAGGCGGTGTTCGAAGTAGTCGGCATCGAAGCGGGCATCGAGGATGCGGAGGAAGTAGTCGAGCTGGGCGGCTTCGAGACGAGCGCGGTCAGAGCCGACGGAGCGGACCTTTGCCTGCCACTCGGGGAAGCGGGAGGCGATGTCGTAAAACTGGCGAACGATGGCTTCGGCGTGGGGCCGAAGGATGGGCGCGGCAGCGCGGATGAGCGCAGCCTCGCGCTCGGTGATGCCGACCCAACGGAGGCGGAGGGCCTGGTCGGCCGGGTCGATATGGAGGCGTTCGAGGTAGGACTGGGGCATGGTAGACGGTCTCCCTTCGTGACTGCTGCGGTCGACGCGCGCCCAACCTGCGAGAGACGCGACACGGCCTGTCACGATCGAACGCGCAATCCGAACCATCGCGCATCGGGATTGCCCCTATCAGGAACGTTGCCGTGGATTTTTGCTTGGCAAGGGCAAAAACCCCGACCGGCTCCGGGGAGAATTAGTTTCGCTTTGGCATGAAGAAACCGAAAGTTATGAAATGACGGGGACATCCCTGATCACCGCGGATACCGGTGATCCATCATGCTCGGGCTGATGGAAGGCCATCACCCGGTTGTCACCGTGTTCGCTGGAGGAAGGCCAGGGACAAGCTGGCTCGAAGCAGCGGCCCTGGGGACTCCTGACGGTATCCTGCTCGTGGACCGGTCGGGAGCGATTCGCGGGATGAACGGCGCGGCCGAACGCATCTTCGGGGTCAGGGAGGCTGAGGCGCTCGGCATCTCAGTCCAGCAGTTTGTTGCCCCCGAGCGCCGCGAGGCCCACGGTGAACTGATGAGCGAGTTCTTCCGGACAGCGGTTTCGCCGCGGGAAATGGCGGACCGGGAGCCGGTGGAGGCCGTCCGGGCTGATGGGCAACGGTTCTGGGCAGATGTCTCGCTGATCCCCATCAGTACGGAGGGCGGTCCGGGGGTGGTGTGCATCGTGCGGGATGTGACGGCGCGGATTGAGATGGAAGCGCAGCTTCGGCGGGCGGAACGGCTCGAGAGCCTGCGCATGCTCTCGGCGGGGCTCGCCCACGATTTCAACAACGTGCTCGCGGTGGTCATTGGCAACGCGGAGTTCGCGATGAGCCTGGTCGCCGCCGAATCGCCGGCGAGAATGGCCATGCAGGACATCCGCGATGCGGCGGGGCGAGCGGCGGAGCTGGTCCAGCAGATGATGCGGTTCGCCGGGAGGATGCAGTCGCAGCGCTCCGCCGTGGAGCTGACGGGCCTGACCCGGGAGATGCTCCACCTGCTGCGCGGCGGGCTGGCTGCGAATGTGCTGGCCCAGACCGACTTTGCCGATGAGCCGCTGGTCGTGCAGGGCGACCCCGTGGGGCTGCGGCAGGTTGTCCTCAACCTGGTGATCAACGCGGCGGAGGCGATGTCGCGACAGGGCGGCCGGCTGACCGTGCGGACGGGCGCCCAGGCGGTAACCAGGGCCTACCTGCGCAGCTGCGCGTTCGCGCCGGACGCTGCGCCGGCGCGCTACGGCTACATCGAAGTAGCGGACACCGGCCACGGGATGGACCGGGAGACGCTCAGCCACGTCTTCGACCCGTTCTTTACCACGAAGCGGCACGGGCGGGGGCTCGGCCTGGCGTCGGTGGTGGGCGTCGTGCGGGATCACCACGGGGCGATCCATGTGGCCAGCCGGCCGGGGCATGGGACGGTGTTCCGGGTCCTGATCCCGCTGGCCGAGGAACCGGTGGCCCAGGCCTTGTAAGCGAACGCTTGTTCTGGTAGGGTGCGCGGCGTGGTGCGGTTCGTGCACACGTCGGACTGGCAGCTGGGGATGACCCGGGCCTTCCTCGGCGATGAGGCGCAGGCGCGCTACAGCGCCGCGCGG
>DAOUCS010000063.1:0-18186 GCA_034431815.1 Dehalococcoidia bacterium
CGGAACCGCTGGCTCGCGCATCCCAATGTGCATCGGGTTCGTTCTCTTTCCGAGGTCCCCGCACTTCTCGAGCGGCTGCTCTCGCAGGCCGGCTCGGGTTCGCCTATGCTCCCGGCGTGAACTTCCGTCTGACCCCGGAGCAGGAGCTCTGGCGCGACGAGGTGCGGGCATGGCTGCGAGAGGCGATGGCCGCGGAGGAGGAGTCCGTCCCGTACGCGGAGGAGGAGGACCCCGAGCGGCTGCGGGCGTTCAATCGGAAGCTCGCGGCGAAGGGCTGGATAGCTCCGGGGTGGCCGAAGGAGTACGGCGGGCTCGGGCTCGGGCCGGTCGAACAGCTCATCTTCAATGAGGAGCTGGCGTACGCCCGCGCTCCCGACGGGGGCCGGACGCCTGCCGTCGGTTACGCCGGGCCGACCATCATGCGCTTCGGCACCGAGGAGCAGAAGCGCCGGCACCTTCCCGCCATTGCCCGCTGGGAGGTCGTTTGGTGCCAGGGGTTCAGCGAGCCGGAGTCGGGCTCCGACCTGGCGAGCCTCCGAACCACGGCCGTCCGCCACGGCGACGGATGGATCCTCAACGGGACGAAAATCTGGACGAGCCACGGCCATTACGCCGACTGGATGTACCTGTTGGCGCGCACCGATCCCTCCGCGCCGAAGCACCGGGGCATCAGCTACTTCCTGCTCGACCTCCGCTCGCCGGGGGTTTCGTTCCGGCCGCTGCTGAACATGGCCGGGAGGAAGGGGTTCGGGCAGTTCTTCTTCGAAAACGTCTACCTGCCGCCCGATTCGCTCCTCGGTGAGGAGAATCGAGGCTGGTATCTCGCCACGACGACCTTGGACCTCGAACGCACGAACATCGCCAACGCGGGGTCGGCTCGGCGGGCCGTCGACGACCTGGCGGCCTACCTTCGGGCCCACCCGGCGGCACGTGCTGCCCACAGGCTCACGGTGGCGGCGCTGGCTGTGGAGGCCGAGGTGGCGAGAACGCTCAGCTACCGTGTGGCGGGGATGCTGGCCGAGGGAGCCGTCCCCAACCAGGAGGCCAGCGCCCTCAAGCTCTTCCTTTCGGAGCTGGACCAGCGCATCGCCGCTGCCGCCGTGCGCGTTCTCGGCCCGTTCGGGCAGCTGCTTCCGGGGTCGCCGCGGGCGCCGCTCGGCGGGCTGTTCGCCGTTGCGTGCCTGACCACGGTGGCGCGAACCATCGCCGGGGGCACCAGCGAGGTTCAGCGGAACATCATTGCCACGCGGGGCCTCGGCTTGCCGCGCGGGTGAGGCGCCGCGGAGAGGGGGTCGTTCGGTTCCCGGAAATTGGTCCCTTCGGCCCTCCGGGGGCTCGGCTCGGGCGTTCCATGCTGAACGTGCGGGCGAGCTGCGGATCACCGCCTTTGCGGCGTCCTTGCCGGCCCTTCGGGGCGCGGCAATGGCTTCGGCCAGTGGCTCGCCCGCTCAGGCTGTCTGCAGCTCTCCGAGGATGGCGCGCCGGAGCAGGAGCAGGGCGCTCGTCACGGCTCTCCGCTTCACCGTCGCCCGGCCCTGGTTCATCGAGGTCATGAGTGAAGCGGTGACGCCGCCGGGAGCTGCCACCCCGATGTGCACCGTTCCGGGAGGGACGCCCTCCAGCGGGTCTGGCCCGAGGACGCCGGTGATGCCGACGGCGTAGCTCGTGTCGAACCGCTCCTGAGCCGCCCGCGCCATCGCGATGGCCGTCTCGCGGGACACGACACCATGGGTGGCGATGACCTCAGCAGGTACGCCGGCGGCGATCTTCTGCTCCGTCTGATAGGTCACCACCGCGCCGACGAAGTAGCTGCTGGCACCGGGCGGGTCAGCGAGGGTCGAGGCGAGGAGGCCGGCCGTGCAGGATTCCATCGTAGAGACCGTCTCCCGCCGCTCCTTGAGCAGGTCGCCGATGACGCCCTCCAGCGTGTCGTCGTCTTTCCCCCAGATGGCGGTGCCGAAGATTCGCTCCAGTTCGGCCTCGACCGGACGGATCCGCGCCCAGGCCTCTTCGCGCGTACGGCCCTTGGCGCCGATGCGGATGTGGACGCCATCGGCGCGGGCGTAGGTGCCGATGCCGATGCCCGGCGTGCCGTAGAGAGGGCGCGCCATCTCGTCGACGGTCCCTTCCCCGATCCCGATCGTCTTTAGCGTGCGCGTCACGAGGACTTCCGTGGCGAAGCGGCGCTCCAGTTCGGGCTTCACTTCCTCGCGCCACATGCGCTCGAGCTCGGCGGGGACGCCCGGCATCGCTACGACGATGCGCCCCTCCTTCTCTACCCACCATCCCGGGGCTGTGCCGCGAGGGTTGGGGAGCGCCCGCGCCGACGGCAGGAGCCACGCCTGCTTGATATTCGATTCGGGCATGGGGTAGCCGCGGGCCGCGAAGAACGCCCGCAGCCGCCCTTCGAGTTCTGGATCCACGTAGGGCTCCTCACCGACGAGGGCCGCGATCCCCTCGCGAGTAAGGTCGTCCGCCGTGGGGCCCAGGCCGCCGGTGGTGATGATGAGGTCCGACCGCTCCCACGCCCGCCGCAGGGTTTCCACGATGCGGCCGAGGTTGTCGCCCACGACCGATTTGTAGTAGAGGTCGATTCCCAGCTCGGGCAGCTCGCGGGCGATGAACGCGCTATTCGTGTCGACGATCTCGCCGAGGAGGATCTCCGTGCCGATGGCGATGATTTCCGCTTTCACGCGCACGAGTGTAGCGGGGCGACCCGGGGAGCGCTCCGCCTACTCCAGCAGGCGGGATTCGATGCGGCGCAGGCGGCGGTCGATGCTGCGGACGTAGTAGCGGAAGATGGCCATCGTCACGAAAAAATCGAGCCACAGGAGCGTCAACCCAAGCGTGAGGAAGAGGGGCCGGACGATGGGGTGGTCGACGAACAGCGCGATGAGTACGAACACCAGCCCCGCTCCGGAGATGAGGGACGGCACGACGATGAGCACTGGCTGGATGACCGGTGATCCAGCTGGGGACGGCGGCTTCGCGGCCGTCATCGGAAGCCCTCCAGACCGCCTCGGGCGAAGAATTCGGCGTGCACGGCGGGGGTACCCGCCACGATGAACTCCGACTCGAGCCCGGCGGGGCGGCCGGCGCCGTCGGTCACGACGCCGCCGGCCTCGCGGACGAGCAGGATGCCCGCGGCGAGGTCCCACGGCTGCATGTTCCGGTGGACGAAGAGGTCCCACTTCCCGGCGGCCACATAGGCGAGTCCGAGAGCCGCCGACCCGGAAATCCGAACCGTCTCGACTTGCCCCCAGAGGCGGCGCGCGAGTTCGAGCTGGGCGGCTCCCCGGAGTTCGTCGTAGCCCAAGTCGAGCGCGGTCACGGCCCGGTCGAGCCGGTCGATGTTGCTCACACGGCAGGGCCGGCCGTTGCGACGCGTGCCCTGTCCGGCGGCCGCGGCGAAGGTCTCGCGTGTCGCGGGCTGGACCGTCACGCCTGCGAGCGGTTCCCCGTCCCGCCACAGTCCGAGTGTGAAGGCGAAGTGGGGGATGCCGCGGGAGAAGTTCTTCGTGCCGTCGAGGGGGTCGCAGACCCAGAGCCACCCCGCGCGGGCGCTGGAGGGAGCCGTCTCTTCGGCGAGGAAGCCGTGGTCGGGGAACTCGGCGGCCAGTGCCTCGCGCACCATGCGCTCCACGGCGAGGTCGGCCTCAGTGACGACGTTGCCCCGCCCCTTCCAGCGCGTGCTTATCGGCCTGCCGTACCGCCGCCGGAGCGTTCGGGCTGCCTGTTCGGCGATGGCGAGGGCGACGCCGAGCGCATCCCGGCCCGAGCGGCCGACCGGCAGCTCGGGCGCGTCGGTCACGCTTGGCCGTGCTGCTGCCGCCATGCCCGCGCTCCGATGGCGTTCTCGCTGCGCCAGCGGTCCTCGGCGACAATGACGTCGAGCGGAAGGCGCCACTGCGGCGCCTCCTCCTTCGCTCGAAGGTCGTCTGGCAGGGTCGCAGGGTCGCCGGGATATCCGATCGCCACGATGGCGAGGATGCGCAGCTCCTCGGGAGCCCCGAACGCGCGCCGTGCCGCGGGCTCGTCGAAGCTTGCCATGGGGTGGGCGATGAGCCCCATGGCGGCGGCCTGCACGAGCAGGTTCCCTGCGGCGAGCCCTGCGTGGAACGCCCAGAGCTCCCGGCTCGTGCCGTCGGAGTTCTCCGCGGTGTAGTCGACGCTGGGAAGGGCGGCCACCGCGCAGAGGAGGGGTGCCGCCGGCGCCCAATTTCGGTTGCCGGGCGAGAGCGCTTCGATGAGGGTCGCACGCGTCTCCGGCGACCGCGCCACGAGGATGCGCGTCGGCTGGGAGTTCCCATGCGAGGGTGCGAGGCGCACCGCTTCCCACAATGCGCGTTCGACGTCCGGCGGAACCGGCGCAGCAGCGAAGGCCCGCTGCGCCCGGCGATTGCGGATGGGTTCGATGACCGCGCTCACGATTTCTCCTCCCGGTGTCACATCCGGTCCGGGGCAGACATGCCCATGAGGCCGAGGACTCGAGCCAGGACGATGCGGGCGGCGGCGACGAGCTTCAAGCGGGCCCGGCTGAGCTGCTCATCGCTGGTGATGACCTTCAAGAGCGGGTCGCCCTGCTGCTTGAAGGCATCGTTGAAGGCGTGGAAGGCGGTGGCGAGGTCGAGGGCGTATTGAGGCAGCGGGTGGGGCTCGAAGGCGCTCACGCACGACTCGATGACTTCGGGCAGCTTCAGCATCTCGCGGATGAGTGCTAGCTCGTGAGGCTGGTCGAGCCGCCGCACGTCGCCGCCCTCTGGAGAAAGCCCCTGTTCCTCGCCGCGCTGGAGGATGCCCGATAGCCGGGCATGGGCGTACTGTACGTAATACACCGGATTCTCGTTCGACTGCTTGACCGCGAGGTCGAGGTCGAAGTCCATCTGGGCCCCGGGCGAGCGCTGAAGGAAGAAGAAGCGCGCCGCATCGGGCCCGACTTCCTCGAGCAGCTCGTCGAGCGTGATGATGTCGCCGCCGCGCTTCGAAAGCCGCACCACCTCGCCGCCCCGCTTCAGGGTTACGAGCTGGTAAAGGAGGATGCGGAGCCGCGCCGGGTCAATGCCCAGCGCGCCCACCGCCGTCTTGAGGCGGGAGACGTGCCCGTGGTGGTCCGCCCCCCAGACGTCGATGACGAGGTCGAAACCGCGCTCGGCGAACTTTTCGTAGTGGTAGGCGATGTCGCTGGCGTAGTACGTCGGCCGACCGTCCGAGCGGACGACGACGTTATCCTTGCTCTCCCCCAGCTCCGACGAGGCGAACCAGAGCGCGCCCTCTCGTTCCACGAGAAACCCGCGTTCGCGGAGGAGCGCCATCGCCCGCTCGTAGGGCCCGCCTGGGCGGTAGAGAGACCGCTCGCTATACCAGCGGTCGTAGCGGACCCCGAAGCGTTCGAGGGTGGTACGGATCCGCTCGAGCATGATGGCGATCCCGCGCTCGCCGAATTCGGGATCAGCCGCTTCACCGGGCGGGCGGAGGTAGCGGTCACCCGCCTCCTCGCGGATCTGCTCGGCGATCTCGATCATGTAGGCGCCCGGGTAGCCTTCGGGCGGGATCTCGACTTCGCGGCCGAAGAGCTGCTGGTACCGCGCGTAGAGGGTTTCGGCGAAAACCTCGGCCTGCGTACCGGCATCGTTGACGTAATACTCGCGCTGCACCTCGTACCCGGCGGCCTCGAGGAGCGAGGCGAGCGTGTCGCCGATGGCTGCTCCCCGGCCGTTGCCCACGTGGAGGGGGCCGGTCGGGTTCGCGGATACGAACTCGACCTGGGCCTGTTTCCCCTTGCCCAGCTCGAGGTCGGCGAACGACGCGCCTTCGCGCAGGACGGCATCGACTGAGTCCTGGAGGTAGGCGGGTGTGAGGCGGAAATTGATGAACCCTGGAGGCGCGATTTCGGGAGGCTCGATGGTCTCGTCGCGTTCGAGATGCTTCGCGATCGCTTCGGCAACGGCGAGGGGCGGGCGCATGGCTGCCCGTGCGAGCCGCAGCGCTGCCGTGCTCGCATAGTCGCCGTGTGAGGGATCCTTGGGGCGCTCGACGGTCTCGGCGGGAACGGCGACCTCGGGGAGGTCTCCCGCGGCGATGGCACGCTCGATGGCGGCGGCAACGAGGGTATCGAGATGGCGGCGAAGATCGCGAGCGGGAATCATCGGAACTTCTAGGGTACCCCCAGGCCTGCGCTGGGAACAGCGCGCGGCCTACCCGAGACAGAACGGGAACCCGTTCGACTTGGCGAGGGCCACAACGTGGTCGAGGGCCTCACGGGCGCGCTCGACCACCTCCGGTGGATAGCCGTACTTCCGGCGGTTCTCTTCGAATTCGTCCTCGTCGAGCACCGAGATGGTCCCGTCGGGACGGACGGATACGTCGAGGTCGAGGTCGACGTAACGGATGTAGCAGCCGTCGACGGTGGGTGGGGTGGTGATGTTGCAGTACCAAAGCGCAAGCCCGCACCCCGGCTTGGAGAGCCGGAAGACGTTGTACCAGCGGTCCCGCCAGAAGTAGACCCGGCTGTTGTAAGGCGAACGGAACTCGCCGCGGCTCGTGAAAATAGGCGTGCGCGCAGTGTATTCGGTGACGAGCAAATTGCCGTCGTCGGACACCACGCGGAAGGGTTGGATCCAGTGCGCTGTGCCGTCGTACTTTGTGGCGCGCAGGATGAGGCGCTGCCCGTGAACCGCTGGTGGAGGCTCCCTCCGCACCATGGCGGCATCTTAGCCTCGCCTCTCTCGAGGCCAACCCTTCGAGGGGCCGAGCCGAGGAAGTATGCGAAGCTGTGTTGAGGGCGTTAGCTGGCTGCGGAGAGCAGCCCGGCGGCGACGCCGCCGCCGATGGCCGCCAGCCCGAGGGCGGCGGCGATCACGATATGCACCCAGGGAAAGTCGGGCTGGACTTGGTCGCGGATGGGGGGCTTGTTCGGGTCGCTCGCGTGAACTTCGGCCATCGCGTCCTCGCTCCGGACAGAAAGGTGGTGCCGCAGCCCATTGTCGCGGCGTGAGGGGGTACGCGCATCTGCGCTTCCGCCTGACGGCGGTCCGTTGTACGGTGAGGGCAGGCTCCGGAAGCGGTTCGGAGCACCGCACGCTCCTACCGGAGGAGGACGGATGGCAGCCCCCTCGGCGACGTCGTGATCGAGGCGCGCGACGTCCACAAGACCTACGACACCGGCAGCGTCCAGGTCCACGCGCTCCGCGGCGTGTCGCTGGCGGTTCGCCGCGGCGAAATGGTTGCGGTGATGGGGCCCTCGGGCTGCGGAAAGACGACGCTGCTCAATTGCCTCTCCGGTCTCGACGAGTTCGATTCGGGGAGCGTGACCATCGACGGAGTCGATATCTCCCGCATGTCCGACGACCGCCGCACCGACCTCCGCGCGCGGAGCATGGGCTTCATCTTCCAGACGTACAACCTGCTGCCGGTCCTCAGTGCTGTCGAGAACGTCGAGCTCCCGCTCATCGTTGCCGGCGTGAAGCCCCGCGCGGCGCGGGCCCGGGCCCTGGAGGCGCTGGAGCGCGTCGGCCTGCGGGAGTACGCGCACCACCGCCCGAACCAGCTTTCGGGAGGCCAGCGCCAGCGCGTCACCGTTGCCCGAGCGCTGGTGAACCGGCCCGCGATCGTCTGGGCGGACGAGCCGACCGGCGCGCTCGATTCCAAGAACGCCGCAGACGTGATGGACCTCATGGTGGAACTAAACCGTTCCCACGGCCTCTCGTACGTCATCGTGACGCACGACCCCGCGGTGGCGTTCCGCTGCCATCGGGTGGTCCACATGGCCGATGGGCAGATCCTGCGCGAAGAGGGGCCGGAAGCCATCGCGGCACTGGCGCGTCGAGGGGTCTAGGGCAAGGGTCCCATGGAGGAGTTCTTCGGCATCCCGATGGACGGCATCGCCCTGGGAGCGGGCGCGGCGACCGTTGCCGTATTCGTACTCCTGGGATGGCTCTACTTCCGCAACCCGGTGATGTTCCGATACGGCCTCCGCAACATCCCTCGGAGGCGGGTCCAGACCACGCTCATCGTCTTCGGGCTGATGCTCGCCACCGTCATCATGACGGCCGCTCTCGGGACCGGGGACACCGTGGCGCACACCATCACGAGGGGGGCGTTCGAGCTCGCGGGCGAAACCGACGTCCTCATCGACTGGGACACGGAGGACCATCCGGTACCGCAGGACGCCCGCCGCATTCCTCGCCAGCTCGTCGATGAGCTCCGGCAGCGCTTTGCCGGAGACCCCGACATCGAGGGGTTCATCGGCGTCATTCAGGAGCAATTCGCGGTCGTCAACCCGAGAACGCGGCTCAATGAGCCGAATGCCTGGGCGACGGCGCTGCCGACGGCCGAGGCGGCCCCCTTCGGCGGCTTGCGCGACCTCGCTGGCAACGTGCTTCAGCTCAGCGGCAACGAGATCGTCATCAACGAAGACCTCGCCGAAGCGCTCGACGCGCAGCCCGGCGACACGTTGGTGCTGCTCTACGAGGGGCGGCCGATCGAGGTGCGGGTGAAGGCGGTTGGGCCGACCTCGTGGATGACGGGCGTCACCGAGCCGAACGCCGGGGGAACGCCGGGCTTCGCAGCCGACTACGAGTTCGTCGCCGGGATCCTCGGATGGGAAGGCTCGGTCGGCGCGATCGCCGTCACCGCTCCCGGAGGAGTCGAGGAGGGGCTGAAACACTCCGAGGCAGCGAAAGCGAAGCTTGAGGCTGCGCTCGCGGGCGAGCCCTACACGGTGATCGCCCTGAAACAGGAGCTGGTCGACCTGGCGAACACGGTGGGGAGCTTCTTTACCACTTTCTTCATGATCTTCGGCGCCTTCTCGATCGCGGCGGGCGTCCTCTTGATCTTCCTCATCTTCATCATGCTGGCCGCAGAGCGGAAACCGGAGATGGGGATGGCCCGAGCGGTGGGCGCGCGGCGGCGTCATCTGGTGGAGGCTTTCCTGGCGGAGGGGATGGGGTACGACCTGGCCGCGGCCATCGTCGGTGCGCTGCTCGGCATCGGTGTCACCTATGCCATGGTGACGCTGGTCAACCGGTTCGCCGAATCCGGGTTCGGGGTGCTCCTCGATGTCTCCATCTCCCCGCGCAGCCTGGCGGTTGCCTTCTGCATCGGGCTCCTGGCGACCTTCGCAGTCATCTCGGGCGCCGCGGCGCGGGCCGCGCGCCTCAACATCACCGCCGCCATTCGCGACCTGCCCGAGGCCAAGCCGGTGAACCCTGAGGCAGCGACGCTGTTCGGCCTTCTGCGTGGGGTGCTGAACGCCCTCGCGGCGGGTGGGTTCCTCGTGCTCGGGTCGGTGGCGGCAGCGCGGGTGCCGGCTCTCCTGCCGTGGGCGGCGCTGGCGATCCCGTCGGGGCTCGTGGGTCCGTTCCTCTATGTGGTCCGCGGGACGAACTTCGCCCATCCCCGCTCGGAGCGGCTCGAGGGCGAGCGTATCCCCCTCTGGCCGTTTTGGTGGGGGATCACCGCGCCGTTCTACGTCGTCGCCCTGCTCGTCGTCTGGCTCGTGCGGGAGCGCCGGCCTTCCCGCATCCCGGCGTGGCTGGTCCTTCTCGGCATGCTCGTTCCGCCGCTCGGCGTCGTGCTCTCGGCTATGCAGGACCCGCGTCGGCCCATTCCGTGGGCGGTGGGCTTCGCGACCGTCGGCCTGCTGCTGGCCGGGCTCCTCTTCGAGTGGGGCCTGAGCGAGAACCTCGCCTTCCCCTTCGGTGCCGCCTTCTCGCTGGGGGGACTCTGGGTCGCCGCCTGTCTCCGCTACTTCCGCTACCACGAACGGACGGTCTTCACCGCGGTGTCGCTCGTCTTGCTTGCCTTCTGGCTTACGTGGCCGACGGGCATCTACGACGGGCTCACGGGCGAGCTGAACGGCGACATCGAGATGTTCTTCCTGAGCGGGATCGTGCTCGTTACCGCTGGGACGTTCCTCATCGTGTACAACGCCGACGTCGTCATTCCGGCGCTCGCGGGGCTGGCGGCTCGCTCACGGGCGCTGCTGCCCGCGGTGAAGATCGCCGTCACCTACCCCCTGACGACACGCATGCGCACCGGCCTCACCGTGGCAATGATTGGCCTCATCATGTTCTCGCTCATCGTCATGGCGACGCTCACGCGCAACTTCGAACGGATCTTCCTTAGCGATGATGCGAAAGGCGGGTGGGACGTCCTTGTGACGGTGAACCCGAACAACCCGGTGCTGGATTTCCGGTCGGCGCTGCGCGAGGCGGGCTACGACCTCGCCCCCGTCGCGGCTGCCGGAGCGATGCGGCGGGCTGACATCACCGAAGCCCAGGTCCGACGGCCAGAGGACGCTTCGCTCTCGCGGTATTGGTTCCTGGGCGTCGACGACGAGTTCCTCCGCACGACGACGTTCGAGGTGAAGACGCTCGCGAAGGGGTATAGCTCGAGCCGCGCCGTGTGGGACGCAATGATCGCCGACCCTACGCTGGCAGTGATCGACCAGACGGCGCTCACGGGTGGCGATGGCTTCGGGCTCCCTGAGGACATCCTGCGCTTGGACCTCCGGCTGGCGGACGGTTTCGAACCCTTCCCCCTGATCCTGCATGACCCGGTTACCGGGCGGGATACCACCGTGACCGTGATCGGCGTGGTCGATGACGCGTCGGCGATCTTCTTCGGGGGGATCATCCTCCATGCCAAGACGTTGGCGCAGGCGTACCCTGACGCGCGCCTGCAGCAGTTCGTGGTTCGTCTCGCGCCGGGTTACGACTCTCGCGAGGCAGCGAAGGCGATCGAAGCCGCGCTCGTACAGGCCTCGGCGGAATCGCTGGATGAACTGCTCGACGACCAGCGGGCGGCTCAGGCGGGGTTCCTGCTGCTCTTCGAAGGGTTCCTCGGGCTGGGGCTTGTCGTGGGCATTGCTGCCCTCGGCGTCATCGCGTTCAGGGCCGTGGTGGAGCGGCGTCAGCAAATCGGCATGCTGCGGGCGATCGGTTTCCGCCGGAGGCTTGTGTCGCTCACCTTCCTCTTCGAGTCGGCGTTCGTGGCGATGTCCGGGATCATCCTCGGGCTCGTGTTGGGGGTGCTCTTCTCCTGGGTGCTCTTCACGTCCGGCGGCACCGGCGACGAGGAGACAATTGGCGCAGGGTTCACCGTTCCCTGGCTGCACCTCGCGCTCATCTGCGCGGTGGCGTTTGGCGCCTCGATGATGATGACGGTTCTGCCGGCCCGCGGGGCTGCGGGTGTGGCGCCCGCCGAGGCGTTGCGGTTCGAATAGGGTCGGGAGGCGGAAAAAAGGGGCGTGCGCATCAGCACACGCCCCCGGTGCTGGTCGCCCTTGGGCGCCGTTTAGACGAAGCGGACGAAGCCCGCGAGCTTCACGTCGTTTTCGGCCCGGAGCCGCTCGATATCCACCGGAGGCCAAACCGGCTCCTGGCGGCGCTGGCGCGCCTTCCGGCGCTGTGCCCACTGCTCGCGGAACTTCGCAACGACGCCGGGCTCACCGACGATGACGGCTGGGTAGGGCGGTGCGATGGTGTACATGGCGGTTGCCCCCTTTCGTGAATGTGACCGCTTTCACAAGCAGTATCACACCCCGCCAACGGGGATGCAACTCACCGTGTGAATACCACCCACTGACACGATCTATGCTACGAAGCGTGCTCCCGATTGCCAGCGGGCGCTGCGGACCAGAGGGAGAGGAGGTAGCCGTCGGGGCCCATCACCACCGCTTCGATGAAGCCGTTCCCGCGGTACGGCGGCTGGACTGCGGTCCCGCCCAACGAGAGTGCGCGGCGGTAGGCTGTCTCGACATCTTCCACCTCGGCTCTGAGCTCCGCGCCGATGCCGCGTGCCGCCCCTTCCCGGCGGAGCGCGTCGTACCACGGGTGCCCGCGGTACACCTCGTCGTCGTGGAGCTCGATCCGGGTTCCTCCAGCTTCGAGGGCAGCAAACCCGGGATACGCTTCCTCGAGACGGGCACCGGCCACCTCACAGAGGAACGAGGCGAGCGCTGGGACGTCGCTGGACCAGAGCACGATGGCAAGGCGGGCCGGCATGTCGCGTTCCCGTAATTCCGCGTCAATTGTCAAGGACGCAAATTGTCATAAGCCGCTCGCGACCTCCCTCAGCCTACAGCACGAGCTGGCCGAAGTCGCGCGCTACGAACGTTCCCTGCAGCTCCGTGCTCCGGATCGAGGCGTCGAGGTGGGTGAGGACCAGCAGGCTCTCGGCGGGCATCGCCGCACGGAGCCGTGGCATGTCGTCGACAAGGTTCATATGGATGGGAATGCGCTCGTCGCGCGATGCGCATTCTGCCACCAGGATCTCGGCCCAGCGCGCCATCTCTTCGACGCTTTCGCACCAAGCGGTGTCGCCGGTGTAGGCGAGCCGGCGGCCGGCGATGCTCACCTGGTAGCCGAGGTTGTAGGCGAGCCGCTCGTCGTGCTTCATCGGCAGGGCGCGGAGGTGCATCCCGTTGACGGTGCGCTCGTCGCCCGGCTTCAGCTCGTGCCAGCGGATCTCGAGCGCCGATTCGAACAGGCCTGGGAAGACGCGGAGGCCGATGCTCTCCGTCAGCTCGCGGGTTCCCGGCGGGCCGACGATGTCGACCGGGGCGGTGCGTCCTCGGTACTTCCAATGGAGCAGGAGGAACGGGAGGCCCAGACAATGGTCCCCGTGGTGGTGGGAGATAACGACCGTCTCGATGGCGTTCGGGTCCATGCCTGCGCGGTTGAGGGCCATGAGGGTTTGCGGAGGGGCTTCGAAGAGGTGGCGCCCGCCGGCGACGAAGCCGTTCCAGCACAGTCCGCCGGGCGCGAATGCGTTCCCCGAACCGATGAAGAAGAGCGGCAGCGGAGCCATCCTGGAGCCATTCTACGGGGGCGGTGGATTCGTTCGCCGCTTCTTCGGAAAATGCATCCGTGACCGTTCGCGTTGGGATCATCAACGTCACCGGCTATGCCGGCATGGAGGCGGCGCGCATCCTTCAAACCCACCCGGAGGCGCGGCTCGTAGCTGCCACCGGCCGCTCCCTGGCTGGGCAGCGGCTCGGCGAGGTATTCCCTCACCTCTCGGCCTTCGAGGACCTGGTCATCGGGGCGGAGGTCGACGCCGAGGTCGACGTCGTTCTCTCGGCGCTGCCCACCGCTGCCAGTGCCGCTGCCTGCGCGCCGTTCGTACGGGCCGGTGTGAAGGTCATCGACATTGCCGCTGACTTCCGCCTGCGCGATCCCAGCGAATTTGCTGCCTGGATGGGGGCCGACCACCCTGCGCCGGAGCTGCTGGAAATTGCGGTCTATGGGTTGCCCGAGCTGCACCGTGAGGCCATCCGTTCCGCAAAGCTTGTGGCGAACCCGGGGTGTTACCCCGCGGCCGCGATTCTCGCCCTGGCTCCGGCGGTCGCGGCGGGCATCGTCGAGCCTCGCGTCGTCATCGATGCCAAGTCGGGCATCTCCGGTGCCGGCCGCGGGACCGGCGGCGGCTACAACTTCAGCGACGTCAACGAAGACGTTTCGGCGTACAAGATCGCCAACCACAACCACCAGCCGGAGATCGCCCAGGAGCTGGGTGCACTGGCCGAGGGAGTGCGGCCGGCGGTTACCTTCGTTCCTCATCTCGTGCCGATGACGCGCGGCATCCACGCCACCTGCTACGCGCCGCTCCGCAAACCGGTGAATCAGCATGAGGTGGCTGAGCTCTACCGCGAGTTCTACGCCGGGCATCCGTTCACGCGCGTGACCCCGGTGCCGCCCCACACGAAGCATACGCTCGGGAGCAACCGTTGCCTCGTGCACCCAGTCGTCGATGAGCGGAACGGGATGCTCGTGGCCATCGGTGTGCTCGATAACCTGGGCAAGGGAGCGGCCGGCCAAGCTATCCAGAACATGAACCTGATGTGCGGCCTGCCCGAGACGGCCGGCCTCGATGGGGCGCCGCTCTACCCATGACGACCATCGACCCGACCGGAACGGCGACGACCCCCCGCGGCTTCCGGGCCGGCGGCACCTATGCGGGCATCAAGACCTTCGGGGACGGCAAGCTCGATCTCGGGCTTCTGCTCTCGGACGTACCGTGCACCGCTGCCGCGGTCTACACCACCAGCCGCTTTCGAGCCCCCGCCATCGAGGTAGACCGGGAACACCTTGCCGACGGGAGAGCCCAGGCGGTGGCGGTCAACAGCGGCGTCGCGAACGCCGGCACCGGCGAACGTGGCCTGGCCGATGCGAAGCGGTTCGCGGAGCTGGCTGCGGCCCGCCTTGGCATCGACCCTTGCGACGTGCTCGTCTGCAGCACCGGCGTCATCGGCGAGTTCCTGCCCCTGGAGAAAATCGAGGCGGCCCTGCCGTCCATCGAGCTCTCGCCCCTCGGCGGGCTCGCCTTCGCGCGCGCCATCATGACCACCGATACTCGCCCGAAGCACGGAGCGGTCCGCGTGGGTCCCTACACCATCGGCGGGTGCGCCAAGGGAGCGGGGATGATCCATCCCAACCTGGCTACGATGCTCGCGTTCCTCACCACGGATGCGCCCGTGGAGCGCGGGTTCCTGGAGCGGTCGCTCCGGGCCGCTGTCGACCGCTCCTTCAACCTGGTTTCCGTCGACGGCGATACCAGCCCGAGCGATACGGTCATCGTGCTCGCCAACGGAGTGGCCGGAGGAGGCCCGCTCACCGAAGGGCATCCCCTCGGCGCTGAGTTCGCGCAAGCGCTCCAAGCGCTCTGCCTGCACCTCGCGAAGGCCATCGCCCGCGACGGCGAGGGTGCGACCAAGCTGATCGAGTTCACGGTCTGCGGCGCGGCCGACGAAGAGGACGCCCGCCGGTTGGTGCGGCTCCTGAGCACCTCGTACCTGCTGAAGAGCGCGGTTCACGGCGCTGACCCGAATTGGGGGCGCATCGTGGCCGTCATCGGCCGCTCGGGAGCGCGGTACGAAGAATCGGCTGTGCGCGTTTCGGTGTGCGGAACGGAGGTCTTCGCCGGTGGCCGGCCCACGGAGTGCGATCTCGCCCGGGTTGCCGAGGCGATGAGGGGGCCAGAGGTGACGATCGTTGTCGACTTGGGCGCCGGTCAGGCGACGGCGACGGGCTGGGGCTGCGACCTTTCGGCCGAATACGTAGCGATCAACGCGGACTACCACACATGAGCGCCCCTTTCGTGATCAAGGTCGGCGGCAGCACCATCGACCGCGGCGACGCGGGCATCGACGGCATCGCAGCGCTGGCAAAGAGCGGCGAACGGGTCGTCGTCGTCCACGGCGGCGGCCCCGAGGCGACGCGGTGGCTCGAGGCCATGGGGATCCCGAGCCGCTTCGTGCGCGGGCGGCGGGTGACCGATGAGCGGGTGCTGCCCGTGGCGACGGCGGTGTTCGCGGGGCTGGTGAACAAGCGTCTCGTGGCCGCCCTTGCCGATGCGGGCGTCGACGCCGTCGGGATCTCGGGCGTGGACGGGGGCCTGCTGCCCTGCCGCATCGCCGACCCCGAGCTCGGTTTCGTAGGCGAAGCGGAAGCGCCGAATCCAGGGGTCCTGGAGGCACTGTTGGCGGCGGGCTTCGTGCCCGTCGTCGCACCCATCGGGTTTGCCCGCGTGGGGAATCGAACCGAGCTGGTGAACGTCAACGCCGATACGGTCGCGGGCGCTCTTGGCGCAGCGCTCCGGGCAGCGGCCGTGAGCTTTCTCACCGACGTGGAGGCGGTGCGCGGCCGCGGGGGCGAGCCGTTGGCGGTCCTCACGGCCTCGGAGGCGCAGGCGCTCATCGCCGAGGGCGTCATCGCAGGCGGGATGATCCCCAAGGTCGAGGCGTGCTTGGCCGCTGCCGCTCACGGCGTACCGGCCCGTATCCTCCATGCGCGGGACGCCGCTCGGCTCGCGGCTGGGAGCCCTCCCGGAACGCTCGTGCTCCCGGAGCGTTAGCCGCCACCTCGAACCTTGGGCTACTATGGCCCCATTCCTTTCCCCGGCAGGAACGCGATGACCGACTGGATTGCCGAGGAGCGGCGCTACCTTTTTCAAAACTACGCGCGTCAGCCGGTGGTGCTTGTACGCGGGCAAGGTACGCGCGTGTGGGATGACCAGTGGCGCGAATACCTCGATTTCGTCGGCGGCCTGGCGGTCAACATCCTCGGCCACGCGCACCCCGCCGTCGTCGACGCGCTCCGCCGCCAGGCGGAGCAGCTCATCCACGTGTCGAACCTGTACTACTCCGTGCCAATGATTGAATTGGCGCGCCTCCTCTCCGAGATCTCGGGATTCGAGCGCGTCTTCTTCTGCAATTCGGGTGCCGAAGCGGTCGAGGCGGCTATCAAGCTTGCCCGCCGCTGGGGCCGCGATACGAAGGGCGGGGCGTACGAAATCATCGCCGCTCGTGATTCCTTCCACGGGCGGACGCTGGGCGCTCTGGCCGCCACGGGGAACGCGCGGTACCAGGAACCCTTCGAGCCGCTTCCTCCCGGCTTCGTTCATGTGCCCTGGAACGACGCGGAGGCCGTCCGGGCGGCGACATCGCCGAAGACGGTAGCGGTCCTTCTGGAGCCCATTCAAGGTGAGGGCGGGGTCAACGTCCCATCGCCAGGCTACCTGGCGGAGGTGCGCCGCTGGTGCGACGAGCAGGGCCTGCTGCTCATCCTCGACGAGATCCAGACCGGCATGGGCCGTACGGGAACCTTCTTCGCCTTCGAGCAGGAAGGCATTCGGCCCGACGTGGTCTGTCTCGCGAAGGGGTTGGCGGGCGGCGTCCCCATCGGGGCGGTTCTGGCCCGCGGCGAGGTGGCGGCACACTTCGTCCCCGGCGACCACGGCACGACGTTCGGTGGGAACCCGCTCGCCTGCGCCACAGGCGTCGCGACGGTGCGGACCATCATCGAGCAGCGGCTAACGGAGCGCGCGGCTCGGGCGGGCGAGCGGCTGATGTCACGCCTCCGGGAGCTTGAGGACCGGCTGCCGCTGGTGACCGAGGTGCGCGGCCGGGGATTGATGGTTGCCGTGCAGCTTTCGCGCGACGTAGCGCCTGAGGTTACGGCCCGCTGCCTCGAGCGGGGGCTGCTGGTGAACGCGGTGCGGCCCAACGCCATCCGCCTGCTGCCACCGCTCATTGTCACCGACGACGAGATCGACCGGGCGTGCGAGATCCTGGCCGCGGCGCTGGCGGAGGCGGAGCCTCCGAAGTGAGCAGCGATACGATCGCCGCGGCGGCCGTGCTTGCGGCCGTCGGGCTCGGGGGCTTGTCGACGGCGGCTGTCGGGGCTGCGGGCGCCGTGGGGCGCCTTCCCCGAAACCGGTGGGCCGGAATCCGGCTCCCTTCTACCATGGCGTCGGATGCGGCTTGGGAAGCCTCGCACCGCGCTGCGGGCCCGATGATGGCCGCATGCGGCGCGCTTGCGGCCGGCGCCGCCCTCGTGGCCGCTCTTCTCTTGGGGGTCGGGGTTCTTTCCGCAGATGGGACGCTCTGGGCTGGCCTGGGGGCGGCTATCCTCATGCTCGCCGCCGCGCCCGTGGCGACGGGCATCGCTGTCCGCCAGGCGCGGCATGCCGTTTCCCGTGGCGCGCTGAACGGCGATACTCGGTAGCGGACGGCCGCCCAAGGCCGTCCGCCCGGAGTGCTCGCTGGTGACGGAAGAGAAGACGCTCGTCCTCGCCTATTCGGGGGGACTCGATACGACGTGGGCCATCGCCTGGCTTACCCACGACCGCGGTTATCGCGTCGTGGCGCTCAACATCGATCTCGGCCGCAGCCGGGAACAGCCGGTCATCGAAAGCCGGGCCATGGCCGCCGGTGCGGTGGCCGTGCGGATCGTCGATGCCCGGGACGAGTTCCTCCGCTACTTCGCCTTTCCGGCGCTGGCCGCCGGCGCCGTGTACCAGGACGCCTACCCCCTGGCCACGGCGCTCGCCCGGCCGCTGATGGCGAAGCTCCTCGTCGACGCGGCACACGAGGTTGGCGCCGTGGCCGTTGCGCACGGCTGCACCGGCAAGGGGAACGACCAGGTGCGGTTCGATGTCGCCATCAAGACCCTCGACCCTTCGCTGACGATCATCGCGCCGACCCGCGAACTCGCCATGGCGCGGGAGGCGCAAATCGAGTACCTCCGGGCGCACGGCGTGGATATCCCCTGGGGGGAGAAGGGCCCCTTCAGCATCGACGAGAACTTGTGGGGGCGGAGCGCCGAGGCGGGCGTCCTGGAGGACCCCTGGCAGGAGCCGCCGCCCGAGGCGTACGAGTGGACCCGGGACCCCTCCCAGGCTCCG
>DAOUCS010000064.1:0-15260 GCA_034431815.1 Dehalococcoidia bacterium
ATGGGCGCCGTCACTACGGAAAACCGGCAACGCCGGACGATGCCGCAGCGATGCTGCGCGATCTCCGCGGCCGGTCCCACACCGTGGTCACGGCGGCAGCCGTCGTTCGCGGCGGGGAGGTCTGGGTCGGCCACTCGCAGGCGCGGGTTTGGCTCACCGAACTCGACGATGCGGCCATTGCCGCCTACGTCGCCAGCGGACGGCCGATGGACAAGGCTGGCGCCTATGCCATCCAGGATGAGGATGTCCCCACCGTGTCGCGCCTGGAGGGGTGCTACTGCGCGGTCGTCGGCCTGCCCCTCTGGGTTGCCTGGCGGGGGCTGCGGGCCCTCGGGGTGCCGGCGCAGGCGCCGTCGGCAGCGTATCCTCGCTGTGAATCGTGTCCCGACCGGAACATTCCATGATGCTTCCGATGCAGCGGTTCACCCTCCAAGTCAGGTCGCGGAGCCGCGAGGAGCTCATCGATGTCACGCGGGACGTGGAAAGCCTTTTGCTCCGGGCTGGTGTCGCCCGCGGCCTCTGCACCCTCTTCGTGCCCCACACGACTGCAGCCATCACCGTCAACGAAAACGCCGACCCCGACGTCCGGCGGGATTTCCTGGAGCATCTTCGGCGGCTGGTGCCTCGCGATGGCGGGTATGCCCACGCCGAAGGGAACAGCGACGCACACATCAAGGCCTCACTGGTCGGCGTTTCGGTCACACTGCCTGTGGAGGGCGGCCGGCTGGCGCTCGGTACCTGGCAGGGCGTGTACTTTTGCGAGTTCGACGGCCCGCGGTCGCGGCGTCTCGAGGTCTTCGTTATCGCCGCGGGCCAGGAGAACGGGGAGGGGCTCGATGAGCAGTGACGAAGCGGTCCGCATCGAGCGGGATGCGCTGGGCGAGTTCCCTGTTCCTGCGGACGCCTACTACGGCATCGATACGGCGAGGGCGGCTGCCAACTTTCCCATCAGCGGCCTCAGGTTTCCGCGCGTCTTCATTCGCGCCCTCGGGAACATCAAGCGTGCTGCCGCGCTCGCCAACCGGGACCTCGGGCTGCTTCCCGAAGAGCTGGCGGCGGCAATCGTGACGGCGGCGGAAGAGGTCATCGACGGGAAGTTCGACGACCAGTTCATCGTCGATGTCTTTCAGACCGGTTCCGGGACATCGACGAACATGAACGCAAACGAGGTCATCGCGAACCGGGCGAACGAGCTGCTGGGAGGCGGCCCCCGGGGTGTGTACCGGCCGGTGCACCCCAACGACCACGTGAACAAGGGTCAGTCTTCGAACGACGTCATCCCCACGGCGATCCACCTGGCGGCGCTGCTCCTCATCAACCGCGAGCTGCTGCCGGCCCTCTACCGGCTGGAGCATTCGCTCCAGCGGAAGGCGCGGGAGTTCGACCGCGTACTGAAGACGGGGCGTACCCATCTCATGGACGCCACGCCCATCCGCATGGGTCAGGAATTCGAGGGGTACGCCGGCCAGATCGAGCGCGGCCGGAAGCGCGTGACGCGGGCCGCGGAGGCCCTTCGCGAAGTGGCGCTGGGCGGCACGGCGGTTGGCACGGGTATCAACACGCCCCCGGAGTTCGCAGCGCGAGCGATCGCTTACATCAACGAGGCGGAGCACCTTCAGCTCCGCGAGACGACGAACCACTTCCAAGCGCAGGCCACGATCGACGCGCTCGTCGAAGCCCACGGGCAGCTCCGCGTCCTGGCGACCTCGCTCGTGAAGATCGCCAATGACATCCGGCTCATGGGGAGCGGCCCGCGTGCGGGCCTCTACGAGCTGCAGCTCCCGGCCCTTCAGCCGGGGAGCTCGATCATGCCGGGCAAGGTGAACCCGGTCATTCCCGAAGCGGTGGTGCAGGTCGCAGCTCAGGTCATCGGCAACGATGCCGCCATTGCCATGGCCGGCCAGTGGGGGTTCTTCGAACTAAACACCATGCTTCCGGTCGCTGCCCACAACCTGCTCCAGAGCATTTCGCTCCTCGCCCGGGCGTGCGACGTGTTCGCCGAGAAGTGCATCGACGGCCTGGCGGCCACGGAGAACGGGCCGCGCCTGGTGGAGTACGGCCTGGCTCTGGCCACTCCCCTTGCGGCGGTAATCGGCTACGACCGGGCGGCTGAGCTGGCGAACGAGGCATTCCGCACCGGCAAGTCCATCCGGCAGGTCGCCCTCGAGGCGAACGTCCTGCCGGCCGAGGAGCTCGACCGGATCCTCGACCCCTGGAAGATGACGGGCCGGTGAGCGGCTACCGCAGCAGGCCTGCGACGCGCGCCAGCGCCAGTGCGGCCCGCTCGAAGTTCGGGTAGACGGCCAACCCCCGGTCCGTGAGGCGCCGGCGGTTTTCGGCGAGCCACGCCTCCTCGTGAGCCGGGTACATTACGACCACGAACGGCTTCTCCGATCGCTCGCGGTGTGCCGCCAGCACGTCGAGCATGGCATCGAACGCCTGCGGGTTTCGCTTCCACTGGCGCACGCCGAACATGGCCGACATCTCCATGGCCATCCCGTCGACATACGCGTCGGCGTCGACGATGCGCAGGATGCGGTCCAACACCTCCGGGTTGCCTTGGATGGTGCCGCCCATGTCGAGCGGGTTCTGGTAGCTTCCCCCAATGATGTTGAAGAACTCCGCTAGGGCGGCGTACGTCGTCTCGGTGAAGCGGGGCACCTCGAATCCCGCCTTGGCGAACGCGTCGGTAATGGAAACGGACTGCCCGCCGGTCTGGGCGAGGAGGGCCATCCGCCGACCTCGCATCGGCTTCACCCGAGTGAGGGCTTGGACGACGTCGACCGTCTCGTCGAGGCTGTTGGTGGGAATGGCCCCGACCTGCCGCATCATGCCGTCCCAGATGGCCTGTGGCGCCGCCAGCGAGGCCGTGTGCGACATCGTCGCCCGGGCGCCGGCGGCGGTCTGCCCGCCCTTCCACACCACCACGGGCTTCCGGGCAGCTGTCCGCTTCATGGTCTCGAAGAAGCGTCGGCCGTCGCGCACGCCTTCCACGTACATGGCGATGACATCGGTCTCGTCGTCCTCGGCCAGGTACTCGAGGTAGTCGCTCACGTCGAGGACGATCGCGTTCCCGAAGCTCACGGCGCGGCTCAGGTGGAGACCCAGCGTGCCGCAGACGAGGGAGAACATGATGCCGTGCGTACCCGACTGGGAGAGGAATGCGATGCGCCCGTCCTCGGCGACGGGCGCATCCACGGCGAACCGGACGCCGACCTTCGGCAGGTAGAGCCCCATGCAGTTCGGGCCGACGAGGTTGAAATTCGCCGCCCGGGCCATCTCCTGGAGCTGATGCTGCAGCCTGATGCCTACCTCCTCGCCCGTCTCGGCAAAGCCCGACGTGAAGAAAGCCGCGCCGCCCGCTCCAACGTCGATGAGGTCCTGGAGCACGCGGGGCGCAACCTGGCGGGGAACCGCCACCACCGCGTAATCGATCGGTGCGGGAACCTCTTTCAGAGACGTGAAGTTTTGGACTCCGAGCGCCTCGATCCCAGGAATCTGCGCCGGGTCGATCTGAACGGAGTACAGGTTCCCGCCCCGCTCCTTGAACGGCAGGTTGTTGTGGATCCACATGTACCCCGGCCCCTTGTCTCCGATGACAACGACGGTCCGGGGGTTGAACATCCGGTCGAGTCGGTGCCCGGGTACGGCCACGGCCGCTACTCCGCCACGACCATGCGAGCGTCGACCGCGACGACGCCGTCGGGATACACGAAGACGGGGTTGAGGTCGAGCTCGCGCACCTCGGGATGGGATTCCACGAAACGGGAGACGGCGAGCAGGAGCTGCCGAAGGGCGGCGATATCGCCCCCTGTCTGGCCCCGCACGCCATCGAGAATTGGGCGCGCGCGAATCTCGTCGATCATCTGGGCGGCGTCCTTCTCTTCCAGCGGGACCAGCCGGAAGGCGACGTCCTTCAACACCTCCACCATGATCCCGCCCAGGCCGAACATCATCACCGGCCCGAACTGTGGGTCGGTGGTCATTCCCACGATGACCTCGATGCCCGGCTTCGCCATGCGCTGCACCGAGACTCCCTCGATGCGGGCGTTTGGTTCGGCCGCCCGAACCGAGGCCATGATTTCGTCCCAGGCACGGCCGACGGCCTCCGCGTCGCCAAGGTTCAGCTTCACTCCCCCGACGTCGCTCTTGTGGGCGATGTCGGGCGACACGATTTTGAGAACGACGGGGAAGCCGAGTTCGCCGGCGATACGCTGCGCCTCCTCCCGCGATCGGGCGAGCCGGGTCTCGATGACGGGGATGCCGGCCTCGGCGAGGGCGCTCTTCGCTTCGACCTCCGTGAGCAGGGTGCGGCCTTCGGAGCGGGCCTGGGCAAGCACAGCAGCGAACGACATCGGGGGACCTCGAGAAGCTGGGAATGACGGTCACAGCCGCTGCAGCGGCCGCGCTCATGATACCCGCGGCTTTTCCAGGTGTCAGGCGCGAGGCAGCGCTTGACCTTGGAGTGACTCCAAGGTCTACGGTGGAGGCATGCGGGCGTTTCGGGTGCAGGAGGCGGCGCGGGCCAGCGGCCTCTCGGCGGACACCATTCGCTACTACGAACGGGTTGGGGTGGTGCCGCGGCCGCCCCGCTCCCCCTCCGGGTATCGGTTGTACGGGCCGGAGCACATCGAGGTGCTGCGATTCGCTCGCCGACTGCGGGATCTCGGCCTCGGGCTCGATGCGATTCGGGAGCTGGTCCATCTCGTCCACGACGCGAGCTGCGGCGCCCTGAGGGACGAGCTGCTCAGCCGCCTCCAGGAGGCCCGCGCACAACTCGCCATCCGCCGCCGCGAACTCGAACGGATGGATGAGCAGCTCGCCCTCCTCGAGGCGGAGCTCCGGGAGCTTCGGCCAGGCGAAGAGCGGCTTCGGGCGCTGACGCCGTGTCCCTGTGTCCGGCTCGTGGAGGGCGGACGGAGTCAGTTGGAGGGCAGAGGGAGGCAGTAAGGGTGAGGAAACAATCTCGGAAACGAGTGGGGCGCTGGCCGCTCTGGGTCCTTGGTATTGCAATCTCGGGTCTTCTCGCTCTTGCTCTCATCGTGGGGGTCGTGAACCAGCGTTCGGACTCACCGTCGGGCAGCGGCCCGGTCGTCCGACTTGCGCCTTGGAGCGGCGGCGGCTTCCTCGACCTCGCGAATCCCAACAGGCCCTTGGTGGTCTTCGCTATGGCTGGTTGGTGCGCAACTTGCCTGCCGGTGGCCGAACAGCTTCAAGAACTGCACGAGCAGCTCAGTGACTCGCCGGTCGAGATTGTCGCGATGTCCATCGACCCCACGGAGACGGAGGAACGGCTCCGTGAATTTTGGCTTGCTGCAGGGCGGCCCACGTATCTCTGGGGGTTTGACGACGGTGGCCGGGCTATGATGCACTTCCGCATCGCATATCTCGATACCATTTTGGTTGTATCTCCGGACGGCGAGGTTTTGCTCCGCAAGGTCCGACCGGCGAACGACGCTATTCTAGAGGCTTTGTCGCGGTTCGTTGTTCGAAAAGGGATTAGATAGACACCATGGAAGGCATAGCTGCTTGGGTCGCCAACATCATTGAGGCGTTGCCCGTCGCGTATTCGATCTCCGCGGGAATGCTGGCGGCGGTCAACCCATGCGGCTTCATCATGCTGCCTACGTACATAGCTCTTGACCTTGGGTCGTCCCATCATGATGCGCCAGGGATTCGCCAAGGATTGGGTTCGGCTGTGGCCGTCAGTATCGCAATGGCGGGAGGATTCCTCCTTCTGTTCGGCGCGCTCGGGCTGGTCGTGTCCTTGGCTGGAGCCCGTGTAACCTCCTACTTGCCGCGTGCGTCCCTGGTCGTTGGCCTAGGGGTTGGCAGCGCCGGCCTGGCGATGCTTGCCGGTTACCGCCCTGCCGCCGTTCGGTTCGCGTGGCTTGGTACCGGAGAAACGCGTACGTTGCTGCACTTCTTTGCGTACGGCATAGCCTACGGGATGACGTCGCTGAGTTGTGCGTTGCTTGTGTTCCTTGGGGTCGTCGCGGTGGCTTTGGCTGCGACGTCCACCGCGGCAATGCTAGCACAGTTCGTATATTTTGCATCAGGGATGACGCTGGTCGTGTTGGTAGTCTCACTCGTGGTCGCGTTCGGAGAGTCTGCTGCATTACGTCGAGTCCGACGAATCGGGGCGATTGTAGAAAATTTCTCGGGGATGGCCCTCGTCGCGGCAGGAGCTTACCTCGTCCTGTACTGGTGGTTCCAAGGGCGTCAGCTGGTGTGAACTAAGGCAATCGGTGGTTCGGCCGCAGTGCTCCGGACCGCCAGCAGCACCTGGAAGAAGGGAGCGAGAATGATGTACGACCTCATCATCATCGGCGGCGGGGCCGCGGGCTTTGCGGCCGCGACCCGCGCCAACGACCTCGGGGCGAAGACGCTCATGGTCAACGCCGGGCTGCCCATCGGCGGTACGTGCGTCAACGTCGGATGCGTCCCCTCGAAGCACCTCCTCGCCATCGCGGATGCACTGCACAGCCGACGGAGCTCGCCGTTCGCCTCGGTTCCGCAGGCGGAGTTCAGAGCTCCGTCATTCTCCGCAGCAAAAAGGGAGAAGGACGAGCTGGTGGCCTCCCTGCGTCAGCGGAACTACGTGGATGTCCTCGGCGCCCTGCCGCACGTCGAGTTCCGCCCCGGGCGCGCGACGATCGCCGGCCCCGGGCGCGTACGCGTCGGTGCCGACGAAATCGAGGGCCGGCACATCCTCGTCGCCACCGGGGCACGGGCCGCGGTTCCCCCGATTCCCGGGCTGCGCGAGGCTGGGTTTCTGACGAACATCGAAGCGCTCGAACTCGAAGAGGCGCCTCGGCGTCTGGCAGTCATCGGCGGCGGTCCGCTCGGCCTCGAGTTCGCCCAAATCTTCGCCCGCTTCGGCTCCGAGGTGACCGTCATCGAGGCCGCACCGGAAGTCGTGCCCCGGGCGGAGCCGGAGATCGCCGCCGTGCTTCGCGAGGCACTCCAGGCCGAGGGAATTCGGATCGTCACCGGCGTCCGGATCGAGTCGGTCCAGCCCGGGTCGCCGCACCGGATCCTCTGCGCAGGCGACCTGTGCGTGGAGGCCGATACCATCCTCGTCGCAACGGGCATTCGGCCGAACACCGAGGGGCTCGGGGTCGACGCCGCCGGGGGGCAGCTCGACGAGCGCGGGTTCGTCAAGACGACGGCCTGGTACGAGGCGGGCGACCGGCTGTGGGCCGCCGGCGACGTCGTCGGGAGAATGCCGCTCGAAACGGTCGCCGCAAAGGAGGGCGCCCTTGCGGCGTCGAACGCCCTGGAGGGCCGGCGCGACGCCATCGACTACGACACCGTTCCCTGGGCGGTCTTCACGTCTCCGCAGCTCGCGGGCGTCGGACTCACCGAGGCCGAGTCGATGGCTCGGACGCGGTACTGCAACTGCCGCACGGTGTTCTACTCGCAGCTCCCGCGCGCGCTTGCGGCGAAGGACACAGTCGGCGCCATCAAGCTCACCGTCGACAGGGAGGGCCGCATCCGCGGCGGCTACGCCTGCGGCACGAATGCGGCGGAGATCATTCACGAGGTTGCGCTTGCAGTCCGCCTCCGCCTCACCGTGCACGACATCATCGACGCGGTGCACGTCTTCCCGACCTATTCCGAAGCTGTGAAGCTGGCGGCGCAAGCGTTCACCCGGGACATCTCCGTGATGACGTGCTGCATCGGCTGAGTCGCGGGGGCGGCGCCGCGGATTCCTAACCGCCGGTCGCGGGGTCGACGTGGCGGAAGGTACGATGCCGCTGGCAGGGGCTCTTATTCGCTCCGAGGGGAACCGGTGTCGCCGAAGACTGTCCTCATTGCCGGCGTGTCCGGGCTCGTCGGGTCGGCTGCGGCGCGAGCTTTTGCCGCGGCTGGCTGGCGGGTGATCGGCATCTCTCGCCGGCTCCCTCCCGTGGAGGGCGTCGAGCACCTGGCGCTCGACCTCCTGGATGAAGCCGCGTGCCGGGCAGAGCGGCGCCGATTCGCCGAGGCGACCCATCTCGTCTTTGCCGCGCTCGAGGAGCAGCCGGGGCTCTCCCCCGGCTGGACGGACCCGGCCCTCATGGAGCGGAACGCCCGGATGCTGCGGAACCTCTTCGAGCCGTTCGCTGAGACCGCGCCGCTGGAGCATGTCTCCCTCCTACAGGGAACGAAGGCGTACGGAGTGCACCACCCAGCGGTCGACCGGGGTGCCATTCGTGTCCCGCTGCGCGAACGGGAGCCGCGCGTCGACCATCCGAACTTCTACTGGCTGCAAGAGGACTACCTGCGCAGGAAGCAGCGGGACGGGACGTGGGGACTCACCATCTTCCGGCCAACGGTGATCTACGGCGATGCCGCCGGGGTGAACATGAACCCGATGCTGCCCATCGCTGTCTGGGCAACGCTCCAACGGGAGGCAGGCGAGCCGCTGCACTTTCCCGGGCGCGGCTCGGGCCTGGCCATCCAAGAGGCGGTGGACGCGGACCTCCTCGCTCGGGCACTGGTCTGGGCCGCGGAGTCGCCCGCGGCTCGGGACCGGACGTTCAACGTCACGAACGGCGACGTCTTCCAGTGGCGGAGGGTGTGGCCGGCAATCGCCGAAGAGTTCGGGCTCCCACCCGGCGAGCACCGGCCGGTCTCGCTCGCTGAGGAGCTGCCGCGGCGGAGCCGGGAGTGGGCCAGCGCCGTTGATCGCTACGGGTTGGCGGCCCCGCGCGATCCGGTCGAATTCTGCGGGGCGAACTCCGTCGTCTACGCCGACATGCTCCTTGCCATGCGCGAGAGCACGCCCCCGCTCCTCAACAGCACCATCGCCTTGCGCCAGGCCGGATTCCACGAGTGCATGGATACCGAGGACATGTTCCGTGCGCTCATCCGCCGCCTCCGGGCGAAGCGGCTGATTCCCTAGAGCGATCCGCTGCTCAACTGCCAGGACTTCGATGTTCTGGGCGAGGAGCAGGCTCTGTTGGATGCCTTCGCGGGCTCCAGTCGCGGGGTCGTCGCGGGTCGTTTCGATGACGGCGAAGACGTCCACGCGGTCGCCGGGCCGCACGTTTCCCCCGGCAGCGACCACCTTGTTCACCTCGACCGCCATGGCCCGCATGCCCGGCGGGACGACGTAGGCGAGACCCTCCCGAATCGGGTCGGCCGTCAGCTTGCTCGCGACAATCTGCTCCCCTGCGTAGATGGGAGTGCGCGTCACCTGGCCGACCGCCGTTTCGAGCGATGCGAGGGCCCCGCTCAGCGCGTCCTCGGCGTCGACGTGGGCAAGACGCACCATGCCGGGCGAGATCACCGTGCCGGCGGGGATATCCCGCGCTGCGACGACGACTGTGACTGCCCCGGTTCCGCCGGTCTGCCGAGACTCGCCTTCGGCGTTCGATTGGAGTGCGAGGTACACGAGGACGCCGGTCGCCGCCGCCAGGACGGCGGCAAGCAGAAGTCCGGTGCGGCTGCTCCCGCGAAGCGAAAAGGTTCGTGCTTGTGCCATGTCCCTTCCTCCGGACGCGCGGGCGGCGCGGTTACTCGATGAGCTGGATGACCTTCAGGAGAGCGTCGTCGTCGAATTAGCCGAGGCCGTCCTGGACGTACGTCGAGATGGGAGCGCGGTGTTCCAGGATGAAGCGCCCGACGATCTCGCACTGGCCCGGGGGAAGCCCGTCACCTCTCCCGCCGCCGCTGCCTTGGGCGCGACAGCGGGGCTCCGTTTGGGACCAGTCGATCCAGAAGAAGGCGAAGAGGCGCGGTTCGGACCCTGCCCCGACGATGTCGAGGTCGCAGTTGCCCTGGCAAAACGCCGATATGACGGGGATGACGATGACGGCTGTCGGCTGAGCTTCCGGGTATGCCGCAAGCCTGCCGCGCGCGGCCTGGGTAAGCGGGTTACAGCGGTCGTTCAGGACGCCGCCGGGCGCCACCTGCTCCCACGTGAGGCAGCCGTTGGCCGCGGCAGCCTGCATTCGGTAGGCCAGCCCTTCGGCGAGGGAGCGTCCGGTATTCCCCGTCTGTTGGTCCACAGGGTCGGTAATGGGGTTCCGTGAGCCGCCGACCGAGCCAGCCTCCACCCCCGCGATTCCCCGGCCATCGACATCGACGAGCTGGTACGAGCTCCGCGGGTCGTCGTTATTCTCCGACCACTGCTTCAACGCGACGGTCGTACAGCCTCCTGCGGACGCACAGGCAAAGGCCGCGTCGTCCACCGCGAGCGGCACCACGCCAGGGCCCGGAAGCAGCGGCTGCGCAACGCGCGCCGCGGCCTTCGCCGTGATCGTGAACCCGCCGTACCCGAACCAGTTGCCGAAGATGGTGTCGGCCGGCTTTCGCACCGTTACGCGGATGGCTCGGTTGCTATCGAGGACCTGCGCTTCGAACGACGCCAGCGTGGTCACGTTCTTCGCTGCCCACGCCTGCGCGTCGGCAACGGCCGCCGAGGGGTTGCCGGGGAGCTGCTGGGCGCCAGCAAGCGCAGCCCCATCGGCAGCGTTCTGCAGGTTTCGGCGCTGAATCCAAATCAGCGACGTTTCCGTGGCGATGGCCGCCAGCATGAAGAGCACCACCGAGAGCAGCGCCACGGTGACCAGCATCTGGCCCTGCTCGCCCTGAAGGCGACGCCGCTCGGTACCGTTCGCCATAGTTAGCAGCTCCCTCTCGTGTACGGTGGCGTGGTCTCCATCCGCATCGTGGCCTGCTTCGAGAGCGTGAACGTCCCCGAAAGCCCGGGGACGAGTCCCACCGGCGTGATCCAGTCGTAGGCGTACGAGGCGGTGATGTCGTCGCCGATGGCGGGCCCGCGGGCGATCGAGGTGACGCCTTCGAAGTTCGCGAGCCCCCCGCTCGTTGCTTCCACGCGGGCGGCGATGGCCGCGTCGGTGCCCCCCACGGCCCCGCAGCGCGCCCCTTCGCGGACGGCGTTCGCGACGCTGATGTAGGAGTAGCCGAGGAGCGCCATGTCGGCGATGAGGAAGAGGAAGGTGAGCAGGAAGGGCACGGCCAGCGCCATCTCGAGCACGGCCTGCCCCTTCTCGCTCTTTCCGCCAGCGCCCGTGGGCACGTGCAACCTCCTCCTGCCTTCTCTCGTCAGGCGGTGCCGAGGGCGGTGTCCGCCAGCGAAATGACGGCCTCGAGCCAAGCTGGCGCGGTGCTTGCCAGGAGCATCGCTGCCGCGGCGGACACCAGACCGATTACGAGCGCGTATTCGACGGTGCTCTGGGCGGCCTCGCGCCCTTCCCCTTGCCTCATTCCGTCCTCCTGGTGGGCCGGAGCGGTAGGGAATCCGGCCCCGCCTCGAACCCGTTGGCGGGTGTATTCCCTCCCGCTCCGAACGGCGCTAGCTCAAGGCGTCGGTGACTTCGGCGGTCACGGACCCTTCTGCGCGGCTGACGGCTTATGCCAAAATCGCGGCGACTGCGGCGAGCACGGCCCTGCCCCGTGCTCGGATGTCGAAGGCGTGGGCGCGCGTGCGGAAGCGGAACGGCTCGGCCGCTGCCTCGGCGAGCCGGCGCCAGATGCTGAAGCGGCGGCGTGGCGCAGGCGGCGGAAGCTGGGGGCTCGCGGCGAGGAAGTCCTCAGCAACCCGCATGAGCAGCTCGAACTCTTCGGTGCCGGCGCGCGTCGTTGACAGCTCGTCTCGCCAGGGTCGCCCGGCCAGGAGGGCATCGATGCACCGGTCCAGCACGCGCTCGCGTTCGCTTTCCGTGGCGTCACGCGTCATGGTCTTCCTCCAATAGGCGCCGCATTCGTGCCAGCGCCCGGAACTGCGCCGCGCGCACGGCGCCGGCCGTTCGCCCCAGCAGCCGCGCGACCTCCTCGTGCGTGCATCCCTCGACGAAGCGGAGGTACAGCACCTGCTGCTGCTCTGAAGTGAGCTTCCGGAAGCACCTCCAGATGCGGTCACCGCCGTCCGGAGCGTCGGCCTCTTCGGCGCAAGGGACGTCTCGGTCTTCGATGGGGACTTCGAACCGCCGACGCCGACTGCGGCCGCGGATGTTCTCCGCCGCGAGCCTCCGGGCGATCGCGAGCAGCCAGGCGGTAACTCTGGAATCGTCGCGAAGCGAGCGGCGGCGCTGCCAGGCGCGGACGAAGAGTTCTGCACAAATGTCCTCCGCCGCCGAAGCATCCCCGACGATTGCGAAGGCGTAGCGAAAGACACGATCGCACTGCTGTCGAAATAGCGCGTCGATCCACGCTGATTCGCGATCTGTTCCGCGGGACACCGGCTCTACTGCGCGAATCGCTCCGCTGAGCGCTGGTCCCATCGCTGCCACCCCGCCTATTCCAGGGCCTTGCGGCTCGACCCCGCACCCTGTCACTCGGAAAGACGGACCGTATCCCTGCTTTGTTACGGGAAATCCACTAGGGAGAAACGATGATGTCGTAGTGCTATTCCTGCCATCAGGAGCGCGACGCCGGACCCACTACCCTGCGCCGGGGGGCTATCCCCGCCGATGCTCCAATCGTGAACATCGCTGGAACGTTCGGCTGGGGCGGAGGCAGCCGCTGCCGCCGCCAGGCCTTGCCGATTGGCTGCTCGTGGCGCTGACCCTCCTTGGAGCGGCCGGCTTCACCCTCGCACCGGCCGGGGGGCAGCCGAGTTGGGATTGGATCGAGGTAGCGGCAGGCTTGGCCCTCTTGCTGCCGTACTCCCTCATTCAGCTCCGCATGGCGGAGCGCTCCCTCCGGGCCGAGATCGCCGCAAGGATGGAAAACCTCGTCGCCGCGCGTCCAGTGCTGGGGCCGCTGCTCGTTCGGCGCGATCGGCACCCTGCGCCGGTGCCCCCATCCGCCGTGCGGCGTGAGAGATGGTGAGCCGCGGAGGACTCGAACCTCCAACCCGCTGATTAAGAGTCAGCTGCTCTGCCAGTTGAGCTAGCGGCCCACCGCTGCCGTCGACCGCCGCCCCGACGGCGGCGCTCACCCCGAGTCTAGCACCGGCCGGTCATTCCTGCGAAGCTGCGGGCTTCCGTGCCGTCACCGTGCTGTTCTGTTCGCCCAGGGGTCCGCACCAGGTCTCCCGGAAGCCGGCTGCCTCCAGCATGGCAGCAATCTCGCGGCGCGTCCTGTTCCGTCCGCCCAGCAGCGCCATCGTTAGGCCGGAAACCGACGGGTGATCCGGCCCTGTCAGATCGTCAGCGAGCATCGGTTCGGTCACGACGATCACGCCCCCGGGCTCGAGCGCGTCGTAGCACGCTGCCAGGATGCGTGCACAGTCGTCGTCTTCCCAGTCGTGCAGGATGCTGGAAAGGAGCAGCACGTCGTGCCCCCGCGGGAGGGGGTCCTCGAAGAACGAACCGGTTACGAAGGTGACACGTCCCGAGAGGCCTGCCTGCTCGATGTTCTCCCGCGCGATGGCGTCGACGCCAGGGAGGTCGAAGATCGTCGCCTCGAGGTGCGAATGCGCGCGCAGGATGGCGATGGTGTACCCGCCCGGTCCCCCGCCAACGTCGAGCAGCCTCCGGAAGGGCGCGAAGTCCACGGTCCGCACGAGTGCTTCGCCGCCGTGGACGGCATTCGCAAGCATCCCTTCGGCGAACCAGCGCTGCTCCTCGGGCGAAAAGCCGGCGAACATGTGGTGCTGGCCGGCCGGGGTCCAGGGTTGGCCGGTGGCAAGGGCGGTGTCCAGATGACCGATGGCTTCGTAGAAACCGTCGAAGAGGAGCGCTCGCCCGCCGACGTACCGGGGGCTGCTTTTCACGAGGAAATGGGAGGCCGCGGGCGTATTGCGCCAGCGGCCGTCGGGGCCGCGCTCGATGAGCCGCTGCGCGGCGAGGAACGCCAGCAGTGTCGGATACACCCGCGGAGCCAAGCCGAAGCGCTCCGCGACCTCCTCCGTGCTCAGCGCGCGCTCTTCGAGCAGGTCGAAGAGACCGATGCGCAGGCAGAACGCGAGCGTCCGCGCCCGAACGGCACCGTCCTGCAAGGCGTAGATCCGCAGCTGTTCGGCCCGCAGCGCAGCCTCGTCCATCGACCCGATCGTCTCGGCCCTCGCGCGTTAACACAACCGCGTGCATCGTATCCGTGTGGAGGCGAGCGAGGAGTCGCTGTTCCGCGTCGCCTGTCGCGGGCGGGCGGCGGTGCTCGCCTGCCACCAGGGGCGGCTGCGCGAAGGCGACCCGCCAAACGCCCTCGGCAGCATCGCGGCATGCGCGGCCGCCGGAGCCCTGCGGGTCGAAGTCGACGTAACGTTTACGGCCGACGACGTCCCCGTGCTCAGTCACGACGAAGTGTTCGTCGTGGGGGGGCGCAGGGTCCCCGCTCGAGCCGTCTCCTCGGACGAGGTTCCCGGGTTGCCGCGGCTCGCTGAGGCGGTAGCGCTCCTCGCCGGTCACGGCTGTGTGCTCCAGGTCGACCTGAAGCGGCGGGGACCGATGACGCCTGGAGAGGCGCGAGCGCTGGCGGAGGTGCTCCGACCCCTGGGCGCACACGCCATCGTCGGTACGCAGGCCCACTGGAACCTGCGCATGCTCGCTCGGGAGGGGCTGACGGTCGCGTTCGACCCCACGTTGCACTTCCGCTACGTGCCGCTCTCTGCGCCGAGGTGGTGGACGGCCGGCGTTCCCCGGCGCACCGGGGTCTGGGGATTCCGGGACGAAGCGGCATTCGCCGGCGACCGCGGCTGGAGTTTCGAGCGATACCTCGCTACGCGTCTCGACGACCTGTTGGCGCTCACGCCGGGCTGCGTGGAGCTGATGGTCGACATCGGAACCGTCCTCCGCATCGGCGAGCTCGGCATCTCGCTCGGTAGTGAGCTCGCCCAGCGGGGCGTCGCGCTGGCAGCTTGGACGGTTCGGCACTTCCGCGGACACGAGACTGTCGCCCTTGTGTGCCGGCTTCTCGAGCTCGGGGCGACGACCATCATTACCGACGTTCCCTTGGAGATCGGAACGGCGATGCGAGCGGCCGCCGCCCCGGCCGATCACGCCGGTGCAACGGGTTCTCCCCCCGCGGTTCCCGGTTCCCCCGCTGCGGACTGCCGAACCTGAGCAGTAGGGAGGACGGACCGCGGAAGGGAGAGCGAACGTGAACCCGCTGAAGACAACGCTCGGGAGAGTGCGCGGCCGCATCAGGGGAGGAGTTGGCGAAGGCGGCCAGAGCCTCGCGGAGTACGCCCTCATCCTCGCTTTCGTCGCCCTTGCTGCCGTCACCGCCCTTGCCACGCTCGGGAACGCAATCGCCGACTCGCCGGGCTTCGACCTGTTCCGGTAGGCCTGCCTCGGCGAAGCCGCCGGCGCCTGCGCACGGGGCCGCGCGAGGTAAACGCTTCGCGCCGCCCGAAGTATCGG
>DAOUCS010000065.1:0-4081 GCA_034431815.1 Dehalococcoidia bacterium
CGGGGCCGTTTCGCGCCCGTCAACGCCCGATGACGGTTCGATTGCGGGAATGTTGCGCCCGAATCCGCCTACCGCGCTGCGCGAGCGGTCACGAACGGGGAGCAGGGATCGCGGGGACGCTCGCTCCCCGCCGAGATGAGCTGGCTCAAATGGCGGAGGGCTGCCTCCTTGGTGAGGAACGACCCCTTGAGCGTCCTCCCGTCGCGGCGTTCGATGTACCAGCGGCCAAGGATGTCATCGGGGCCGGTGCCTTCGCCCACGACGAGCCGGTAGCCGAGCTTGCGAGCCTCGTGTTCCGTCAGCATCGTCCCTTCCACCTCCGCGGACTCGCCCTGGTTCCGATCACGAAGTTCGGCGAAACGACAAGCGAGCCGTACAACCGCGCGAGAAGCGCTCGTAAATTCTCCGCAAACGCCTCACAGGCGGACGGAGCCCGCGGGTGAGGCCCTCTCCATCACCAGCGAGACGGCCGCGGCGTCTTCGACCGCCACGCCCACCGACCGGTAGTATGTGATGCCTGCAGCGGAGAGGCGCCCGGGGCGCGCTCCCGTCAGCAGCTCGCCGAGTTCGACAGCATCGTCGACGGAAAGCCACCCGCGCTCCAGTGCGATGCGCAGGTCGGGTGCGCCGCCCGGCGGTTCGGCGAAGGCCGCGGTCCGCAGCTCGACGGCGAGGCGGGCCGAACGCACGAGCGCCGGGTCCACCTCCGGACCAGCCGGGTTCACGCCGACCGAAACGACGTGACAGCCCGGCGGGAAGGCGCCGGCCGGCACGATGGGCTCCCCCGCGTGGGTCGCGAAACAGGCGACATCGGCCCCGGCAGCGGCCTCCGCCGCGCTCGCGAAGACGGAAACTCGAATCCCGGCGACAGCAGCGTCGGCAGAGAGTTCATCCGCCAGTCCTGCCGCAGCCTCCGGACGGCGTCCCCAGATGCGGATTTCGGACCATCGGCGGATTCCCGACAGCGCGCGGGCGTGGGCGCGAGCCTGTACTCCGGTCCCGAAGATGGCCAGGACCGCCGCGTCGGGACGGGCGAGAAGGTCCGTAGCCAGCGCCGAGGCGGCGGCCGTGCGCCGCTCGGTAATGACTTCGGCGTCGAGGAGCGCCCGCGGCGCCCCGGTGGCCAGTTCGAAAGCTATGAAGACGGCGTGGTGCGTCGGGAGTCCGGAAGCCGCGTTCCCCGGGAACACGGATACGAGCTTCGCCCCCAGGACGCGAAGTGCGGGAAGCGATACGGGCATCGCACCGAGATACGCGCCGGGCTCAGGGAGCGAGGCAGCGTTCCGCGGAGGACTGGATGCCCTCCCAGCAGACGCCTCGACGAACGCTTTCCGCAGCCGCTCGATGAGCGACGGGTAATCGAGCGCCGCCTCGGCCGCCTCGCGGGGGTAGAGAGTGAGTTCGGCGCTCACGAGGCCAGGCTCCCGCCCAGGTGGCGGGCGAAGAAGGCGGCCACCCGCTGCCAGGCGTCCTCCGCCGCGGCGGGGTCGTACCCGATCCGCAACGGTCCTGCGCTGAGGAGCCGGACCATCAGCCCGCGGTGCTGGCTCATGAAGCTGTGGCCCGCTTCGGGGTACACCTTCACGTCGTGCTCGACGCCGAGCTGCTGAAGGTGCCGAGCAAGCCGCTCGCCATGGGGCCGGAACACGCGGTCGCGGCCACCGTAACTTGCCACCACCGGGCAGATGCCCTCGAGGGCCTCCGCGTCTTCGGGAACAGCGCCGTAGAACACTGCGGCCGCCCCGACCGGCGCCCGAACCGCGTAGAGGAGTGCGAAGCCCCCACCCATGCAGAATCCGACCACGCCGATACGCGAGGGGTCGGTTTGGGGCAGGGTTGTCAGCCAGCGTCGGGCGGCGTCCAAATCGTCGAAGGCCTGGCCCCTCCCCGCCCGGAGCTCGCGCATGGCCCGCATCACGCAGAACGGCTTCGGGCCCCTCCCGGAGTACAGGTCAGGCGCAAGAGCGACGTACCCCATGGCGGCCAGCCGCTCGCACTTCCCAGCAATGTCGTCGTTGAGGCCGAACGCTTCGTGGATGACGAGCACACCGGGGTTCGGGCCGCCCTCCCGCCAGGCCAGGACGCCCCGCATAGTGCGCTGGCCGGCAGGGACGAGCACGCGCTGCAGCCGAACGCCTTCGGTCATCGCTCACCCGACCGGTCGGTTGCTTTCTGATATCTTTGCCCGTCGGAGGTTGTCAACGGCCGTCGGAGGTACCGCATGGGGAGTCCGGAACAGAGTCTCATCACCGAGGAGCACCGTGCCGCCATCGGCCGTACGGCTGGGCCGGTCGAGCTCCAGGTCCGGCCCGAGGACGTGCGCCGCGTGCGCGCCATTCTCGGCGACGACGACCCGCGCTACGGGGAGGAGACAGGAATCGCTCCGCCGTACATTTTGGCCGTCATCGAGCCGGCGATGCCGTGGCAGCTCCTGCCGCGCGTCCTGCCCAGCGGAATCCTCACGCAGACGGAGTGGACGTTCCGGCGGCCGCTGCGCATCGGTGAGCGCCTGTTCGCGACGCACCGGCTCGCGGACATTCGCGACCGGCTGGGAGGCCAGTACGGCTATTCGGTCGTCATGAACGTCATGACGGAGTACCGGGACGAGGCCGGCGAACTCGTTGCCACGAGCCTCCGCACGAGCATGCAGTTCGACCCGGCACAGCGCCGGGAGAGGGTGACCGAATGAGCGGATTGCCGACGAAGTTCTTCGAGGACGTCACCGAGGGCGAAGAGCTTGAGCCCATCGAGCGCCTTCCCACGGAGGACCTCGCGATCGACTTCTTCGGCCGCGACAATCCCACGAACCCGGCCTTCCGCGACGCGGAGGTCGGCCGGCGGCAGGGGTTCGGCGGCGCACTCGTTCCCGGACTGCTGAAGCTGGCGTGGATCACGCAGTACGTATCGCGCTGGGCGGGCGCCAACGGGCGCGTGCGAATGGTCCGGGCTGCCTACCGCCGGCCGGACATCGCGGGGCGGCCGCTGACCATCGTCGGCCGCGTGGTCGGCAAACGGATGGAGGACGGCGTCGGCGTTATCGACGTGGAGGTGGCGACGCTCGCCAACGGCCAGCCGTCGGTGCACGCCAGCGTCCAAGTGGAGCTCCCGCCCCGCGAGCGCGTCGAATGAACGAACGGGAGCGCACGGCGCGGGCCATCGCCTACTTCGAGCGCTGCGACGACGTGGGGCTCCTGCACCAGCTGCTCGAACAGGCGGCCCCGCGCATCAAGCGGATCGTGGCAGAGTACATCCGCCGGGGCGGCGAGGACGACATCCCCCCTCCCGCAGAGGTAGGGCCAGCCCGCGAGCCTGCCTCCCAAGAGGAGGCCGTCCAGACACTGGCGCAGGTCCGCGACTTTTCGCTCCTGCAGGCGCTGACGCGTGCCATCGGCCGCCGGATCGAGACGCTCGAGATCGTCGCATCGGCGTCGCTCCCCGAAGGTACGCGCGTCGAAGTGCCCCGCGAGCCGCGCTTCCCGGCGAAGGGGCCGTTTCTCCTGGGCACCGTTCAGCAGACCGGCACGAGCCTCGTTGTGTTGCTGGACAACGGCGAAATCTGGCGCGGACCGGCGAGCCTCGCTCGGCCCAAGGCGAACGCCTGACGCTCAGAGCGTAAGCAACAGGAGAGGAACGGCCACAATCGCGGCGAGGAACGCTGCCAGGTGCGAAGGCCGCGCCGTCACCCAGCGCGCCGTACCGAGTATCAGGCTCCGGTAGGAACCGTAAGCGGCGACGAGCAGCGTGAGGGACACCACGGCCACCCACACCATCTCGTTGAGGACGACGATGAAGGCAACGCTCCCTCCGAGGAGGACCGCGGCCACGAGCGTGTCGATGAACGTCGCGATGTTCGCTCCCATCACGTAGGGGATGATGTGCTCCCGCCGGATGTAGCCTTTGAGCGCGAGGGGGACGAGGACCGTCACCGAGAGGGAGACGCTCATGGTCGTGAGCGTCACCAGGACCCCCATGACGAACATCAGGGGGCGGCGTTCGAGGGCGCGGAACACGCGCCGGATCCCCTCTGCCTCGGCCTCGAGCTGGGGGAGGGCGCGGTCGAACACGGAGAAGCTGGCCAACA
>DAOUCS010000066.1:0-13672 GCA_034431815.1 Dehalococcoidia bacterium
CGAGCGGACCGACCCGCTGCCCGAAGCGTGCCCGCTCGCGGGCAAGCGCCTCACGCATCGCCTCGCGGTGAGCGGAGAGGTGCCACTCGGCAGCGGGGTGATTCCGGAACGGCGCCGCGCGCACCGGCGGCGGCTCCGCCGCCGGCGGCTGCGGCGGCCGAAGCACTTCCTCGGGGTCGGCCGATTCGAACTTATGCACGATCCACGATTCGTTGGCGGTGTTTTCGAGCAGGCGGCGTACGAGGTATCCCATGCCGGGGATGAGTTCGCCAACGGGCACGTAGACCCGGGTCCGGTATCCCAGCGCTGAAACCGCCCGCCGCAAGCCTTCAGCCATCCCGTACAGCATCTGGAACTCGAGCGCCTCGGAAGGGAGACCAGCCTCCTCGGCGCGGACCATGGCTTGAGCGATGCTGCGCGGGTTGTGGGTGCCGAAGGCCGGGCGGAGATGCGGCCATGCCCGCAGCAGACGCTCCGTGCAGCGCTCAAAGTTCCAATCGGTGGCCGACTTCTCCTCGAACACCGGGACGGGGTGCCCGAGCTGACGGGCAACGACCCGCTCTTCGTCCCAATAGGCGCCCTTCACGAGGCGCACCGCGATGGAATGTCCCGTGCGCCGCGCAAGGTCTTCGAGCCATTCGAGGACGTCGAGCGCGTCGCGGAGGTAGGCCTGAACCACGATTCCGGCACCCTCCCACCCTTCGAGCCCGTCGGCCGAGAGGGCATCGGCGAAGACCCGATGCACCAGGTCGCGGTAGCGATACTGCTCCATATCGACGTAGATCCCCGCGCCGAACTCTTTCGCCCGTCGGAGAATGGGGAGCAGGCGCGGCAGGATGTCCCGCGAGACTGCCTCCGGCGCCGCCGGTTCGAAATGGGGTGTGAGCGCCGAGAGCTTGACGGAGATGTTCGGCGTCCGGGCGAAGTCCGGGGCGTTCCACGCGGTGCTCGCGGCTGCGATGGTTTCTTGCAGCCGGAGGTAGCGGTCGCGGTAGGCATTCGCTTCACGGGCGGAGAGGGTGGCCTCGCCGAGGACGTCGAGGGTCGACGCCACTCCGGACTCTGCAAGTGCGCGGAGCTTCGGCAGGGCGTCCTGGGCGTCGCGGCCGGCGATGAAACGGTCGGCCATCGCGAAAACTCCCTGCCGCACGACCCTCGAGAGGACGGGGCGGAATGGGCGCTGCCCACCCACACGGGTGCCGAGCGCGACCGGCGCCGGGGCGCCGTCTCGGAAGTACTGGCGCACGTGGTCGGCGACGGCCTGGGCGCTCCGCAGGGCAGGAAGGACATCGACAAAGCGGAGGAGCTTGACACGGAAGGCCGGGTCTCGCGTGGCCCATTCGAATAGGCGCTCCTGCCACCAGGCCGGCGAGAGGTGGAGCAGCCGCTGGGGCTCCACCTCGGCGAGCAGGCGGCGGCCGCGCTCCTGGATGCGGCGCTCGAGTGCATCGCCGTCGGGCGTGGAAGCCACGCCGTCATTCTATGCGCCGGGGCGGCCGCCGGCGTTGCGGCGGGTCATCGCGGAGCGCAGAATGCGGCCGAGGGACCAGGATGGCAACGCACCCGCGCCTGCGCCGGCGGCCGGCGCTCTGGCTCCAGAATCAGCCCCTTGATGCCTTCGAGCGGGACGACCCGCCCCTCGTCATCGATCGCGGGGAGGGGATCTACCTCTGGGATCGGGAGGGGCGCCGGTACATCGATGCTCTCTCGGGCCTGTGGGTTGTGGCCGCTGGGCACGGCCGCGCGGAACTCGCCGCCGCAGCGGCCGAGCAGGCCAGGCGTCTGGCGTACGCGAACACCTTCGCGTACGCGACCGAGCCCGCTCTGGAACTCGCTGAGGAGCTGGCGAAGCTCGCCCCTCCTGGCATCAGCCGTGTTCACTTTGCCAATTCGGGGTCGGAGGCCGTCGAACTCGCGCTGAAGATCGCGAAGCAGTACCACTACAACCGCGGCGAGGGGAAGCGGTTCAAGGTGATCTCCCGCATCGGGTCGTACCACGGGCAAACGGCCGGCGCCCTCAGCGTCAACGGCGCGAGCTACGCCGTGCGGCCGCCGTTCGAGCCGCTCGTCCCGGGGAGCGTCCGCGTCCCAGGGGTGAACTGCGCACACTGCCCGTATGAGAAGACGTATCCCTCATGCAACGTCTACTGCGCCCGCGCCATCGCGGGGTTCATCGAGGCGGAACGCCCGGAAACGGTCGCCGCGGTCATCGCCGAGCCCATCTCCATCGCCAACGGGAACTTCGTCCCCCCTGCGGAGTACTGGCGCACCCTCCGGGAGGTGTGCGACGCCTACGGCGTGCTGCTCATTGCCGATGAGGTCATCAACGGGTTCGGGCGGACCGGACGGTGGTGGGGGGTCGACCACTTCGGAGTCGTGCCCGACCTGATGACGGTGGCCAAGCAGCTCAGCTCGGGCTACGCACCCATCGGCGCGGTTCTCGTGCACGAACGAGTGGCGACGGCCTTCGAGGGAGGCCCGGAGCGGGCGTTCATGAGCGGGCTCACCTTCGCCGGGCATCCGGTGTCCTGCGCGGTGGCGAGGGCGAACCTCGGCATCCTGCAGCGCGAACGGCTGCCAGAACGGGCCGATTTCGTCGGTGCTCACTTGGGCGCGCGGCTGCGCGAGATCGCCCGCGGGCGGCGGGTGGTGGCGGATGTGCGCGGCGTGGGCCTGCTCTGGGCGCTCGAGATCGTCAGGGATAGAGACAGTGGCGAACCCTTCCCGAACCGCGAGCTCTCGCAGTGGCTCGAGTCAGCGCTGCGCCGACGGGGGCTGTTGACCCGCGCCGGAACCCTCCTCTACCTCGCCCCGCCGCTAATCACCGACCGTGAGGAGGCGGACGCCATCGCCGACATCGTCGACGATACGCTGGCCGAGCTCGAGCGGAGCGGCCTGTAGGGGGTACGGAGCACATACGACCTTGCCGACCCCTAGGGTGATGGCCGAATTCGATACCGTCTGGGTCTTCTTCCGTGTAGGGGCTGTGCCCTGCGCGCTCCCCGCCAGCGCCGTCGAAAGCGTGGAGCGGGAGCTCGCCGTGACCTCCGCAGCGGGTGCTCCAAAATTTGTCGCCGGACTCGCCGTCGTGCGGGGCCACACCGTGCCAGTGGTGGATCTCCACCACCTCTTCGGACAGCCAGGGCCGCCTTCTGGCGGGAACTACCTGGTGGTCCGCGTGCCCTCGGGCGTCCGCGCAGCACTCTGGGTCAGCGACACGGAGGACATCGAGCGCGTCGAGCCCGGGTCCTTCCAGCCGCTCACCGTACCGGGAGGGCGAAGCCGGTTCTCCCGGCGGGTCATCGTGCGCGAAGACGGCCGGCCGTGGCTGGCGTTGGACGCGGAGCGGCTGGTGGGGAAAGGCGCACAGAAGGCGGCGCGGGCAGCCTAGCCGGCTCAGGGGCAGGGCACGTACGCGTCGCCCTCCCGGCGGACGAGCCCACGCTCTTCGAGGAGGTCGAGGTGCCCCTGGATCGACGGCAGCACCTGCCAGAAGCGGCGTTCCAGCGCGCGGGGGTAGGCGCGGGCCGCGAGCTCGAACGGTGTGGCACGCCCCACCTCGCGGAGGCCCGCGAGGACTCGCTCCGTACGCGCCTCGATTGCGCCGATGGCAGCGTCGACGGCCTCGGTCACGTCGTCGAATGGCTCCCCATGGCCGGGGAAGCAGCGAGTGAACGCCGAATCGCGCAGGGTGCGCAGGGCGTCGAAGAAGCGCGGCAGGCTCCGGAAGCGGACGGGGCCGCCCTCGGCCGGGTCGAGCTGAATCCCCGGAGTTGGCGTGAACCCCTTGAGCAACTGGTCGCCGGAAAAGAGCCAGCCCTCCCTTGGTTCGACGATGACCACCGTTCCAGGGGTGTGCCCCGGGAGATGCCGCACCTCGAGGCCGTTCGGCAATCCGAGGGGATACGGTCGGGGCGCGAAGGGATCGTAGCGCAGGCCGCTCGGGTGGCGGGCACGAGGCCCGGCGGCCGGGTACCCCTCGGCACGCTGCCACCGTTCCGCGACCGCACGGCGCCGCTCCAGCGCATCGACGACGCTTGCAGCGACTTCAGGCGGCGCTCCGCAGGTTTCGACGAACTCGATGAGGACACGCCAGCCGTCGCCCCTGGGCACGAGAGTGCCCACGAGGTGGTGGTCGAGCGGGTGGAGGAACACCGGAACCCCCAGTGCGGTCCACCGTGCGCCGAGCCCCGCGTGGTCGGCGTGGCCGTGGCTGACGGCGACGGCGCGAACGCCGGGGGCTTCTCGGGCGAGGGCCTCCCACGCCCCCGCGTAGTCGGGGCCGGCGTCCACGAGGACGGCGCCCTCCGGGCCCTGCACGAGGTAGAGGCTGTTGTCGGCGAGGGCGAGCCGCGTGACGCCGAGCGCCATGCGGCGAGTGTACCGAGTAATCCCGGTTGACCAGCAGGGAGCTGGGGCGTAGCGTTGACCCCGACAACTGAAGAGCGCCAGCAGCCGCTGGGGGGGCCGGAACGGCTGAGATCCTCGAACGAGGACCACCCCGGAACCTGATCTCGGTAATGCGAGCGTAGGGAATGCGGCATGGAACGAGGCTTCGGCAGGCGGCCACGTGCGCTCATTCCGTGGCCGCTTCTCTTTCGCGGCCCCCAGGGCACAGCTGGCGCCGACGAGGGCCGCGATGATCGCTGAAATTCAATGCCTTCCCACACCTGCGGGCGACGAAGCCCGTCCGTACGCCGTCATCGAAGCTGCTATCGCCGCCATCGAGGGATTCGGGCTCCGAACTGAAGTAGGAGCGCTGGGGACCACCGTCGAGGGTCCGCCGGACGCGGTGTGGGCCGCCGTCCGGGCGGCCCACGAGGCTTGCCTTCGCGCCGGAGCAGAACGCGTAGTCACGCTCGTGAAGGTGGAGGAATCGCGCGATGGCGGCCCGACAATCGACGCGCTCACCGAGCGGTACCGCAGGAGCGCCGGCGATGCGCAGCGCGGTTGAACGGACGACTGCGCGGGCGGCCGCGGCCGCCAGCGATTACGGGCCGCCAGCGCTCTTCCTCGCGGCTCTGGTTGCGGGTTGGGAAGTCGCCGTCCGCGTCCTCGATGTCGCCCCGTACATCCTGCCCGCCCCGAGCCGCATCTGGGACGCCTTCCTGCGAACGCGCGGCACGCTCCCCGAGCACATCATCACCACCCTCCGCGAAGCCGTCCTCGGTATCGGCTACGGTGCGGCCGTCGGCGCGGGCCTCGCCGTGGCGCTCGCCGGGGTGCCGCTCCTCCGGCGCGTCCTGTACCCCGTGCTCGTCACCTCGCAGACGATCCCCATGATTGTCCTCGCCCCCATCCTCATCGTTTGGTTCGGCTTCGGCGAGACGCCCAAGGTCGTGCTGGTGGCCCTCTGGGTGTTCTTCCCTGTCACAGTTTCCATGACCGATGGCCTCCTCGGCGCGGACCGGGAGCTTATCGGCCTCGTGCGAAGCATGGGCGGCACCCGCTGGGATGTACTTCGCCACGTTCTCATCCCCTCGGCACTCCCGGCGCTCTTCGCCGGCTTGAAGATCTCGGCGACGTACTCGGTGGCGGCGGCAGTCATCGCCGAATACATGGGGGCGCAATCGGGCCTGGGGCTGTACATCAGCCGCTCGGCCGCCTCCTTCCGAACCGACCAGATGTTCGTGGCCATCGGCATCATCGCCGCGGCGAGCATCGCCCTCTTCACGCTGGTCCACCTCGCTGCTCGGTTGATGACGCCGTGGATGTATCTCGAAACCCGAGGAGGGAAGGGATGAAGCGACGGATCGCGCTACTGGCCTTGACGCTGCTCGCCGCGGCCTTCATGGCTGCCTGCGGCGGCGATGGCGAAGAGGGGGAGGAGCTTCGGCGGGTGACGCTGATGCTCGACTGGACCCCGAACACCAACCACACGGGCATCTACGTGGCCAAGGAGAAGGGCTGGTACGCCGAAGAGGGGCTCGACGTGCAGATCGTCGAGCCGGCGGAAGCGGGCGTGAACCAGGTGGTGGGCGCTGGCCGGGCTGACTTCGGCATTTCGTTCCAAGAACAAGTCATCCCGGCGCGAGAGCAGGGCGTGCCCGTCGTCTCTATCGCCGCCATCATCCAGCACAACACCTCGAGCCTCGCCTCGCTGGCTGAACGGAACATCACTCGGCCGCGCGACCTGGAGGGGAAGACCTACGGCGGCTTCGGCGGTGCGCTCGAACGGGAGATCATCAGCCGCCTGGTCGCCTGCGACGGCGGAGACCCCTCGAAGGTGAAGTTCGTCGAAGTAGGAAACGTCGACTACCTCGTGGGCATGGACCGCGGCGACTACGACGTCGTGTGGATCTTCGACGGCTGGGAAGGCATCCGCTTCGCTGAAATCGAGAAGCGGAAGATGAACTTCATCCGCTTCATCGACCACACGGATTGCATCCCCGACTGGTACACGCCACTCATCATCACCAGCGAGCGCATGATCGCGGACGAGCCGGAGGTCGTGCGGGCGTTCATGCGGGCGACGGCGAGGGGGTACCAGTTCGCCATCGACCACCCCGACGAGGCAGCCGACATCCTGCTGAAGGCCGTGCCCGAGCTCGACCCGCAGCTGGTGAAGCTGAGCGCCGAATTCTTGGCGAAGAAGTACACAGAACCAGGCCGGCCCTGGGGCCTGCAGGACGAGAAGGTTTGGGTCGACTTCGAGCGCTTCCTCCGGCAGGCGAAGCTCACCAGCCAAGCCGTCGATGTGAGCAAGGCGTACACGAACGACTTCCTGCCGCGGGACTGAGACGCTCCGCGTAAGGTGGAAGGGTGCCCGCGATCGAGCTGGTTCGGATTTCCCACACGTTCGCGGGCACCCCGCCGATCGAGGCCCTGCGCGACGTGTCCCTGACGGTCGAGGCGGGAGAGTTCGCGAGCATCGTCGGTCCCAGCGGATGCGGGAAGACGACCGTCCTCCGTATTCTGGCCGGGCTCGTCGTGCCGACGGCGGGGGAAGCCCGCATCGGGGGCCGGAGTACCATCGGCCGCCCCGGCCTTGCCGCGTACATGCCCCAGCGGGACCTGCTCTTGCCCTGGCGGCGCGCACTCGACAACGCGACGTTGGGCGCGGAGATTGCGGGCGTACCGCGCCGCGAGGCGCGCCGGCGGGCTCTCGAGCTCTTCGAACGTTTCGGCCTGGAAGGGTTCGAGCGGGCGTGGCCGGCACAGCTCAGCGGCGGGATGCGACAGCGACTGGCGCTCTTGCGGACCTTCCTCCTCCCGTTCGACGCCATCCTGCTGGACGAGCCGTTCGGGGCGCTGGATGCCATCACCCGCCGGTCGATGCACGGCTGGCTCCAGGACGTCTGGCTCCGGGACCGGAGGACGGTCCTTTTCGTCACTCACGACGTGGAGGAGGCCCTGCTGCTGGCCGATACGGTGTACATCATGACCGCTCGGCCCGGCCGCATTGCCGACACGATGCGCGTCCCCTTCGCCCGCCCTCGGCCGCTCGACATCGTGGGCAACCCCGAATTCGCCGCGTTGAAGGAGCGGCTGCTGGAGACGCTCGACCGCGCTGTCCAAGGGGGCTGAGCGCTTGCCAGATGCTTCGCTCCCCGCTACAGTTCGCCGCCGAAACGCTCGCGGGGGTACGGCGATGGAGTTCCGCGTGGTCGCCACTGGGCTGGAGTTCCCAGAGGGACCGGTCGTCCTGCCGGACGGAGACATCCTCGTCACGGAAATCAAGGCCGGCCGCCTGACGCGCATCTCGCCGAACGGCGAGAAGCGCGTCTTCGCGGTCACCGGAGGCGGCCCAAACGGCGCCGCCATCGGCCCGGACGGCTGGATTTATGTCACGAACAACGGTGGCTTCGAATGGTACACGAGGCCGCTGCCGGACGGCTCGCTGGGATTGTTCCCCGGCGACCAGCCCGCCGACTACACCGGCGGCTCAATCCAGCGCGTGAGCCCCGACGGCTCGGTCGTCGAGACGTTGTACACGGAGTGCAACGGGAATCCGCTCAAGGGGCCGAACGACCTCGTCTTCGACGCGGAGGGGAACTTTTACTTCACTGACCTGGGGAAAGCCCGGGCGCGCGACCGGGACCGGACCGGCGTGTACTACGCGTCGCCCGACGGCAAGTTCATCAAGGAGGCCATCTTTCCGATGGAGCAGCCGAACGGCATCGGCCTGAGCCCTGACGGAAGGGTGCTGTACGTGGCCGAAACGCCGACGGCGAGGGTGTGGGCGTGCGAGCTCGCTGGCCCGGGCGAAGTCGCGCGGCGGTACGTGCTGGCGCAGGTTCCAGGCGCGCCGCCCCTGAACCTCGCCTACCTCGATTCCATGTGCGTCGACGCCGAGGGGAACGTCCTCGTAGCGACCATCGTCCACGGCGGGATCACCAGCATCTCGCCCGATGGGAAGCGTCTGCAGCACACCCCCACAGGCGACCCGCTGACGACGAACTGCTGCTTCGGCGGTCCCGACCTCCGAACCCTTTACGTGACGCTGAGCGCTACAGGCCGGCTGGTTGCGTTCGAAAACTGGCCGACACCGGGTTTGAAGCTCGCGTTTCCCCGCTGAATGGCAGCGTGTGTCACTGCGCCACGGCGATGACCTGAATCTGCACCGTGACATCCTCCTCCACGGAGACGAAACCGGCGATGTTGAGGACGGGGATGTCGAAATCCTCGTAGCGGAACTTCGTCGTGGCCAGGGCGGTGATGACGCTGCCACGGCGACGGGCGACCGTCTCCCACTCCAGTGTTCGCCTCACGCCGTGGAGCTCCATCGTGCCGACGAGGGTAACTTTCACGTCCCGGCCCTCGGGGATCTCGCCCGGCCATCCCTCGATAGCCTCGATGGTGAAGCTCGCCTCCGGATACCGCGTGACCTCCAGCGCTTCGCGCACGCGGGCATCCCGGCGGCTTTCATCGCTGCGCAGGTTGGCCAGCTTGACGACCACCCGCGAGACGTTGTTCGGGTCGAGACCCTGCGGGCCGATGAAGAATTCGCCGCTCACCTCGGACGTGGTGCCCTTCGCCGTGGACGGCACGCCGATACGGGCGAGCGTTTCCCCCGCGAGGTACCAGGCTTCGGTACGTCCTTCCACGTCTGGGTGTTCGGGCACGATGACGTACCGCGTGAAGTCGTCCGTCGCGCCACCCGCTCCAGCCGTTGGGGACGGCGTGTCGCCAGTCGAGGCCGAGGGCGTTGGAGTCGGAGTGGCCTCGCGGAATGCGAGGGGCTCGCTCGCCGGCTCGGCCTCGGAGCGGATGAAAAACCACCAGACTCCCGCCAGGACGGCGACGACGGCGGCCAGGCCAACGAGTGCAGCGAGGACGATACGGAGTCGCACGGCAGCTCCCACGAACGTGCAAGATTGCCTAACTGAGGGTACGGCAAAGGCAAAAAAGGGTAGTAAAGCCACTCGGCGGATGGGTAGGCTGCCTTCATGCTCCGCGGTCTCGCCGTGACCTTGGCGGTTTGGGCGCTCGGCTTTGCCGTGCTCCGGCTCACCATCGCCGGCCCGGAGCTGTGCGAGCCGCCGCCGCCCACCGCCGTGGAAGCGAGCATCTCGGCGGCAGCAACCTGGCTCAGCGCGAATCAGTCCGCCGATGGCCGCTTCCTGTACGAGTACGACCGGGACGCCCGCGCGGCTTCACCGGAATACAACGAGGTGCGCCACGCCGGTGTCACGATGTCCCTCTACCAGCTCGCGGCCGCGGGGAAACGCGAGTATCTCGACGCCGCCGAACGGGGGCTCGACCGCATGCTCGGCCGACTCTTTCGAAAGGATGGTTGGGCGGCCATCCGCGAAGACGACGGCACGGCGAAGCTCGGCTCGACGGCCCTCCTGGCCGCGGCGCTGGTGTTCCGGCGCGAGGCGACAGGCGACCCTCAGTACGACTCGCTGCTGGCAGAGTTGGGCCGTTTCCTCCTCGCGATGCAAGAGCCCAACGGCCGCATGTTGGCGTACTGGTCGCCCGCGGTCAACGGCCCCATACTCGACCTCACGTCCCGGTACTACACCGGCGAAGCGTTTTGGGCGCTCACCTTGCTGGCCAAGACCTTTCCTCACGAGAACCAATGGATCGATGGAGCACGCCGGGTGGCGCGCTACCTTGCCGAAGAACGGGACGAGGCGGAAGGGCTGGAGTTCGCGCCGTGGCCCGACCAGTGGGCAGCCTACGGCTTCGCCGAGTTGGCACGGTTCTCGCCACTGTCCGACGCGGACGTGGCGTACCTGCGATCCCTGGCGCAACGATTCGGCATGCTGGTCCGGTTCGATGCCCAGCGCGGCGAGGACGACGTTTCGACCCTCTTCCGCGGCGAAGGAACCCGCGGTGCCGGCTTGGGGACATGGGTCGAAGGGCTAGGGGCACTGTGGCGGGCAGCTGGCACGGACGAACGCCTCGCCGACCTCCGCCCGGCTCTCGCCGAGCGGGCGCTGTGCGGGGCGGGGCTGCTCGTGACGCGCCAAACGACGGAAGGCGACGCGGACGGTGACATCCGCACCAGGGGAGCGTGGTTCCGGGGCAGCATCACCCGCATGGACGACCAGCAGCATGCGGTTTCCGGTCTGCTTGCAGTTCGGGAAATCCTCGCCGTGACCGAGCAGGCGGAATGACGGCCTACTGGGAACTCGCCGTGGTTCTCGCGGCCGCCGTGAACCCCGCGGCGATTGCCGCGGCCGCAGCCAGGCTGCCCGGTTCGGTGGCATCACGCGGAGCCGCGGTGGCCATCGCGTGGGCAATTGGGGCAGGGATGACGGCAGCCGCGGCCTACGGTGCAGGACGGCTTCTCGCGGGGCTCGAGCTCAGCCACGAGACGTTCCGAATCGCCGCGGGGGCTGTGCTCGCCGTGACTGGGGCGCGGGAGACGTGGCGCGGCAGTCCCCCGCTGGCCTCGGTGCCCGTCCGGGCGTGGGAGCAGGGCGTGTACCCCCTCGGCCTGCCGCTGCTCGCGTCACCGGCCGGCCGCATGACGGCCATCGCCCTCGCCGGGGACTCCCAGGTGGGCCCAGCCAAGACGCTGAGCGCCGCGCTGCCGGTTCTGACGGCCGGCGCGGCGGCAGCCCTCGCCGCCCGCGAGGGTGAGCGGGGACTCTGGCGAGCCGCCGCACAGCTCATAGGGGCTCTCGCCGTCGCCGTGGGAGTCGCTTTCATCGTCGCGGGGATACGCTCCGTGTAGCCTTCGATCACCACCGCTCCCAGTGGACGAGTTCGTGCAGCGGGAGGCGCTGACGCCCCCCGTGGAGCGGATACCGCTGATCGGGGTAGCCGAAGGCGAGCACCGTCGCCACGGTGTGGTCCGGAGGGACGCCGAGGACGGCACGGGCGCAGTCCTGATCGTGCATGGCGACGGGACAGCTCGTGATGCCCTCCGCCCAGGCAGCGAGCATCATGTTCTGAGCGGCCCTCCCAGCGTCGAACGCGCCGCCGCCAGGAACGAGAACAAGGGCCACGACCAGCGGGGCCGATGGGAGGTGGTGGGCATACTGGCCGCAGCCTGCGAGCTCGGCCTTCCGCTGGGCGCCACGCACGACGATGTAGCGGACCGGCTGCGAGTTCTTGGAGCTTCCGGCCATCCGGCCCGCCTGGAGGATGCGCTGGACCGTATCGTCGGGGATGGGTTTATCCAGATAATGGCGCGTATCTCGCTTAGATATAATGACCCTGTACGCGTCCGGCGTCATGCAACGAATCCCCCTGAGGCTGGGGTATACATAGCGGATTGCCGCTGCCCTGTCACGGCAGCCTGGCGCTACGCCGGAAGCGGGGTCGGCCCCTACACTCGGAGCACGGAGGAATCGCGAAGGAGGCTCGGATGGCGGGTCACTCCAAATGGGCGCAGATCAAGCGTCAGAAGGGTGTGAACGATGCCAGGAAGGGTGCCCTCTTCACGCGGCTGACCCGGGAGATCATGGTGGCCGCGAAGCAAGGCGGGCCCGACCCAGCGGCCAACTTCAAGCTGCGTCTCGCCATCCAACGCGCCAAGCAGGCGAACATGCCCAGCGAGAACATCGAGCGGGCAATAGCGAAGGCCACCGGCGCGGCCCCCGAGGCGAACCTCGAGGAGGTCTTCTACGAAGGCTACGGGCCGGGCGGCACCGCTATCCTCGTGGCCGCCCTGACGGATAACCGGAATCGGACCGTTTCCGAGGTTCGTCACCAGTTCACCCGCGCTGGAGGAAGCCTCGGCGAAGCCGGTTCGGTGAGCTGGCAGTTCGAACCCGCCGGCGTACTCACCGTGGCCCTGCGCGGGCGGGACGCCGACGAGGCAGCGCTGGCGGCGATCGACGCGGGAGCCGCCGACGTGGAGCCGATGGGCGATTTTCTCGAGGTTCGCACGGCACCCGCGGACCTGGAGCGAGTTCGCCGAACCCTGGAGGAGACCGGATACGAAATCGAGCACGCCGACTTCGCCATGATCCCGAAGACCACCATCCAGCTCGACGAGAAGACGGCCCACCAGGCGATGCGCCTCATCGAGGCGCTGGAAGAGCTGGAGGACGTCCAGCGCGTGTACACGAACGCCGACTTCAGCGAGGAAGCGATCGCCAGCTATTCCGGAGCCTGAACGAACCCGCGGCGGTTCCCCCTCGCGTGAACCTCGGGTAGGGTGAGCCCATGCGCATCCTGGGTATCGACCCCGGGCTCGGAGCCACAGGGCTGGGTGTCATCGAGGGTGACCGGGACACCGTCCGCCATGTGTACCACGCGGCCGTCAGGCCGAGCAGCGCCCTGCCCTTGCCGGAGCGGCTCGAGGTTATCCGCTCCGCCGTCCGCGACGCCGCCAGGGACTGGCGCGCGGACGCCGCGGCCGTCGAGAGCGGCTACGTCGGCCCGAACCCACGGTCGGCCCTCGCCCTCGGCCAGGCCCGGGCCGCAGCGCTCCTGGGGGCTGCCGACGCCGGCGTTCCGGTGTTCGAGTACGCGCCGACGGTTGTCAAGCAGACGATCGCGGGGTACGGGCGGGGCGGAAAGGGACAGGTCGCGCGCATGGTCCGCCTCCAGCTCGGGCTGGGGGACGATCCTCGCCCTGCTGATGCCGCAGACGCTCTGGCCGTCGCCATCACCCACTGGGCCCATTGGCGGCTCGACGCGGCCCGACCCTCGGATGCCTGCTCAGGCCGCTAGGAGGTTCGCGAGCTCGTCCTCGTCGAGGTCGGGCCCGACCACCGCACAGTGCATCGCACCTGCCCGGTAGACGCGGGATGCCACCCGCTGAACGTCTTCAGCGGTGACGGCCTCCAGCGCCGCGACGACGTCCTCGACCTCCTCGATCTCTCCGCGAGTGAGCAGGAGCTCGCCGTGGCGCTGCCCCACGGCGTGAGCCGTCTCGAGCGAGAGCCGGAAGCGGCCTACGGCGTGCTCCTTCGCCTTGCTCAGTTCCACCTCGGGTACGGGCGCTGCCACCAGCTTCTCCAGCTCGCCGATGCACACCTGGATGCTTTCGGCGAGTTTGGCCCGGTCGACGCCGGCGGAGATGGTGAAGATGCCCGTGTCGGCGAGGAGACCGTACGAGGAGTGGACGGCGTACGCGAGCCCGCGACGCTCGCGCACCTCGCGGAAGAGACGGGACGACATCCCGGCACCGAGGATGTCGTTCAGCACACGGAGTGCGTACCGGTCGGGGTCGGCTCGCCCGAAGATAGGGAGGCCGAGAGAGAAGGAACACTGGTCGACCGTGCGAACGTCGACGGCGACGCGTGGCCCCCGAACGGAGGGGTCG
>DAOUCS010000067.1:0-1789 GCA_034431815.1 Dehalococcoidia bacterium
CAGCAGCCGGTCGACGACGTACACCGTTCCGTCCGGTGCGACGGCCACGTCCATCGGCTTGCGGCTGGTCGGGCTCGTGTGGGGCGGGACGGCGCTGCCCATGAGGGTTCCGTCAGGGGCGAAGATGCGCAGGGCATATTCGCCGTCGCCCTCGGCGACGTAGATCCGGCTGCCATCGGGGCTGACGGCTACGGCGAGCGGCCGGCTCGCCGGCGCGAGCGTCCGGTCGAACTTCGGCGCCTTGTGCCGGGTGACGCCCGGCGCCCCCGGGAGCTCCGTCCCCACGCGGGGAACCCGGCCCTGCCGCATCAGGTACACGAACAGGCCGAGCGAAAGCAGGAACACGGACAGGAGCAGGATGGCGATGGGCCATCGCCTGCCGATTCCGCCTGCCGGGCTGCCGGGGGACTGTTCCGCGATCGTCATCGTTCGGTGGTCACCTCCAGGCGGCGGAGGGCGTCCGCGGCCAACAGTTCGCCCGGATTGATCTCCGTGGCCCAGCGGTACGCCTCCTTGGCCCCTTCGAGATCGCCCGTCTTCTCCAGCGCGTAGCCGAGCGCCCACCAGTACCGCGAGTTCTCGCTCTGGGAGGCGACGCTGCGCAGAGGCTCGACGGCGCGCTTCGGATTGCCTTCGACCACATCGACCATGGCGCGGGCGTAGGTGGCTTTGGCTTCGTCGCCCTGAGCTCGGGCGGCGGCTTCGAGCTCACGGTACGCCTCGACGTAATCGGGAACGTACGCGACCGCGATCTCGAAGGCGGCGACGGCGTCCTCCCACTGCTGCTTGAGGGCGAACGTTCGCCCCAGCTCGACCAGCGTGTCGGCGTCGGCCCGGTTCAGCCCGAGGGCGATACGGAATTCGTTGATCGCCTCGTCGAGGCGGCCCTGCTGCCGGAGCACGAGGCCCAGATAGTAGTGCGCTCCCTGGAGCCGCCGGTCGAGCGCCTGCAGAGGGTTGTCCTGGCTCTGCTTGACGACCGTCTGGAAGGCGGCGCCGGCCTGGTCCAATTCGCCGAGCGCGTAGTACGCCAGCCCCATGCCGTACAGGGCGTCGATGCGCTTGTCGTCGAGCCGGAGGGCTTCTTCGTACTGCGTGAGGGCGTCCCGCGCCCGGCCGTCTTTCAGGTAGGCGTCTGCGACCGCGACCCGGAGGTCCGCGTTGCCCGGATCGGCCCTTACCTGCTCCTCGAGGTCCTGGATCATCTGATCGAGCGCGGAGGCGCCGGGTCCGCTGTCCGCGATGTAGGACGCGACGGCGAACGCCACGACGACGAGCGCGGCCCCGGCGATGACCGGTCCGAGCCACGCCGCTCGTGACCCGGGCCGTGCGAGTTGTCCCTGTCCTCCGGCCACGGGGACCCTCCTCTCGTGGTCTTTCGCGCCTCCATCCTGCTGCGGCGCCATCTGGGCCGGCAGTATCGGGTGTGACATGTTGGGACACACGGCGCATACCCAGCGGTTTGCCGATAGGTACAGGGCGGTCCGGGGGTGCCGGCGGCACACTGGCATTCGTGAAAATCGGTACATTCGGATGGTCGTTGGGGGCGACTCGTCCGTTACGAAGGCTTCACGAGTCGGCTACCGTAAGTGGTGTCGCCGGATAGTCCTGAGTCCGCCCGATGGGAGGGTGTGGGTATGAGGATGAGCCTCCGGCGCCTGAAGTGGCTGGCCATCGCGCTGCCGGTCGCCTTCGTTCTGTGCCTCCAGCTCGCCACCGAGAGCGTTCTGGCCCCGAAGCTCGGATATTGGTCCGGCCACATCGCGGCTGCCGCGTTGTTCACGGTGGG
>DAOUCS010000068.1:0-1819 GCA_034431815.1 Dehalococcoidia bacterium
GCATCATCTCGGCCGCGCTGATGACCGCGCTGGCAATCGCGTGGACGCTCCTGCTCGCCGCCGAGCGGCGGGCAGCTCCGGCAGAGGGCGGGTAGAATCCCAGGGACACCACACCCCCAGCACGAAGGAGTCGGTATGTCGCTCGAAGGTCGGATAGCCCTCGTCACCGGGGGCGGCCGCGGGATCGGCCGCGCCATCGCGATCGGCCTGGCCCAGGACGGAGCGGATGTCGCCATCAACTACCGGCGGGACGAGCAGGCCGCGCTCGAGACGGTGGAGGAGATTCGGAAACTGGGGCGCAGGGCGAAGGCGTACGCCGCCTCGGTGGACGATTTCGAGGCCGATAAGCGGATGGTGGAGGCCATCCTGGAGGAGTTCGGGCCTATCTCCATCCTCGTGAACAACGCCGGTATCGCCAGCCGAGGGCTCTCGGTCGTCGATACGGACCCGTCGGAGGTGGTGCGGGTGGTCTCCACCCACGCGTTCGGAGCGCACTACCTCTGCAAGCTCGTGCTGCCTTCGATGCGGACCTGTCCCCGGGGCGACATCGTGATGATCTCGAGCGCGGCGACGAAGACGATGGCTGCCAACGGAGCACCGTACAACATGGCGAAGGCCGCCCTGGAGGCGCTCGCCCTCACGCTCTACAAGGAGGAACGCCAGTTCGGCATCCACGTGAACATCGTGGCACCCGGCCTGGTCGATACGGAGATGGGGCGGCGACTCGCGCGGGCCACCCAGGGAGTCCAGGACATCCACCAGCTCGACCCGGCAATGCCGTTCGGCCACGTCTGCTCGCCCGAAGAGGTCGCCGCCGTCGTCCGCTTCCTCGTCTCGGATGCCGCCAGCTACATCACGGGTGAGCGGATTTATGTCGATGGCGGCGGCAACATCTTCGCCTACGACCGGGCACGTTCGGGCTGAACGATGCCGCTCCCGAATAAGGAGCTCGCCGAGCAGTTTCGGGCCGTGGGAGAGGAGCTCGCACGCCGGGGGCTCGTGACGACCCACGGCGGAAACCTGAGCGTGCGCGCCGCCGGCGGCTTCTGGATCACAGGCACCGGGAAACGCCTCGGGTTCCTCACTGCCGCTGACCTCGCGTTCGTCGCCGACGACGGGACGGCTGCCGGGCCGGCGCCCTCCAGCGACACGGCCATCCATGCGGCCGTCTATCGAACGGGCAGCGCCGGCGCCGTTGCCCACGCCCACCCGGCCTGCGCGACGGCGTGGTCGTTCGCCGTCGAGCGGTTCGTGCCAATCGACCACGAAGGGGTGCTCATCCTCGGCGAGGTTCCGGTGGTGCCCCAGGACGAGGCGGTTGCCGAGGCCGTCGCGGCAGCCCTCCTGGGGCATCGGGCGGTGCTGGTGCGGGGACACGGCGCGTACGCAGCCGGCGAGGACTTGTGGCAGGCCGCCCACTTCATCACAGCGCTCGAAGAGAGCGCCCGCATCGCCTGGTACCACAAGCTGCTGCGATGACGGCCCCCAAGCCTACGCGCGCGGGTACAGGAGGAGTTGGGTGCAGCGGAAGAGGGCAATGGTTCGGCCCGCCGCATCACGGACCTCGGCGTCCCACACCTGGGTCGTGCGGCCGCCGTGGACCAGCCTCGCGGTGCACTCGATGACACCTTCGAGGACGGTGCCGAGGAAGTTCGCCTTCAGCTCGATGGTCGTGAAGCCGGTCGCCCCTTCGGGACGGGAGATGGTCGCGCCGTAACCGCAGCACGTATCGGCCAAGGCGACCACCGTCGCAGCATGGAGATACCCGTTCGGGGCGAGGTGGTGCGGCTGGAGGTCGATCCGCGCTTCCACGCGTCCC
>DAOUCS010000069.1:0-13469 GCA_034431815.1 Dehalococcoidia bacterium
GCCCTCTACCGGATGATCAACGCCGCCAATCCTCCCCGCCCGCGGGGGCTCCTGGGGCCGCCGCCCCCGAGCTACCGGGGCAGCATGCACGGGGCCATCGCCGCCCTTGGCGTGCCCGTACTCTTCGTGGTCGGCGAGGAGGACGAAGTCACCCCGCCCGTGATCATCGCCGCGGCCCGCGAACTCGTCCCAGGGGCGGAGCTCGCCGTGATACCTGGAGCGGGGCATTCTGCGTATTTCGAACGGCCCCAGCAGTGGAACCGCGCCGTCATCGATTTTCTGCGCCGGGCGGAGGGCAGCGCGCGAGAGGGCCGGGTTGCATTTAGGTGACGAGTCGGTTATCGTCGCGCCGTTATGGCGAGCATGATCGCGCGGCTGCTCGGGGCCCTCCGCAGCCTCCTGGGGAAGCGCGACGACCACTGGGTGCGCCCGAGCAACACGGTAACGCGCTGGCTGAACGGCACGCTGGAGCCGCCAGCCCGGCCGCCGGGCGCCCCCGAGGAGGGTGCAGCGCCGGCCGCCGCAGCGGCTGAGGAGCGCTCCTCGGCCAGCGACGCAGCCTAGCCCCGGCCTCGACCCCCGTTCCGCATGCGCAGAAGCGGCAGCTACACTCGAGGCATGGCCATCTACGAGTACTACTGTCCGACGTGCCGAGAGCGCTTCGAGGTGCGGCGGCCGATGCGGGAGATGGCCGCCGAAGCCGCCTGCCCTCGGGGGCACCGGGCCGAGCGAGTCGTCTCTGCCTTCGCCGTGATGGGCAGCGCCCGAGATGCCGAGACGGGAGGAGGATGCTGCGGCGGGGGCGCTTGCGCCTGCGGGGCCCGTTAGCGCGTGTCGCCGGCGACAGGCACGGCGACCGCGCGGGCATTTCCCCGAAGCTCGGCCCCCTTTCGGCTGAGGAGCAGGCCCACGCCGGCAGCAACCGCGAGGAGGGTGAGCTCGGCCAGCGTCGCAAGCCCGACGGCGAGCGCGACGTCTTGCCAGAACGGTTCGGGGAACATCTGGATGAGCCGGTCGCGGGCCGGGTCGAGGCGCCACAGGTCGTTCGGAAACACGATTTCGTGGAAGGCCGTCCACGCGGCGTCGAACCCCGCGAGAACCGCGGCTCCGATTCCGACGACCACGGCAGCGGCCAGCGCTCCCGATAGCAGAACCTCCCATGCCAGACGGCGCAGTGGCGCTTCCCTCGCCCAGAGGTAGCGGAGAGCGACATACGAGAGCACGAAGGCGAGCGCCGCCTCGTTGGCGCGGAACACCGCCCGCATCAACCGCTTGACATCGGCCATGTGCTGGGTCTCGCGCGGCCCGAAGAGCGACGTCTCATTGCCGTCGACCGTCACCAGGATCCGCAGCACCGGAGCGTCGTTCTCGAAGTAGGCGATGATCTCCTGCGACGCCCGGTCGAGCTCCTCGAGGGGCAGCCCTGTGGCTTCGACAGCGCCGTAGCGCCGGACAGCCGCTTCGTAGACCCGCACCTCGCCGGCGGCGATGCGGACGTTCGTCGTCACCAGCAGCACGGGGAGCGCCAGCACGAAGGCCGCGGTGGCGAGCCGCGGAACGAGGGCCACGAGCCAAGTGCCACGCATGGACGCGCAGCCATCGTCCGACCGCCGACGCGAGCCTGTCAACGTAGCGTCCTTCGGCCGGGGACCGGAAGCAGCCCTTTTGGTAGCCTGATGGCGGCCGTTCGCTTCGACCGCACGGTTATTCACCTACGAACGACACGGAGCAGCAGCGTGGGAGCTATCCGAACTGCGAAGCCGGAACTGGACTTCGTGTTCCACCCGCAAGCCATCGCCATCGCGGGCGTATCCGCCAAGGAGCAAGGATTCGGCGGCGGGGGGTTCGTACAGTCGCTCCAGGAGATCGGCTTCCCCGGGCCGATCTTCCTCATCCACCCCACGGCCCGTGCGATCCGCGGCCTGAAGTGCTACCGAAGCCTTCGCGACGTCCCCGACGAAGTTGATTATGTCATTTCGTCCGTGCCGGCCCGCGTCGTCCCGCAGCTCGTCGAGGACTGCATCGCCAGAGGGGTTCGCGTTCTCCACCTCTTCACGGCCGGCTTCACGGAGACGGGGGATGAAGAGCGGGCCGCCTTGGAGCGAGCCGTCGTCGAGCGGGCGAAGGAGGCGGGCATTCGCGTCATCGGTCCGAACTGCATGGGCTTGTACGTTCCCGCCTCCCGGCTGGCGATGATGCCCGGGCAGCCGCCGGAGCCCGGCGACGTGGGGATGGTTTCCCAAAGCGGGATGAACGCGGGGGAGTTCGTCCGGTACGGCCTTCCCCGCGGACTGCGCTTTTCGAAGGTCGTGAGCTTCGGCAACGGCTCGGACCTGAAGGCAGCCGACTTCCTCGAGTACTTCCTCGACGACGACGATACGCGCATCGTCGCCGCGTATCTCGAAGGGATCCAGGACGGCCCGCGGCTGGCGCGCGCGATCCGGGCGCTCGGAGCGCGGAAGCCGCTCATCCTCCTGAAGGGCGGCAGGACCGAGGCGGGCTCGCGTGCCGCCCACTCGCACACCGCCTCGCTCGCTGGCTCTCTCGCCGTGTTCGACGGCCTTTGCAAGCAGGCCGGCGCGGTCCGCGTCGACACGATGGAGGAGCTCGTGGACGCCGCCGTCTCCTTCCGCTTCGCTCGGCGTTTGCCGGGGCCGCGCGTGGCGGTGGTCGGCGCAGGCGGCGGTGCCAGCGTCCTCGCCGCCGACGACCTCGCCGCTGCCGGGCTGGAAGTGCCGCCGCTCCTGCCGGAGACCCAGGCCGCCTTGGCGAAGGTCACCGCCGAAGCCGGAACGAGCATCCGCAACCCCATCGACACCACGAGCCTCTGGGAGACTGAAGGGTTCGAGGCTACCCTGCGCATCTGCGCGGAGGCGCCGAACATCGACGTCATCCTCTACCACACCGGCTTCGGCATGGGGCCGATGGCCCGGCTCGGGGACGCGCGGAAGCGTGCCGCCCAGCAAGCCGAGGTGCTCGGACGCGTCCAAGAGCAGTTCGGCAAACCTGTGGTCGTCGCCATTCGCCCGTCGCTGACCAGCGAGGGCTTCGAACAGGCGAACGAGTTCCAGGAGCTTTGCTGGCGCGGCGGCCTGGCGACCTTCCCGAGCATTACCCGGGCGGCCCAGGCCCTCGGCAGGTTGCTCTGGTGGCAGCGCCAGCACGAGGGCTGACCGCCGGCGGCACGACGGCTCCGATAGAACGGCTGACCTCGGCGCGGTAGGATCGGACCGAGCGAGCGGGAGTAGCTCAGAGGCAGAGCGCCTGCCTTCCAAGCAGGATGTCGCGGGTTCGAATCCCGTCTCCCGCTCCATCTCCGCCCGCCCCCTGCCACCTCCCAGCTCGCCGCGAAGGACCCCGCCAAGCCTCCGCCGCCGGGATACGGTTTGCGCGTCGCCCGTCACCCGCCGAATATCCTCCGCCATCGCCGTAGCGGACCACCGTCGCGACGCGCCCACGCGCCAACAGCGCGCCGCCCCCTCGCGAGGCCTGCCGGATGGGTGCCCTAGGAGCGGGGCCGAGTCACTAGCGATGCGAAAACGTCGTCCAGCGCTGCTGCTGCCTCGGTGAGCGACGGAGGGAGCACCGGCAGACCCACCACCTCGCGGACGCGGTGCGTCGCGCCCCGGCCCCCAAGCGCTACGGGACCGCGCGCCGCGAGCTCTGCGAGCCCGCCGGTACACTGCACGAAGCCCTCCTCGGTCGAGGAGGCGAGAACGACCCCCGCGGGCGCGACGGCCTGGCGGGCGACCTCGACGGTAGCGATCGGCGTATCGCCGCCGAGGAAGGTGATGCGCCAGCCGCGCCGCCGAGCGAGGATGCCGAACATCACCAGCGGGAGGTCGTGCAGCTCGCCGGGTACACAGGCCAGAACGAGCCTCGGTCCGAAGCCGCGATCCCAACCACGGGCGAAGGCCATCAGCCGGCCCCGGATCACCGACGAGGCGAAGTGCTCGTGGGCGACGGAGATCTCTCCCCGCGCCCATCGCTCGCCGAGTTCATCGAGATACGGCACGAACAGCTCGTCGACCAGCGTCTCGAAGTCGAAGGCGGCGAAGGCGTCGTCGATGGCAGCCTGCGCCTCGTGCTCGTTCCAGGCGTCCAGCGCCTCGCGCAGCCGTCGCGCAGCCTCTGCGATAGGGCCCCGACGGAGCGCTCCGTGCGCCCCTGAGGCGTACTCCGCCCGTACACGCCGCGCGGCCTCGCTGGCCGGCACGCCCGCCTCGACGAGATCGCGCATCGCGAGGAGAAGCTGAAGGTCCTCCTCGCTGTAGAGACGGAAGCCGCCCGCGCTCCGGATCGGCGACACCAGCCGGTACCGGCGCTCCCATACCCGGATGCGGTCGATGGAGAGGCCGGTTCGGGCCGCGAGCTCGCCGATCCGCATGAAGTTCGGCATGACTCCATTCTCCGACTCTTGACGCACTCTGTACATACTCTGGACAAAACACCCGGGGTCTGTCTATGGTGTGTCCAGCGTTGTCCCTCAGGCTCTCCCAGCCGACGGGCGCGCGAAACCACCTGAGAAGGGATCTGGAGCCGTGATCCGCTACTTCCTTCTCTTCCTGGCCCTGCTCGGGATAGCAGCGGCGGGAACCGCGGCCCCCGATGCGGAGGCGCAGAGCTCGACCGGTCGTGTCCGCGTGATGCACGCCTCGCCCGACACGCCTCCGGTCGACATCTTCGTAGACGGTCAGAAGGCCGTCACGGCCCTCGCCTTCCCGAACGCCACGCCGTACGTGGCCTTGCCTGCGGGCGCGCGCGATGTCAAAGTGTTCGTTTCGCCGTCGGACGGCACGGGCACGCCGGCCCTGCAGGCCACGCTGAACGTCGAAGCCGGCCGCGACTACACCGTGCTCGCGGTCGGACGGTCGGGCGACGGTTCGCTGGCGCTCCTTCCGCTGACGGACAACAACGCCACGCCGGCCGCCGGAAAGGCGCACGTCCGCTTCATCCACGCATCGCCCGACGCCCCGGCAGTCGATATCGTCGTTCGGGGCACGAACACCGTCCTCTTCTCCAACGTCGCCTTCCAGGGTGTCGGCTCCTACACGCCGGTGGATGCCGGAACCTACGACCTGGACGTTCGCGTCGCCGGGACCACGACGGTCGCCCTGCCGCTCGACGACGTCCAGCTGGACGCCCGCACCGTGTACACGGTGGTCGCCGTCGGGCTCGTCAGCGAAGGCACCCTGCGCGCGGTACCGCTGGTGGATGCGACGCCCCCGCCGGCGCCGCCGCGCACGGGTACCGGGCTCGCGACGTCCTCCGATCCCGGTAGCCGCTTCGGTCTCGCGAGGCTGCTCATGGCCGCCGGAGCCTCGTTCGCCCTCCTCTCCGCGTCGGTCCTCATCCGGCGGCGGGCGGCCGTACGCCGCGAGGCCTGAGCCCTCCGTCCTCCGGGGAGCCCGGCTGCGGCCGGGCTCCCCAATCCCTGTCCCAGGAGCCCCGCAGCAATGCGATTGCACCGCCTCGTCGCCACGCAGGACCTGCCCATCAGCCTCGACGAGGCGTGGGCCTTCTTCTCCGACCCCTGGAACCTCCCCGAGATCACGCCTCCGTGGCTCCACCTCCGGATCACTTCCAATCCGCCTCATCGGATCCGCCCGGGGCTCATCATCACCTACACCGTCTCGCCCTTCCCCTTCTTCCGCTCGCAGTGGGTCACCGAGATCACGCACGCCGTCGAAGGCCAGCTCTTCGTCGATGAGCAGCGGTTCGGCCCGTACCGCTTCTGGCACCACCAGCACCGCTTCGAGGCCGTTCCCGGCGGGGTCCGCGTCATCGACGTCGTGCACTACGCGCTCCCGCTGAGCCCCTTCAGCGAGCCCGTCCATCGCCTGGCGGTGGGCCCCCGGCTCCGGGAGATCTTCCGGTATCGCCGCGAAGTCCTGCGAAGTCGGTTCGGTTCGCTTCTGCCACACGTCGCCCACCCGGAGGCAAGCGCCGCCCGATGAGGAGCGTCGTCTGGTACCGGCGCGACCTGCGCGTCCACGACCACCCCGCGCTCTCGGAGGCGGTGGCCGCGGGCGAGACCGTGGCCCTCTTCGTGCTCGACCCGCGGCTGCTGAGCGCCCCGACCATGGGCCCACGGCGTGTGCGGTTCCTCCTGGAATCCCTGGCGGAGCTCCGGGAGCGGCTCGCCGCCATCGGGGTCCCGTTGCTTTTTCGGGAGGGCCCGCCGGAGCACTGGGTGCCCGAGGCAGCCCGCAGCGTCGGCGCTGGGACCGTGCACGTGACGGCCGACGTCACGCCGTACGCCCGCCGCAGGGATGCCGCCGTCGCCCGCGCCCTCGCCGCCGTCGGCATCCGCTTCGCCGCACACGACGGCGCGCTCCTCGCGCCTCACGCCTGGCCGGCGGTGGTCGACCCGGCCCGCCTGCCGAGCTTCACCGCCTTCTACCGCGCCGTGCGCCATGCCGCCATCGGGGCGCCGTTGCCACCGCCCGCCCCACGGACGCCGTCGGACCTCCGGCCCGACCCCGTTCCGCCGCCGGGGAAGTTCGGAGCGGCCGTCCCGCTGCCCGACGGAATCGCTCCGGGCGAGACCGCCGCACGGCGGCGGCTCAGCCGGTTCGCGGACGAGCGCCTCGACCGCTACGCCGAGGCACGCAACTCGCTCGACGTCGACGCCACCTCAGCGCTCAGCCAAGACCTCCACTTCGGGCTCATCTCCCCCCGCGAGGCCGCCCTCCGCTGCCCCTCGGAGCCCTTCATCCGCCAACTGTTCTGGCGAGAGTACGCTCACTTCGTACTCTGGCATCGCCCCGACCTCCGGAGCCGCCCGTACCGCGCCGCCTTCGACCGCCTGCCGTGGCGGCAGGACCGCGAGGCGTTCGATCGCTGGCGCGAGGGGCGGACCGGGTACCCGCTCGTCGACGCGGCGATGCGTGAGCTCGCCGCCACCGGCCGGATGGCGAACCGGCTTCGCATGCTGACCGCGTCGTTCCTCACCAAACACCTCCTCGTGGACTGGCGCTGGGGACTTGCCCACTTCCTTCGGGAGCTGGTCGACGGCGACGTGGCGAACAACACCTTCGGCTGGCAGTGGGCGGCCTCCCTGGGGGTCGACGCCGCCACACCGTTTCGCGCCTTCAGCCCTGCCCGGCACCAAGAACGCTTCGACCCGCTGGGTGAGTACGTCCGGCGGTGGGTGCCGGAACTGAACGGCGCCGCGCGCGACTACCCCGCACCGATCGTCGCCCACGCCGAAGCGGCGCGCCGTGCCCGGACGCTCTGGCAATCCGCACTCAGGGAGGAACGCTCACCATGACCGCCGCCAACCTCACTGCCATCTCGCCGGCGCCGGCTGTCCAGCGCCGCTTCCGGCGCGTCCTCGCCGAGCACGGACGGACCTTCGCCTTTGCGGCCCGCCTGCTGCCCGTCCGCGTGCGCCCCGCCGTCACTGCCCTCTACGCCTTCTGCCGGCACCTCGACGACCTCGTCGACGAAGGGGGCGCATACGAACACCGGATCGCCGCCGCCTGGCGGCAGTGGCTGGCCGGCGACGGCCCCGCTCCGGACCACGACTTCGGTGCGGCGATCGGCGCCCTCCTCGCCGACGTGCCGGGACTGCGCGACGTCCTCGTCGAGCTCGCGGACGCCCTCCTCGCCGACGCGCGCCCCCGCCACCTGGAGGACGAGGCGGAGCTCGACGCCTTCTGCCGCGGCGTCGCGGGCACCGTGGGGGTCGCGATGGCCCTCCTCCTCGGGGTCCGCGAGCCGCCGGCGCTGGCCGCGGCCGACGCCCTCGGTCGGGCCATGCAGCGAACGAATATCCTCCGGGACATCGCCGAAGACCTGCGTCGGGGCCGCTGCTACCTGCCCCAAACGACCCTGGCATCGTACGGGCTCTCGCCGGCTGACCTCGCCCCCGACCGGCTGCGGGGCGTCCGCCGGGCGTCCTTCGAAGCACTCCTGGGCACCGAGGCAGCGAAGGCCCGCGAGCTGTACCGCCGCGGCCTGCGGGGCATCGCCTACCTCCCGCCCGACTGCCGCTTCGGCATCACCGCTGCAGCCTACGCCTACCGCGGCATCCTCGACGAGGTCGAGCGGCTCGGGGCGACGTGCCTCGAACGGCGCGCCTCCACCTCGGCCGCCCAGAAGCTCCGCTACGCCGCCCGAGCCTGGTGGGACCTCCGCCTGGGAGAGGTGCGATGAGGACTCCCTGGGTGGCAACGGTCCCCGTCGCCCACCTAGCCGGCTCCATCGCCGCCTACGGCCGCCTGGCGCGGCAGGGGCGCCGTCCCCGCCTCCGGTACGCCGCCGCGCCCGAAGATGCGGAGCGCTTGCCCTCGCTCACGGTGGTGGTCCCCGTCCTCAACGAGGCGGAGCGCATCGGACCGTGCCTCGCCTCGCTCCGCGACTGCGCGGCACCGGTCTCACGTATCGTAATATCTGACACCGGCTCGGGAGATGAAACGCTGCGACTTGTCAGGAGCGCGGCGGAGGCAGACCCACGCATCCGGCTGGTCGAAGCCGGGCCTCCGCCGCCCTGGTGGGCGGACGGGAAGGCGTGGGGGCTCTGGTCCGCCCTCGACGCGGTCGAGACGCCCTGGGTCCTGATGACGGACGCCGACGTCCGGTTGGGGCCAGCGTCGCCCGCACGGGTCCTCGCCACGGCACTCGCGGCTGGGTGCGGCGTCCTTTCCGCCGCGCCCCGAATGGCCGTATGCGGCCCGCTGGCCGCCCTCCACGCCTCCATGCTGGCAACCCTTGTCTACCGCGTCGGCCTCCCGGGCACCGTCCCGCGGCACGCGGGCGAGGTGCTCGCCAACGGCCAGGCGATGCTCGCCGCCACCGACCTCCTCCGCTCCGGAGACCTCTGGCGAATGGCTGCCCGGAGCCGCTGCGAAGACGTCACCATCGCCCGCGCCCTCCACGCGCAGGGGGTGACGGTCGCAAGCGTCGAGGCCGACGACATCGAGGTGGAGATGTACGCGTCGGTGGGCGACGCGTGGCGGAATTGGCCGCGCTCCCTCGCCCTCCGCGACGGCCTCACCCGTCCCGCTCCCTGGACCGGTCTGGCAGCCGCGACGGCTGTCCAGGCGCTGCCCGGCCTGCTGCTGGCCCTCGCCCGCCCCGCGAGGCTGCCGGCGACCGTGACCCTTTCCGCGCTCCTCGGAACCGCGCTCCGCTTCGCGGTCGGCGTCGGGATCGCCCGCGCCTACCCGCGGAGCCGCGGCTGGGCAGCGCTGGCGCCGCTCGCCGATCTCCCCGTCCTGCTCCGGCTGTGGCAAGCTGCCCTCGCTCGGCGGCATACCTGGCGCGGACGAGTCCTCGAGGAGGTAGCGTGATGCCGCTCCGTCTCGCCTGGAACGCGCTGGCTGCCCACGTCGCCATGATGGTGTTCGGGGCCGCGGGGATCCTCATCGCCATCCCGAACCCTGAGCTCTGGCAGGGTGACGCCTTCGCGCAGCGCGCCTACGAGTTCGGGATGCGCCACGGCGGCTCGGTCCAGATTTGGTTCGGCGCGGCGGCGATGGCCGCCTGGGCGCTCGCCGCTCTCGGCCGCCGGAAGCTCGCCATCTTCCTCGCCGCATCGGTGGGCATCTCGCTCACTGCCGAGCTGACCGGGACCAAGACCGGCTGGCCCTTCGGCGGCTACGAATACCTCGAAGGCCTCGGTGCGAAGGTGCTGGGCCGGGTTCCGTACACCATCCCGATGTCCTGGTTCTTCATGGGCATGGCCAGCTACACGCTCGGCTACTCCCTCGCGAAGCGCCTCGTCCGGAGCCGGCTCCGGGCCCCGGCCGGCCTCCTCTTCGGAAGCTGGCTGCTCGTCGCCTGGGACCTCGTCCTCGACCCGGCCATGGCCCACGAGTCCCTCCCCGTGCGGTTCTGGGCCTGGTTCGAAGAGGGCTCGTACTTTGGCATGCCGCTGCAGAACTTCGCCGGCTGGATGGCCACCGGACTCGCCTTCATGGGTCTGAGCCGCCTCCTCTGGCGGAGCGATCCCGACGTCGACCCCCGGCACCTGCGCCTTCCCCTCGGCTGCTACCTGGCGAATATCGGCTTCGCCTCGACGCTCGCCCTCGGGGTCGGCCTGTGGGGGCCCGTGGCCATCGTCGCCCCCGCCGCCGTCCTGCCGGCCCTCGCGGCCGGGGGCGGCTCCGCGGGCGCGCCCGTCGGACGGCGGGTCCTCCAGCTCGCCGCCCGGGTCCTCCGGCGCCGCGTCGAGCTGGAGGCCGAAGGGACGGAGCGGGTTCCCCCGGCCGGTCCCGCCCTCCTGGCGGTGCGCCATGTTCATCACCTGTACGACGGCGTCCTCCTCCTCTCCGCCTTCTCCCGCACGCCCGGCATCGTGGTGACCCTCGACTGGGCGTCCCCGGGCCTCCGCCGCAAGGCCATGGCGTTCCTCTGCTCCCTCGCCGGCTGGCCGGTCATCGACCGGCCGCGCGGGGATTCGTTCCGCGCCGGGCCCATCGTGGCCGGCATGCGTGAGGCGTTGGACCGCCTCGTCCGCGGGGAGCTGCTGGCCATCTTCCCCGAGGGATGGCCAGTCTACGACCCCCATGCGGGGAACCGCCGCGACGAGCTCCTCCCCTTCGGGCAGGGCACGGCGTGGCTCGCGGCCCGCGCCGCGGACCGGCTCGGCCGGCCCGTCCCCGTCATCCCGGTAGGGCTCGCCTACGAACCGGCGGCGGGGAGGCGGCGGTGGCGGGTGACGCTCCGCGTGGGCGAACCGGTGCCGGTCGCCGCCGGGGAGGATGTCGCCGGCCTCACGCGCCGGCTCGAAGCGGAGGTCCGGCGGCTCTCCGGGTTCGCGGAGGCCCGCGCCCCAGCAATCGAAGGAGTGCCAGTCCGTGAGGTCGTGTGACGTCCTCGTCATCGGCGCCGGCCTCGGCGGCCTGGCGGCGGCGATGCGCCTGCAGGCCGCCGGCTACCGCACGCTCGTCATCGAGGCCCGCGAACGGCCCGGCGGCCGGGCCTACCGCCTCGAAGACGGGGGCCACGTGTGGGACATGGGGCCGACCCTCGTCACGCTCCCATCCCTCTTCCGCGAGCTCTGGGGAGCCGCGGGTGCGGACTTCGACGAGGACGTCGAGCTCCTGCCCCTCCGCCCGTACTACCGCGTGGTCTTCGCCGACAGCAGCAGCGTGGAGTACGGCGGAGGCGACGATGCCGACGCGGTCGCGGCGCTCGCGCCGGAGGACGCTCCCGCCGTCTCCCGGTTCCTGCGGAGGACGGCCCGCATCTACGACCGCGCCTTCGGCGAACTCGCCCGGCAGCCGTTCCTGAGCATCGCCGACTTCCTCCGCGTCGTCCCCGAACTCGTGCGGCTCGGGGCGCACCGCTCCGTCTACTCCCTCACCAGGCGCCACTTCACCGACGAGCGCGTGCGGGCGCTCTTCTCCTTCCACCCGCTCTTCATCGGCGGCAACCCCCTTCGGGCGAGCTCCGTCTACAGCATCGTGCCCCACCTCGAGCGCACCGAAGGCGTGTGGTACGCGCGCGGGGGCACGTACGCCATCGTCGAGGCGATGGTTCGGCGCTTCCGCACCCTCGGCGGCGAACTTCTCACAGGCGTCCCCGTCGACCGGATCCTGGTCGAGCAGGGCCGGGCCGCCGGCGCCCTGCTGGCGACGGGGGAGGAGGTGCGGAGCAGGGCCGTGGTCTCGAACGCCGACGCCCCCATGACCTACCTCCGCCTCCTCGGGAAGGAGCACCGGCCGAAGTTCTGGGGGTGGCGGCTTCCGCGCATGCGGTACTCCATGAGCTGCTACCTCCTTTACCTGGGGCTCGACCGCACCTTCCCTGAACTCGCCCACCACACGATCGTGATGCCGCCGGACTACCGCAGCACCCTCCGGCACGTCTTCGACGGCCGCGGCCTGCCGCCGCAGCTCGCCTTCTACGTCCACACGCCCTCGCGCACCGACCCCTCCGTCGCGCCGCCGGGCCGGGAGACGATGTACGTGCTCGTCCCGGTGCCCCACGAGGGCCGCGGCATCGACTGGGAGCGGGACGAGCCGGCGTTCCGGGAGCGGGTCCTGCGCGAACTGGAACGCGCGCCGGGGTTCGCCGGCCTCCGCGCCTCCATCGCGGTGCTGCACGCCTTCACCCCCCGCGACTTCGCCGAACGACTCCGCTCCTTCCGGGGCGCCGCCTTCAGCATCGAGCCGACGCTCTTCCAGTCGGCCGCGTTCCGGCCGCGGAACCGCACCGAAGTGCCCGGCCTCTACCTCGTCGGTGCGGGCACGCATCCCGGGGCGGGCATGCCGGGGGTGCTCCTCTCGGCGGCGATCACCGCCCGCCTCGTCGGCGAGGAGCTCGGCACGGTGCGCCGCCCCGTCCCGGCGGCCGTCCCCGCTGCCGCAGGAGGGTAGCGCCGTGGGCGCCGGGTGGCCGAGGCCGCGCGTCGTCGTCAGCGCCTGTCTCGGGTTCGAAGCCGTACGCTACGACGGCAGCCTCATCCCGGACGAATTCGTCGCCGCCCTCCGCGCCCACGTTGACTTCGTGCCCGTCTGTCCCGAATTCGCCATCGGACTCGGTTCGCCCCGGCCCCCGGTGCGGCTGGTGGAGTCGGCGGGAGAGGTCCGCCTCGTCCAGCCCGCCACCGAGCGGGACCTCACCGAGGCGATGGCGGAGTTCGCCCAAGCCTTCGCCGCCACCCTCGGCGAGGTCGACGGGTTCATCCTGAAGAACCGGTCGCCGACGTGCGGGGTGAAGGACGCGCGCGTCTACGCGGCGGGAGGCGGCGGCCCGCTTCGGCGGCGCCCGGGGCTGTTCGCCGCCGCCTTGGCCGAGGCGTTCCCGGACGTGCCCATGGAGGACGAGGGCCGTTTGACGAACCGGGAGCTCCGCGCGAACTTCCTCACCCGCGTCTTCGCCAGCGCGCGGCTGCGGGGCCTCCGCTCCCTGGGCGATCTGGTGGACTTCCACACGCGGTACAAGTTCGTGCTGCTGGCGCACAACCCCCGCGCCGCCCGCGAGCTCGGCCGGTGGCTCGCCTCCCAGGCCCACGTCCTCTCGTGGCCGGAGGCCGCAGCCGCCTATCGGCGGTCGTTCATGGCCGCCCTCCAGCGCCCCCCGACCATCGGCCGCTTCGCCGATGTCGCCACGCACCTGTACGGCTTCGTCTCGAAACAGCTGTCGCAGCGGGAGCGGGCGCACTTCCGCAACGCCCTGGCGGCGTACCGGCGCCGCGCCCTCCCCGCCGAGGCCATCCTCACCCTCCTCCGCTCGTGGGCAGAGCGCTTCGGCGTCGAGTACCTCGCCGCGCAGACCCTCTTCGAGCCGTACCCGCCCGAACTGGAGAGCCTCGCGACCTCCGCCCGCTGACCCGCTCCTGTCCGCCGGAACCCGGCCGCGCGGGCGGGCCCAGGAGTCCGCTTCCCCGGGGTCCGGCAGACGGCCGCCGACGCCGCCTCGCGCGGTCCGAAGCGCCCGCGGCGTCCCCGGCGGCGCCGCCTGGGGCTGCTACCGCCCGCCGGCGGCCGCCGCCGCGCCGAACACCTCCGGGTAGC
>DAOUCS010000070.1:0-2642 GCA_034431815.1 Dehalococcoidia bacterium
GCCCCCGCACCACCCAGCCCTCGGCGCCGTCCGGCTCGGCTTCTACCTCCCCGAGACGGAACGGGCGCCGCGCGGCGATCGCTTCGAGGACGCTCATCTCCACGCCGACGCCTCCTCGGCCGCCTGCAGGATGACGTCAGCCAGCGAGGGGTGCGTTCCCACCGCCCCCGCGTACTGGATACGGCGGCCGTCGCGGACCGTCTCCGGTCCTGTAAGGTCCAGTTCCTCGGGGATCGTCTCGTCGACATGCCATCCATCAGCAATGAAGAGGGGCACGATGACCACGGTTTCCGCGCTGGTATAGCGGAGCACGTCCCGCATGTTCGGCTCCTGGTCAAGGAACACCGCCGTTACCTCGCGGAATGCCGCCCGTGCTGCGACGCGCTCCGCCTGAAGGTAGATGTTGCGTTCCGAGTTCGGATTCCGCGGCGTTCCGTGCCCCAGGACCGCCACCGCCGCTTCGGGCCCCGCACCCGCTTCCCGGGCGCGGAGCTCGATGACATCGGCTAGGCGAGGATGGGCCCCGATGGCCCCCGTGTACCGCACAGTGCGCCCGTCGACACGCGAGAGCGGCCCCGTCAGGCTGAGCTCCCGCGGGATCACCTGCTCGGTGAAGTAACCCGTGGCGATGAACACGGGCACCACAGTCACGTCGTCCATGTTCCAGCCGTCGAATGCTCGGGCCAGCGCGGGTTCCTCCTTCCAGAAAGCCGTCCGAACGTCGTCGAAGACCCCGCGCCGCCGGATCTCGTCGGCGTGCTGGTAAACGGGCGCGCTGGAGTTCGGGTTCAGGTGGGACCCGTGGCCCAGCAGCAGCAGTCCCCGCTTCATTCCGCCTCCTCCCACCGGCTCGCGCCGCGCTGGCGCTCCCGCCGTGCCCGCTCCACTCGGGAAGCCCAGCCGGTGCCGATCGCTGCCGCGATGCGGTCGCGCACGTGCTGGGCCAGCTGCGGCGACGCGCCGTTCGTCGATACCCCCACCACGAGGTCGCCGTCGCGGTGGATCGCCGGCGAAAAGGCCGTGCTCTCCTCCGGGCTGTCGGCCACGACCACGGGGACCCGGCGAGCCCGGGCCCAGATACCGACCTGCCGGTTCACCTCTCGGTCGTTTGTGCACGCGAACACGATCGCCGCTCCGTCCAAATCCCGCTCCTCCACCGGACGCTCGATCCGGCGCACGCCGAGTGCGTCGAACTCGGGGGCGATGCGGGGAGCCACGACGGTCACGGCGAAGCCGGCTTCGGCCGCTGTCCTGGCTTTGCGGAGCGCAACGTTCCCGCCGCCCACGACGAGGGCGGGGCCGAGCGACGGCTGCAGCTCGAGCATCAGCCCCACGGCGCCGCCTCGCAGATTGCTTCCACCAGCGCGTCGAGCGTCGGCTCCCGCGCTTGAGCGTCGACCCTCCCGAAGGCCTCCGCTACCGCCGCCGATGTGCTCGGGCCGATGCTCACGAGGCGCACCCGCTCCGGCAGCGGAGTCCCGCCGAGGGCGCGGGCCAGGAACCGTGCCGTCGAGCCGCTCGTAAAGGTGATCACATCGGCCTCGCGTACGGCCGCCAGCGTCGTCTCGTCGAGCGGGGCTGGCTCGACCCGGTAGGCGGTGACCCGCCACACGTAGGCGCCCCGCTCCCGCAGCCGGCGTTCCAGCTCGTCGCCCGCCTCCGACGACGCTGGGTAGAGCACCCGGTCCCCCTCGCGCACCGGGAGGGCCCCCGCGAGGGAGGGGGCGGTGCCGTCATCGGCGACGAAATCGGCTCGGAGGCCCCGGGCGGCAAGCGCGGCCGCGGTCGCTTCTCCCACGGCAGCGAGCCCGATGGAGGCCAAACGCCGCGCATCCTGGCCCCTGGCTTCGAGTGCCCGCCAGAGCGCCTCGACAGCGTTCTGGCTCGTCAGCGCGATCCACTCCCACCGTTCCTCGAGGGCTGCGGCCACCTCTTCTGGCGCGTAGGAGACGCGGATTGTCGGCGCTTCCACAACCCTTGCTCCGAGCCGCTCCAGCCGCTCGCGAAGGCCGCTCTGCTGCGTTCGCGAGCGGGTCACCACGACCTGCACACCGGCGAGGGGCCCCGGGACGAACCAGCTCAGCTGCTCGCCCAGGCGAACGACCTCGCCGGCAACGAGCAACGCCGGCGTCCCGAGCTCGGCACGGGCGGCGTCGGCCGCGATCGTTGCGAGCGTGCCCCGCACCACGCGCTGGTCGCTGCGCGTTCCCCATTGGATGACCGCAGCCGGCGTCTCGGGCGGTTTGCCTGCCGTCATGAGGGCCTCGGCGATCGCCTCCAGTCGCAGGCCGCCCATCAGAACCACGACGGTGTCCGCAGCGGCGGCGCCGCGCCAGTCGACCGGCCGGGCATCGTCTCCGCCGCGGCTCCCGGTGGCGATGAACACGCTGGCCGCGACCCCTCGGTGCGTCACGGGGATCCCCGCGTACGCCGGAGCGGCGATGGCCGACGTGACGCCGGGCACGACCGTGAACGGCACGCCCGCCTTCCGCAGGGCGAGCGCCTCCTCGCCGCCGCGTCCGAACACGAAGGGGTCGCCCCCTTTCAGGCGAACGACCCGTCTGCCTTCCTTGGCCAGCCGGATCATGAGCGCCTCGATCTCCCGCTGGTCGACCGCTGCCTCTCCCGCCCGCTTTCCCACG
>DAOUCS010000071.1:0-4552 GCA_034431815.1 Dehalococcoidia bacterium
CTCGAGGAGGCGCTGGTGGCGGAGCCCGATTGGGTCTTGCTCGACAACATGTCGCCCGAGGAGCTACGTGAGGCCGTGCGACGGACCGCAGGCCGGGCAAAGCTCGAAGCGAGCGGAGGGGTTACGCTGGCAACGGTCCGCGCTATCGCCGAAACAGGGGTCGACGCCGTCTCGATCGGCGCGCTCACGCACAGCGCCCGCGCACTCGACATCGCCCTCGATTTCGAGTTTTAGTCCGACGGCCCGCCGAGCAACGCGCGGGCACGCAGGACGCCCTCCTCCGGTTCGCGCTGGTCGATTTCGAAGGTGACGAGCGGGCTGCGGGCGGCCAAGCGCCGGATTCGCTCCCAGTCGATGCTTCCGTTCCCCGGTGCCCTGTGGTCGAGCAGCCCGCGGACGTCGTGGGCGTGGACCCCGACGAGGCGAAGCCCCGGAGCCCGCTCCCACCGGCTCCGCGGAACGAGCCGCAGGCGCGCCAGGACTTCCACATGCCCGACGTCGTGCCAGTAGCCGACCGCCTTCGGGTCAAGGCCCGCCAGCAGGAGCACGGCCTCCTCCGGCAGGGGAATCTCGTGGGCGTGGAGGCGCGTCTCGATCCCGATGACAAGCCCCGCCGCCGCGGCTGCGGCGGTGAGCGTCTCGAGCGAGCGGCGGGCCCCCTCGAGGTACGGCTCGGCCGCCGACCGCCTCCACACCAACAGCTCCTCCGCCGCTTGCCGGGCTTCGTCCGTCCGGAGCGCGTTCCGATCGAACAGCTTCCGGAGCTGCCGCTCCAGCGGGTGGATGCGGGCACCTTCGGGCGGGTCCACGTGGCCGAGGTGGACGACCACCCGCTCTGCCCCGAGCCGCTCAGCGAGCTCGACCGAGCGGAGCGCCTCCCGGACCGCCTCCTCCCGTTCGCGTTCGTCCAGCGAAGCGAGGTTGAGAGCGCCGTTCGGACGCCCATCATCCAGGACGCGGAAGGGGGCTGGTGCGTGAACGGAGACCACCGGCAATGCCCCCGCGGCGACGATGGCGCTGACCTTTTCGGCCGGGGTCGAATGGGAGATCTCGATGCCGTCAAAGTGCGCGGCCCGCGCGAACCGGGCGAAGGCGCCGCCGTCTTCGAACCGCGGCTGTTGGGCGTACATGGTCGAGAGCGCGACCGTCTTCACGGCCGGCGTCCCGTGCGGCCGATGATGCGGCCGAAGGTGACGAGCCCGGCCAGGCCCGCCGCTGCCGCGAAGCTCGCGGCGAGCCCGCCCTCCCCGGTGAAGCCGGCGAAAGGGACGATGAGGCCGCCGGCGACGCCCGCGAGGGCTGCGAGCGGGAGCGTTGCGAGGCCGGCGTTGCCGCGCGTCGCCACCGAGCCGGCCAGCCAGGCGAGCATCCCGCAGGCGAGCCAGCCGAGCACGAAGAGCCCGACGAACACGGCGTCGAACAGCACGGAGGGCCCTCAGGTCACGAGCCGGGCGATATCGAAGTAGGTGACGATGGCCACCAGGCTCAGCAATGCCGCCATCCCGGCGAAGTGGATGAGTCCCTCCACCTCGGGCGAGAGCCGCTTCCCGCCCCGCAGCACCTCGATCCCCAACATCAGGACCCGCCCGCCATCGAGGCCAGGCCAGGGGAGGAAGTTGAACACGGCCAGGCTGAGGCTGAGCAAGGCCGCGAGCTCGATGAGCGCGCGCCAGCCCGCCTCGCTCACCACCTGGCTTGTTGTGTCGGCGATACCCACAGGGCCGGTGAACACCGGCTGGTCGTCAGTCGCGGCGCCTCCGCCCCCACCGATACGCACACGCAGCTCGTTAATCGAGAGCTGCACCGTCTCGAGCAGGGCGCGCGCACCCCTCGGGATCGCCTCCCACGGGGGATAGGCAACCCGCTCGTTGAAGGGGTAGATGAGCTGGCAGTTCGTCGGATTCCCTTGGTCGTCGACGCCGGTGCAGACGGTAGGCGGCCCGACGGTGATCCCCGTAGGCCCCTGCCCTGCCGGCGGATGCCAGCGGGCGTAGACGTACGCCTTGAGCAGCGCCCCGCCCCGCTTGATCACCCACTCCTGCGTCTCCCCTAGGTGCAGGCGGCTGGCGTAGATGAGCTCGTTGACGTTCGCGACCTCGCGGCCCTCGACTTGGAGAACGATGTCGCCCGGCTGCAGGCCTTGCGCCGGCGGGCTTCCGTCGGGCATCTCGCCGACGATTCGAGCTTCCGCAGCCGGCGACCCGGGCGCGACGGACGTCACCTGGGCGAGGGAAAGGGACCGCTCGCGCGGCACCATGAAGCTGATGCTCATCAGCACGACGGCCAGCAGCGCGTTCATCCACACGCCAGCGGAGAGCACGACAAACCGCTTCCATCTGGCTGCCGCAGCAAGCGAACGCGGGTCGGAGGGGTCTTCCTCACCCAAGAGCCGCACGAATCCGCCGAGGGGAAGCCAGTTCACCGTGTACTCGGTCTCACCCCGCCGCCAGACGAGCCCCTTGATGCGGGGCGGGAAGCCGATGGCGAACTCCAGGACCTTGATGCCGAAGGCCTTCGCCGCCAGAAAGTGGCCGAGCTCGTGAATGACGACGAGCGGCACGAGCACCAGCACGAAGAGGCCCGCCGCGCGCAAGATGCCGAGCAGGTCGGCGCCGGTGATGTCCATCACCGAGCCCCCGCGGGGACAGAGCCCGCGACCTGCCGCGCCCACGCGTCGGCGGCGAGTACCTCCTCGAGGGAGGGGTCCGAGACGGGCTCGTGGCGCTCCAGTGCCCGTTCGATGACGGCGGGAATGTCGAGGAAGCCGAGCTCGCCGGCGAGGAAGCGCGCAACGGCTACCTCGTCGGCCGCTGCCATGACGGCAGGGTAGGTGCCGCCGAGCCGTCCCGCCTCCATCGCGAGCCGCAGGCAGGGAAACCGCTCGAAATCCGGCTTGCCGAAGGTGAGCTGTCCGTACGCTGCGAGGTCGAGGGGCGGCGCGACCGGTTCGGGCAAGCGCCGGGGATAGGCGAGCGCGCAGAGGATGGGGAGCCGCATATCCGGCACCCCCATCTGGGCCTTCACGCTGCCGTCGCTGAACTCGACGAGGGAATGGATGACCGATTCGCGGTGGATGATGACCTCCACGCGCTCTATCGGCACCCCGAACAGCCACACCGCCTCGATCGTCTCCATCCCCTTGTTCATCAGGGTAGCGCTGTCGACCGTGATCTTCGGGCCCATACGCCACGTCGGGTGGTTGAGCGCCTCCTCGGGCGTGACCCGCGCCAGCTGGTCGAGGGTCCGGTCCCGGAATGCGCCGCCGCTCGCCGTGAGGATGATCCGCCGGATCGGGCGTCCTTCTTCCCCCCAGAGGCACTGCCAGATAGCAGAGTGCTCGGAGTCGATGGGCCGGAGTTCACCGCCCGAGCGCTCCAGTTCGCGCCGCACGAGGTGGCCCGCCATCACAAGCACCTCTTTGTTCGCGAGCGCCACTGCCTTCCCGGCGCGGAGCGCAGCCAGCGTCGGCAACAGCCCGGCAGCGCCCACGGTAGCAACCACCACCAGGTCGACGTCAGGGTGCGCCGCAATCGCCTCCGCGGGGAGCCAGCCGGCCCCGGTGCTCCGGACCGCGTCCTCGAGCGCGGGCGTGCGTGCCACCGCGTTAACGAATCGGGGGCGGACGGCCGCGACCTGAGCGGCGAGCGCATCCGCGTTCCTCCCGGCGCTCAAGGCAACGATTTCGAATTCCTCTCGATACTTCGCGGCGACCTCGAGCGTTTGCCGGCCGATGGACCCCGTCGAACCGAGAATCGCCAGGCGCGTGCGGCGGACTTCCACGGGTCCATCGTACCGGACGAACTCGGGGCGACACATCGGCGAGGAAATCAGCCGGCAACACCGTGACCACTGGAGTCCTCCGCGGAACAGGTCGCGGACAGGCAGCTCCCCTCCCGACCGTTTCGCCTCGGTGCGGCAGCGCTACACTGGCGGTGCGGGCGATTAGCTCAGACGGTTAGAGCACCTCGCTTACAACGAGGGGGTCGGAGGTTCGAGTCCTCCATCGCCCACCATGCCGTCCACGAAGACGGCGACGTAGAGCCAGGTTCTGCCCACGCGGAGCGCCGCTACCCCGACGTACCGGAAGTCGGGCTCGAGGATGTTCGCCCGATGGCCGGCGCTGGCCATGAGCCCCTCGAATGCCACCGCCACCGTTCGGTCGGCGGGAAAGGTGTTCCGAGCCAGGTTCTCGCCCGCCAACCGGTAGGCGATGCCCCGAGCCTGCAGCTCCGTGAACGCGCTCGCGCCGTCGGGGCCGACGTGTGCGAAGTAGTTCCGCCGGGCAAGGTCTTCAGCGCGCGCCCGGGCCACGGCATCGAGGCGCGGGTCCCGAGTCAGCGGTGGCAGCCCCGCCGAAGCGCGGGCCGCGTTCATCCGACCGAGCAGCTCGACCGCATGGGCTTCAGCGAGTTCGCCGGGCGAGGACACATCGACGCCGCTCGGGAGGCGTCCAGGCGGCGCAACCGATGCGGCGCCTGCCGGGGCAGGGGTCGGCGAGGGTGGCAGTTCGGTAGCAGTTGGGGAAGCGGATGCCGCAGGGCTCGGCCCGCGG
>DAOUCS010000072.1:0-3681 GCA_034431815.1 Dehalococcoidia bacterium
CGGCGAGGGTGTCGACCTCGATTTCCACGCCGATACCGGGCGTGCGCGCGCGGATCCTGCGCACGGCCTCGGCCAGGCTGACGCCTGCCCGCGCGAGCAGCTCGCGATGATTGTCCTTCAGCATCGCCATTGCCGCCAGGTTGCGGCGGTGATTGGCGCCCCCGCCGCAGCGGACGGCGTACTTCTCGAGGTCGCGCAGGCCGGGCGTCGTCTTGCGGGTGTCGAGGACGAGACACCCCGTCCCCGCGACGGCGTCGGCGAAGGAACGCGTCAGCGTGGCGATGCCCGAAAGCCGCTGCAGGAAGTTGAGCGCCGTCCGCTCGCCCTGCAGCAGGGCCCGGGCGGGACCCTCCGCCGTGGCGAGCACGGTGCCGGCGGGGAAGCGTTCGCCTTCGCCGACATGCACCGCAATCCGAACCCGCGAGTCGAGCTGGCGAAACACCTCCGCGACAACGGGCATCCCCGCGAGGACTCCCGCCTCCCGGGCGACGAACGCCCCACGCGCTGCCGCATCGGCCGGGATAGCAGCGAGCGTAGCGGCATCTTCGGCAGCCCTGTCCTCGGCGAGGGCGCGGGCAACGGCTTCGGCGACGACGTATGACGGCGGCAGGTCAGGCGACATAACGAAACACCTGATGCCGTCTCCAGCGGAGGTCGTCGGTCTCAGGGTAGTCGCGGCGGAAGTGCGCTCCCCGGCTTTCGGTCCGGCGGCGCGCGGCATCCAATACTAGTTCAGCGACGAGGGCGAGGGCCCGCCGTTCGAGCAGGTCGCGGTTGGGAGCGGCACGCTCGTCGTCAACGGGCCAACGCCGGAGTGTTTCGAGGGCGGCGGCCAGGCCTTCTTCCTCCCGCTCAATGCCGGCCGCGTCCCACATGAGGCGCTGGAGCGTGCGCTTGTCGGGCGGAAGGCGGCGCGCCGGCGAGAACGGAATTGGCTCCGGGTAGGGCGACGCTGCCGAGCGGTCGCCGCGCGCGATCGATTCGACGCACCGCTTACCGAAGACGATCGTCTCCACGAGCGAGTTGCTGGCCAGGCGGTTGGCGCCGTGGACGCCCGTGCAGGCCGCCTCGCCGACGGCATACAGACCCGGCACGGTTGTCCGAGCCCAGGTGTCGGTTCGGAGGCCGCCCATGAAGTAGTGGGCGGCCGGCGCAACCGGCACGAGGTCGCGGCGAAGGTCGATCCCTCGGGAGCGGCAGAACGAGTACACCCCGGGGAAACGCGCCGCGGGGTCGACGCCGTTCAGGGAGCGGCAATCGAGGTAGACGCACTCGGCTTCCTCCCGGCGCATCTCCGCGACGATAGCCCTCGCTACCACGTCACGGGGAGCGAGTTCGGCTCGTTCGTCGTAGCGGCTCATGAACGCCTCGCCGTGCCGGTTCCGCAGTACCGCCCCCTCGCCGCGCACGGCCTCGGAGATGAGGAAGGGCGGTGCCCCGGGCGCGGCGAACGCGGTGGGATGGAACTGGACGAACTCGAGGTCCATCACCTCGGCGCCGGCCAGGAACCCGAGGGCCACGCCGTCACCAGTTGCCACCTCTGGGTTCGTCGTGTGGGCATACAGCTGGCCGGCGCCGCCCGTGGCAATCACGACGTACGGGGCCAGGAAGCGTTCGCACTCACCGCCTTCGGCGTGTACGGCCTCGACTCCCTCTGCGCCGCTGTCGCCCACCAACAGCCTCGTCACCACCGTGAAATCGAGCACGGTGACGCCGGGCTGGCGGACCGCCGACGAAAGCGCACGCTCGATTTCAGCGCCGGTGCGGTCGCCACCGGCGTGGAGGATCCGGTCCCGGCTGTGGGCGGCCTCCCGGCCGAGCACGACTTCCCCGCCGAGCGAATCGAACGCGACGCCGTACTCGATGAGGTCACGGATACGCCGCGGAGCTTCGCTGCAGAGGATCCAGGCGGCTTCTTCGTCAACCAGGCCCGCGCCCGCGGCCACGGTGTCCCGGAAGTGCTGCTCGGGCGAATCCTCGGGGCCGATCGCGGCGGCGATGCCCCCCTGGGCCCACCGCGTGTTGCAATCGTCGATGCTGCCCTTGGTGAGCACCAGCACCGGTCCCGCGCCGGCCCGGTGGGCTTCCAGCGCTACGAACAGCCCTGCGATGCCGCTGCCGACGACGATGAGGTTGTACCGGCGTCCTGGTGCCGCCATGGAGTTAGTGTACTCGGTACACGAACTCCCGCCTACGCTCGCCCGCGTGGCTGCCGGTTCCTAAGCTGGACACCGTGAGCGCCCGAACCCGCACCACGGCCGAACACCGAGCCCTCGCCGAGTCGGATCGGCTCGTCACGGTTCGCATCGAAGACCTCGTCTTCGGCGGATCGGGGATGGGCCGGCTCGACGACGGGCGAGTCATCTTCGTCGACTTCGCCGCGCCGGGCGAACTGGTGGAAGCCGAGATCGAACGGGTCTATCCGGATTACGTGGAAGGGGTCATGCTGCGGGTTCTCGAGCCGTCACCGGACCGCGTCGAGCCCCGATGCCGCTACTTCGGGCAGTGCGGCGGGTGCCAGCTCCAGCACCTTCGCTACGAAGCGCAGCTCGCGGCTAAGGAGGCTGCCGTTCGCGAGCAGCTCCAGCGGATCGGCAAGCTCGACCCGAGCGTCGTCCGGCCCATCGTGGGAGCCCGCGAGCCGTGGGGGTATCGCAACCACGTCCGCTTTTCGACCGGGCGAAAATACGGCGACGTGGGGTTCATCACCCGGAGGGGCCGGCGGCTGCTGAAGGTCGAGGAGTGCCCCATCGCCCATCCGTTCGTGAACCGCATCCTGCCCGAACTCCAGGGCAAAGGCGCCGGATTGCACCAGATCCAGGTGCGCATCGACCCGACCACGGGCGAGTACCTCGTGTATCCCCGCATCGAGGGTGTGAGCTTCGAAACCGGACAGGCGTGGTACCGGGAACGGCTCGCGGGCTTCACCTTCCGCGTCAGCGCCTCCTCGTTCTTCCAGGTGAACCACGAGCAGGCCGAGGCCCTGGTGCGGCTCATCGGCGAGGCACTTCCCGCCGGCGGGCGGCTGCTCGTCGATGCGTATGCCGGCGTCGGCACGTTCGCCGTCATCTTCGCCGAACGCTTCGACCGCGTCATCGCTATCGAAGAATCGCCTTCAGCGGTGCGGGATGCGGCGGAGAACCTCGCGCAGGCCACGAACGTGGAGATGCGCGAGGGGAAGGTGGAAGACCTGTTGCCCTACCTCTTTCCCGCGCCCGATGTCATCCTGCTCGACCCGCCCCGCGCCGGGTGCCTGCCAGAGGCGTTACAGGCGATCCTTCGCCTCCGGCCCGGGGAGCTGGTGTACGTCTCGTGCAATCCGACGACCCTCGCCCGCGACCTGCGGACGCTGGTGAACGGCGGCTATCGGCTGGTGAGCGTGACGCCGCTCGACATGTTCCCGCAGACGGCCCACATCGAGTGCGTCGCGAAGCTCGAGCTGGCGGAGGGCCGGTGAGCGCCAACCGCGCCGGTTCGCCGGTGGTCCTCGCCTCGGCGTCTCCGCGGCGGCGGGAGCTTTTGAAGGCGCTCGTGCCGGCGTTCGCCATCCGGGAACCGCGGGTCGAAGAGATCCTCGGCGACGATCCCGTTGCCGATGCGAGGCGTCTTGCGCTCGCCAAGGCGGCGGTCGTGGCTGCAGCCTTTCCGCACGCGGCTGTTCTGGGCGCCGATACCGTCGTG
>DAOUCS010000073.1:0-19744 GCA_034431815.1 Dehalococcoidia bacterium
GCGAGCCTCTCCGCCAGCTCGAGGAGGGAGCCTTCCGCTTCGGCCTGCCAGCCGTCGACGGCGATTCGCCCCCCGCGGGTATCGAGCGCGACGACCACCCGCCCCGGCCAGCGCCGAGCCGCTTCTCCTGCGAGCTCCGGACTCCGCACCGCCGCGCTGCCCAGCTGCACGCGGTCGGCGCCAGCGTCGAAGGCAGCCGCGACGGCGTCGAGCGAACGCAGGCCTCCGGAGACCTCCACGGGAACCGCGACCGAACGGCAGATGCGGCCGATGAGTTCGAGGTTGACCGGCCTGCCGGCACGGGCGCCGTCGAGGTCGACCACGTGGAGCCGGGGAGCGCCGAGCGATGCCCAACGCAGGGCCACGGCGGCCGGGTCGTCGCCGTAGACGGTCTCGGCTGCGAAGTCTCCGCGGAGGAGGCGCACCGCCTTCCCTCCGCGGATGTCGACGGCGGGGATGACCTCGAACGTCAGCGCACCCCTCCCGTTTCGGGAGCACCGCACCGTGCCCAGGCGAGGAAGTTCTCGTACAGCCGGAGGCCAAGAGCGCCGCTCTTCTCCGGGTGGAACTGCGTGGCAACCACGTTCCGCCACGCCACCGTGCTGGCGAATTCGAGACCGTACTCCGTCACACCGAGGACAGCTGCTGGGTCGGAAGGAACGGGATAGAAGCTGTGGACGAAGTAGAAGTAGCTGCCACTGGGAATCCCTCGCACGACCGGGTGGTCGAACTTCCAGGCGACGGTGTCCCATCCCATGTGAGGGACCTTCAATCCCGAGCCGGCCGGGAACCTCAGGACGCGCCCCGGGAGAATGCCGAGGCACTCCTGGCCGCCCCCTTCCTCCGACCATTCGAAGAGCGCCTGGAGGCCCATGCACACGCCGAAGAAAGGGCGCCCCGAGGCGATGAACTCGCGCAGCGGGACGTCGAGACCGCGCGCCCGGAGGTTCGCCATGGTATCCCCGGCAGCGCCAACGCCTGGCAGCACGACCGCGTCGGCGTTGGCAACCACCGCCGGGTCGTCCGTCACCACCGGTTCGGCCCCGATGTGGTTGAGGGCACGGGCGACGCTGCGCAGATTTCCGGCGCCGTAGTCCACCACCACGATGCGAACGGCCATCGCAGGGCGAGTGTACCACGGGGCTATACTGTGGCCCGGGATGACGGCCAAACCGGTGAACGAACTCAGCATCTACGAAGCTCGGCAGCGAGCGGAGGAGCTACGCTCGCTCATCAACTACCACAACTACCGGTACTACGTGCTCGACAGCCCGGAGATCAGCGACGCCGAGTACGACGAGCTGATGAAGGAGCTCCGGGCCATCGAAGCGCGCTTCCCGGAACTCATCACGCCGGATTCTCCGACCCAGCGGGTGGGTGCGGCGCCCGTCGAGACGTTCGGGGTGGTCGAGCACCGCATCCCGCTCCTCAGCCTCTCGAACTGCTTCGACGGCGACGACCTCCGCGCCTGGCACCGGCGCATCGCCGAGCGGCTGGGGACGGAGGAATTCGCTATCACCACCGAGCCGAAGATCGACGGCCTCGCCGTAGCCCTAGTATACGAGGACGGGCGATTCGTGCAGGGGGCAACGCGCGGCGACGGCTACCGCGGAGAAAACGTCACCGCCAATCTACGGACTATCAAGGCGATCCCGCTCACCCTCCAAGGGAAGCCTCCCCGACGGTTCGAAGTGCGCGGCGAGGTGTACATGACGAGGAGCGGGTTCGAAGCGTTGAACAACGAGCGCGCCGAGCAAGGGCTCCCGCTCTTCGCCAACCCGAGGAATGCTGCCGCCGGGTCGGTGCGCCAGCTCGACCCGAACGTGACGGCGAAGCGGCCGCTCTCCATCTTCATCTACCAGTTGGGGTGGGTCGACGACGACTCGGTCGCCGTTCCCACTAGCCAGTACGAGATACTCCAATGGCTGAAGGAATTCGGCTTCCGGGTGAACCCGGAGGCACGGCGTCACGAGCGGCTCGACGAGGTGCGGGAGCGGGTCCGCTGGTGGGGCGAGCAGCGCGAGCGCCTCGATTACGACATCGACGGCGTCGTCCTGAAGGTCGACGACACCACCTGGTGGGAACGGCTCGGCGCCGTGGGGCGCGAACCGCGCTGGGCCACGGCCTACAAATTCCCGCCACAGCAACGGACCACAAAGCTGCTCGACATCCGCGTGAACGTGGGCCGGACGGGAGCCCTCGTGCCGTACGCAGTGCTGGAGCCGGTGGTGGTGGGTGGCGCGAGAGTCTCGCAGGCTACGCTCCACAACGAGCAGGACATCCGCCGGAAGGATATCCGCATCGGGGATACGGTTATCGTGCAGCGTGCCGGCGAAGTCATCCCGCAGGTCGTGGCTCCGGTCGTCAGCCTGCGCACCGGCCAAGAGCGCATCTTCCAGATGCCGGACCGGTGCCCGGCGTGCGGCACGCCCGTAGCGCGCGACCCCGAACAGGTCGCGGTGTACTGCCCTAACAGCCGCTGCCCCGCGCAGCGCATCCGCCTGCTGGAGCACTTCGCCGGCCGGGAGATGATGGACATCGACGGCTTGGGCGAACGGACCGCGATCCTCCTCCACGAATCAGGTCTCGTCGAGGACGTCGCGGACCTGTACAAGCTGACGCCGGGGCAGCTCGAGAAGCTTCCCCGCATGGGGGAGAAGAGCGCCCAGAATCTCCACGGGGCGATCCAACGAAGCAAAGGGCGGCCGCTCGAGAACGTCATCTTCGCCCTGGGAATCCGCCACGTGGGACTGGAGACGGCCCGGCTTCTGGCCGAGCACGTGGGCTCGCTGGAAGGGCTCCTTCGGGTGACGCCGGGCGAGCTTCAGCAAATCGAGGGCATCGGGCCGGTGGTGGCCCAGAGCATCGCCGACTGGGTCTCCCGCCCGGAGAACCAGCGGACCATCCGCGAGCTCATCGCCGCTGGGGTCAACCCGAAGAAGGCAGCGCCGCACGCAGGGGGGCCGCTCGAAGGGATGACCATCGTCGTCACCGGGCGCCTGGCCTCGATGTCCCGGGCCGAGGCCGAGGAGCGCATCCGGCAGGCCGGAGGCAAGGTCGGGAGCTCGGTCACGCGGAACACGACCGTGTTGGTGGTCGGCGAGGACCCCGGCTCGAAGCTGCAGCGGGCGCAGGAGCTGGGCGTTCCGACGATCGACGAGGAAACATTCCTGCGGCTTCTGCGCGAAGGCCCGCCAGCGCTCGGGGGATCTTAGCGCTTCGGAAAAGGGGAAACACGTTTCCGAAACGGCAAATCACGTCGCGAAGTCGGGAGGGTATAATGGGGATGCCGACGGAGTAGCCATCCCGGCGAGCCTTCCCCGCAGGTTCGGCGCTTGGGTCTCTTCAGTCCACTTGCCAGCCTCTTCGGGCTCTTCTCCCACGACATTGCCATCGACCTCGGCACGGCGAACACCCTGGTGATGGTGCGCGGGAAGGGCATCGTCATCGACGAGCCCTCCGTCGTCGCCATCGACCGGGTGACGAAGCGCATCCTCGCCATCGGGGAGGAGGCGAAGCGGATGGTGGGCCGGACGCCGGCGAACATCGTGGCCGTGCGGCCGCTGCGCGACGGAGTGATCTCCGACTTCGAAGTGACCGAGAAGATGCTCAGCTACTTCATCCGCGCCGTGCACGAGCGAAGCTTCTTCGCACAGCCGCGGGTCGTCATCGGCATCCCCAGCGGGGTCACCGAGGTGGAGAAGCGAGCCGTCCACGACGCGGCGCTGAACGCGGGAGCGCGGGAGTGCTACCTCATCGAAGAGCCGATGGCCGCGGCGATCGGGGCCGGACTCCCGGTGATGGAGCCGTCCGGCTGCATGATCGTCGACATCGGCGGCGGAACGACGGAGGTCGCCGTCATCTCCCTCGGCGGCATGGTAGTAAGCACCTCCATCCGCGTCGGCGGCGACGAGATGGACCAGGACATCATCAACTACGCCCGGCAGGTGCACAACCTCCTCATCGGCGAGCGGACGGCTGAGGAGATCAAGAAGATCGCCGGCTCGGCGGCGCCTCTGGAACAGGAGGAGACCGTCCAGATCCGAGGCCGCGACCTCGCGACCGGCCTGCCGAAGGCCGTCGAGGTGAGCACGGTCGAGATCCGCGATGCGCTGGCCGGCTCCATCGGCGCCATCGTCGACGCCGTCCGATCCACCATCGAGGTCACGCCGCCGGAGCTGGTGAGCGACCTCATGGCTCATGGGATCGCCCTGGCCGGCGGCGGAGCCCTCCTCCGCGGCCTCGACCGTCGGCTCAGCCAGGAGACGCGCTTCCCGGTGTACGTGGCCGAAGACCCCCTCCTCTGCGTGGTGCGCGGCTGCGGGGAGGTGCTCGAAGAGCACGAACTGTTAGCGAAGGTTCACTCGCGGCTGGCTTCGAGGCGCGGTGGGCGGTAGCATCCGCTCCAGCAATGGAGGCAGCGCCAGCCGATGGTAGCTGTGGCTCGGTATCGGTGGTGGCTCGCGACCATGGCCGGCCTGGCCCTCTTCCTCACGATCGCCGGGCGGGTCGGAGCCCTGACCCCGCTCCAAAGCGCCCTCCTCTGGCTGGTCGAGCCGGTGGGAGAGGGACTTCACGCCATCTTCGCGCCGGCGGCCGCTGTCCTTTCCGATATCGGTAAGCTCCGCCGCCTGCAGGAGGAGAACCGCCAGCTCCGCCTCGAGAACGAAAGTCTGAAGGCACAGGTGGCCGAGCTACGCCAGGACACGACCCGCCTCCAGGAGCTGGAGTCCGCCCTGGGCGTGATCCAGTCAGGGGGTGGCCAGCGGCTCCTCGCCGCCAACGTGCTCGCGCACGACGTCTCCGTGCTCACCCACACCGTCCTCATCGATCGGGGCAGCGCCGATGGCGTCCGTGAAGGGATGGTGGTGCTTTCCCCGGGCGGGTCGCTCGTGGGCAAGGTGATTCGAGCCTTGCCCCAGCAGGCGTTCGTGCGGCTCATCGACGATTCGCGCAGCGTCGTCGCCGTCCGGATTCAGGAGACTGGCATCGACGGTTCGCTCCACGCATCCGCCGACCGGAAGCTTGAAGTGAAGCTGGCGCGCGGCGAAGTAGCTGCCGGGGCCACGGTGGTCACCTCCGGGCTCGGCGGAGAGTACCCACCCGGGCTCCCGGTGGGCAGGGTGGTCGAGGTCTCGGGCACGCCCCAGGACATGTTCCGAACGGTGCGTGTGGAGCCGTTCGCTCAGCTCGCCGCTGCGCAGACGCTGCTCGTGCTCACGAGCTTCACACCCCAAGCCCTGGCGGGGAACTGAGATGCGAGCGATTGCGGGCGCGGCCGGTATTCTGCTCCTGGCGGCGGGCCAGGGAGCGGTCGCGCCGCTCTTCCCCGTTGCGGGCGCAACGGGGGAGCTCCCGTTGGTCGCGGCGGCGCTCGTGGGCTGGCTCCGAGGGGTGCGCGCGACGCTCATCTTCGTCCCAGCCGCTGGGGGCCTCACGGCTGCCCTCGCTGGCCGCGACCTCGGCCTCTACGTGGTCGGCTACGCCGCGATCGTGCCAGCCCTGGCGGCCGCAGGAGAGCACCGCTGGCCCGTGGGAGAATGGATGGGCGCTGCAGTCGCCCTGGTGGCGGCTGGCGCCTGGTTCCGGCTGCTCCTCGTGGCGGCGGCGCTTCTCGATGGGGCCGACGTGGCTGGGACCGACATCCTCCGTCACGCCGTTGCACCGGCCGCGGCCGCCGACGCCGCCTTCTTCGCCGGCACAGCAGCCCTCGTGGCACTCATCCGCGCCGTACGCGGCTTGCCGCTCCGCGGCGCGAGGCCGGGGGAGGCGCTGCGATGGCCGTGACCGATCGCCGGCCCCAACCCCTCCGTGGCCCGGCGCGAGCCCGCCCCCATTCGAACCTCGGAATCCTCCGGGCGGCCGTGGTGGTCGCGTTTGCGGTCCTCGCTGCGCGGCTCGTGCAGCTCCAGATCATCCAGGGCGAGGAGTACGCAGAGCGGGCACGGTCGAACCATCTCCGTATCGAGCAGGTGCTCCCTCCGCGCGGCCTCATCCTCGACCGGCACGGGACTCCCCTCGTGGAGAACGTGCCGATTTACCGCGCGACGCTCGTTCCTGCGCTGCTGCCGCACGACCCCAACGAGCGGTACCAGATCTACCTCCGCCTGGAATCGATAACTGGCGTGCCGGCGGTGAACATCCGACAGCTCGTGGAGGAGGCCAAGGCGAACGGGAGCGAGGATTCGGCGATCGAGGTCGCCGGCCACCTGACGCAGGAGCAGGCGATCGTACTGGACCAAGCAACGCCCTCCATGCCCGGCGTTTCGCTCTCCGTGACCCCCAGCCGACAGTACCTCGGCGGTCCAGCCTTCGGACCGCTCCTGGGGTACATCGGGCCGCAGTTCGCCGAAGAACGGGCGCTCTACCGCGCGCAGGGCTACCTGCCCAATCAGCCAGTGGGGAAAGACGGCGTGGAGTTCGCGTACGAGGCCGCGCTCCGCGGGTCGCCGGGTCTCCTCATCGCCGAGCAGAACGCAATGGGGGAGGTCCAGCGCGTGCTGGAGACCCGTCCCCCTGCGCCGGGGGGCAACGTTCAGCTCGCCATCGACGCCGGGCTGCAGCAGTACGTGTACGACCTGCTTCTCCGCTCGCTCGGTGACGCGACGACGGCCGCGGCGGTGGTCATGAACCCAAAGACCGGCGAGGTGTACGCCCTGGTGTCGGTGCCGGGGTACGACAACAACATCTTCCAGAATCTCGAGCTTCGCGGGCACGAGTACGAAGCGCTCCTGCGCGACCCGCGGAAGCCGCTCCTGAACCACGCCCTCGTGCCAGCGGCACCCGGGTCGACCTTCAAGCTGGTCACCGCGGCGGCCGCGCTCCAGGAGGGGCGCATTACGCCGTCGACAGGCCGGAACATCGTCAGTCCGATCCTCGAAATCCGCGGCGAAAACGGTGTCATCTACCCGCTCAAGGACTGGCGGACGCACGGCTACCTCGACTTACGCGGCGCGATCGCGTGGTCGTCGAACATCTACTTCTACATGGCTTCGTGCGGAATCCCGCAGGAGGGGATCCAGGGGTTGGGGAAGGACCCACTGGAATCGGCGAACATCCTGGGATACTACGCCCGCGCCTTCGGCTTCGGGGAGCCCTCGGGGATCGACATCGGCGGAGAGATGAGCGGCGTCGTGCCGACGCCGGAATGGAAGCGGCGGTCGCGGACCGGGCCGATGTTCAACCCCGAAGATCGCGAATGGTACCTCGCAGACACCTGCTTCATGGGCATTGGCCAGGGTGACGTGACCGCCACGCCGCTGCAGGTGGCGCGAATGACAGCCGCCATTGCCAACGGGGGCACGCTGGTGACGCCCCACGTGGTGAACGCAATCCTCGACGCAGAGGGAAACGTCGTCCAACGCATCGACCCCAAGACGAAGCCCGTGCCCGTCGCGCCGGAGCACCTTCAGGTCATCCGTGAGGGCATGCTCCTGTCGGTCCGCCAGGGGGCCGGCGCCGCGGCCGCCCAGCCCGGCATCGAAATCGCGGGGAAGACCGGCACGGCCGAATTCAAGACGCCCGATGGTCAGACGAAAGAGCACGCCTGGTTCACAGGCTTCGCTCCCTACGACGACCCGGAGGTGGTCGTGACCGTCTACTTCGACCTCGGCATGGGAGGCGCAAAGGCCGCGCCCGTCGCCGGGCAGATCATCCGCTACTTTATGGAGCACCGCCGGCCGTGACCGCCGTCCTCCGCCGCTCCCGCCTCGACACCCGGGCCGCCTTCCGCGGTTGGGACCGCTTCGATGCTGTGATGGCGCTTTCGGCGCTTGGTTTGGTGGGGCTCGGTCTGCTCCTCATCCACAGCGGATCAAGGAACGATTACACCGGTTCGGCTCTCAGCTTCGCGAACCCGGTGGTGAAGCAGCTAGCGTTCGCGCTGGTGGGGCTCGGGGCGATGCTGGTGATGTCCAGGGTCGACTACCACCGGCTCACGCATTACTGGTGGCTCTGGTACGGCGTCTCCCTCCTTTCGCTCGTGGCCGTCCTCATCGTGGGACAGACGCGGTTCGGCTCGACGCGATGGTTCGACGTGGGGCCGGTCCAGGTGCAGCCGTCGGAGTTCGCGAAGGTCGCCGTCATCGTGGCCCTTGCCCGCTTCTTCGCCGAATACGGCGGCGATGCTCGCGACCTGCGCGCCCTGCTCGTGTCGCTGGCCATCGTGACGCCGGTCGCCCTCCTCATCTTCGTCGAGCCCGACCTGGGGACGGCTGCCGTCACCATGGCCATCTGGCTCGGCGTGGTCGTGGTCGCGGGCGTCAATCGCGGCCATCTCGCAGTCCTCGCAGCCTTGTGCCTGGCGGCGGCGCCGTTCGTGTGGACGTTCGCTGTGGCCGACTACCAGGTGGAGCGCGTGAGCATCCTCGTCGACCCGTACCGCGACCAGGGAGGGCTCGGGGCCGGATACAACGTCATCCAGGCCGAAACCGCGATCGGTTCGGGCGGGCTGCTGGGGAAAGGCCTCGGGAACGGCGAGCAGACGCAGCTCGAGTTCCTGAAGGTGCCCACGAAGGACTTCATCTTCAGCGTCCTGGGCGAAGAGCTCGGCTTCGCCGGCGCGATGGGCCTGTTCGCGCTCTACATCCTGCTGCTGTGGCGCGGGATCCGTGCGGCGCAGATCGCCGGTGACGCCGCCGGCCAGCTCATCGCCGTCGGCATTGTGGTGCTCATCCTCACCCAAACGTTCATCAACATCGCGGTCAACGTCGGGCTTTTCCCAGTCACCGGCATCCCCCTGCCGTTCGTCAGCCAGGGAGGAAGCTCCCTGGTGGCGCTGTTCGCATCGCTGGGCATCCTGCAGAGCATCATCCTCCGGCACCGCTCCTACCGCCAGGCATAGCGCCGAACACGAGCCGCGCCGCCTGGCGGATCGTGGCCGCCGGAAGGAGTTTGAGCGACGCCGAGGGGAGGTCGGCACCCGCCGGAACCACGCATCGCCGCATCCCGAGGCGTTCGAGCTCGGCGATGCGGCGCCCGAGCTGCATCACCGGCCGAACGGCGCCGGAGAGGGCCACCTCGCCCACGGCGGCGACGTCGGCAGGGAGCGGTTCGTCGCGCACCGCGGACATGATTGCCAGGGCCAGCGCGAGGTCGGCGGCGGAGTCGCGAATGCGGAAGCCGCCCGAGGTGCTGACGACAACGTCGTGCGTGCCGGTGTTCACCCCGGCACGCCGGGCAAGGACGGCCAGGAGCAGATGCAGACGCGCGCTTTCGATCCCGACCGCGATCCGGCGCGGGACGGCGAGGTGGCTCGGGACTGCCAGCGCCTGGACTTCGACCGCGATGGGTCGGGTCCCCTCCATCACGGCGGCGATCGCGGACCCTGATGCCTCGGGGTCGCGTCCGGCCAGGAAGAGACGCGCCGGCTGTTCGACGCTCCGAAGGCCGGTGCCCGTCATTTCGAAGACGCCGATTTCATCGGTGGCCCCGAAGCGGTTCTTGGCGGCCCGAAGCACACGAACCAGCCCGGAATCAGCGCCTTCGAAGTAGAGCACCACGTCGACCAAGTGCTCGACGAGGCGCGGGCCGGCGATCTCGCCCCCCTTCGTCACATGACCCGTCAGGATGACTGCCGTGCCGGTCGCCTTCGCCCAGGCGACGACGGCCGCCGCTGCCTCCGTGAGCTGGGCAGGGCCGCCCGTGCGCCCTTCGACTCCCTGCACCGCCACCGTTTGGATCGAATCGATGATGAGCACATCGAGACCCTCCGCCTCGGCCCAGGTAAATACTGGCTCCAGCTCGGTGCTCGTGAGGAGCCGTACCGGCGAGCGGCCCAGCCCCAGGCGCTCGGCGCGCATGCGCACCTGGCGGGGCGATTCTTCGCCGCAGAGGTAGCCCACGCGCCAGCCCCTGCGCGCTAGGGCATCGGCAGCCTGCAGCACGAGCGTCGACTTTCCCACGCCGGGCTCACCGCCCACCAGGACGACGCTGGCCGCCACCAGACCGCCTCCGAGCACCTGATCCAGCTCGCCGATGCCGGTCACGAGGCGTGCCTCACCCTCACTAGGGACATCGCTGAGCAGGACCGCCTCGGCGGCAGCCACGGTGCGCGCTCTCGATGGCGGCGCTTCCTTCGTTTCAGCGAGGGTGTTCCATTGCGCGCACTGCGGGCAGCGGCCGACGTAGGCGACCGTCTGCCAGCCGCACGATGAACAGACGTACCGCTGGCGGGGCTTCGGCACGGGCGTATCCTACGCCTTCAGTTCGCCTCCGTCGCTCGGTCGAGGAACGGGCGGACCGCCTCGGCCAGGACGCGATGCTCAGGGTGGGCCAGTTCGGGGTCCCGTTCGAGCACCTCGGCGGCCAACCGTCGTGCGAGGTCGAGCAGGTCCCGGTCCGAGAAGCGGGCGACGCGCAGCATGCTGTTAGGCCCGGACTGGGCGCGTCCCCACACCTCGCCTTCGCCGCGCATCTCGAGGTCGATTTCCGCCAGACGAAAGCCGTCGGTGGTTTCGACCATCGCCTGAAGGCGAGCTCGGGCTTCCGGCCCCGGGTCTTCGTCGGTGCTGAAGAGGAGGCAGTAGCTCTGCCGCTCCGACCGGCCGACGCGGCCTCGGAACTGGTGGAGCTGGCTGAGTCCGAACCGCTCCGCACCCTCGATGATGATGACCGTGGCGTTGGGCACGTCGATCCCGACCTCGATGACGCTCGTCGACACGAGAACGTCGGCTTCGCCGCGGGCAAAGCGCTGCATGACCTCGTCTTTCTGGCGGCCCGGCATCCGCCCATGGAGCAGCTCCACCCGATACGCGCGGAAGGGGCCGCGGCGAAGCCGTTCGAACTCCTCCTCGGCTGAGCGCACGTCCAGGGCTTCCAACTCTTCGACCAGCGGGCAGATGACGTAGGCTTGCTCGCCGGCGTCGAGCCGCTCCCGGACGAAGCTGTACGCATCTTCGCGCTCGTGGGGCTGAACCCAAACCGTTTTCACCGGTTTCCGGCCTGGGGGAAACTCATCGATGGTCGAGACGTCGAGGTCGCCGTACACCGTGAGCGCGAGCGTTCGCGGGATGGGCGTGGCTGTCATCACCAGGAGATGCGGGTTGGCGCCTTTCTGCCGGAGCTTCGAGCGCTGCATGACGCCGAAGCGGTGCTGCTCGTCGATGACGGCGAGGCCGAGGCGGGGGATTTGCACGCCCTCCTCGATGAGCGCGTGCGTGCCGATGAGGATGTCGGCGCCGCCGTGCGCGGCGTCGCGGCGGATCTGCTCCTTCTCCGCCTCCGACAGGGAGCCGGTGAGGAGGAGGACCCGGATCGGCCGGCCGAACCAGGGCGGGACGTAGACGCCCGCGAGTGCCGTCCCGCCGCCGCCGAGGAGCCGAGCGATGCTGCGTTCGTGCTGTTCCGCCAGGATCTCCGTAGGCGCCATGAGGGCCGCCTGCCAGCCGGAGTGCACCGCCGCCAGCATCGCGGCAAGCGCGACCACCGTTTTGCCGCTGCCGACGTCCCCCTGGAGGAGCCGCAGCATCGGCTCCGGGCGGGCGATATCGGCCAGAATCTCATCGAGCGCGCGCCGCTGACTCCCCGTGAGCGGGAAGGGCAGCGAGGCGAGGAATGCATCGAGCTTCGCTCCCAAGCTGAGGCGCGGCGCCTCCCGGCCCCGCTGCCACTCGGCGCGGCGGCGCAGCACGGCGGCTCGCACCGCGAGCAGTTCGCCGAGGGCGATGCGTCGGCGCGCTTCCTCCGCTTCCCCGAAGGATGCGGGCGCGTGGCACGCTCGCACCGCAGCGGCCAGGGGAACGAGCGCCTCGCGAGCCGCCAGCCAGGACGGGACCGGGTCCCGAAGCTGGTCTGCAACGGCCTCGACGGCCGCCCGCACGACGCGCCGGATGCTCTTCTGGCCGAGCCCCTGCGTCGCCGGATAGATCGGCAGCAGTCGGCCGGGCGACATCGCCTCGGCGTCGAAGAGCTCGTATTCGGGATTCTCCATCTGGAGACGGCCGCGGAAGACGCGAACCTTCCCCGAAACGACCAGCTCGTCGCCCACGGCGAGCTGTTTGGCGACGTAGGGCATGTTGAACCAGACGATGCGCAGCACGCCCGTGCCGTCGGTGAGGAGGGCCTCGGTTCCCCGCAGCCGGGGTCCGAACCGCGCTTCGCCGACGGAAGCCACCTTCGCCACCACGGTCACCGGGAAGGCCGTTGGGCCCAGCTCGCGAATAGCGCGGACGTCGGTGAAGTCGGCGTACCGGCGCGGGAAGTGGAGAGCCGCCTCGCCGACCGTGCGCACCCCGAGCCGCTCGAACTTCCCCGCCAGGGCGCGGCTGACGCCGGGCAGCGCTTCCAGCGGCGAATCGGGGCCGATGCTAGCCGCGCGGCCGGCCGCCAGCTGCGTTCTCGGCCGGTGCGCGCGGTGTTCGCGAGAGGCGGGACGCGAAGGCGCTGCCCGGGCCGACCGGGCGGCAGCAGGTTCGACAGCAAGGCGGAATGGGCGGCCTTCGAGCGCTTCCAAAGCAGCGAGGAGCCACGCCCGCCGCCGTTCGGGGCTGAGGCTGCGGTACCCCCCGCGGGGAAGGGCGCGCACCGCGGCCGCCATCGGGTGGCCGGGAACGCCGCCGATGGATGTCTGGAGGAGTGCATCGAGCCCTTCGATGACGACCGCGTCGCGGCAGCCGGCCCGCAGCTCCAGTTCGAAAATCCTTCGCAGCCGTTCCGCGTCGAGCGCCGGTACGCTCATACCGGCATCACCGGGCACACGCCTAGCGTGTTGGGGCCAGTGTAGACGCCGACGATCGGGCCGATGTGTCCGCGGATGATCTCGGTACCGGGAAGGTCGGGGCGGACGCGCTCGATGAACGCGTCGGCTTCGGCATCGTTGCCCGCGCACGCCACGAAGAGGCGCCGAGCGCCCCGGTGCTCGCGGACGAACTCCGCGAGCCGCTCGAGGGCGCGGGCACGCGTGCGGACCCGGTCGAAGGGCGCGACCTCCCCGTCTTCGACGTGCACCAGCGGCTTCACGTTGAGCAGCGTGCCGAGCATGGAGCGTGCGCGCCCGATTCGCCCGCCCTTCTGCAGGTACTCGAGGGTGTCGAGGACGCAGACGACGTGCACCGCCCCGATGGTAGCGTTGGCGACGCCCATCACCGATGCCAAGTCGGCACCTTCGGCGGCCCGCTCTGCCGCCGCCAGCACCACGGCCCCCAACCCGAGGCTGACGTTCTTCGAGTCCAGCAGCTCGATGGGCCGGCCAGCCTCCGCCGCGACCTCGGCCGCCGCGATCCTCGCCGAGTTCAACGTGCCCGAGAGCTTCGCGGAGATGTGGATGGAAAGGACCGCATCCGCTCCGCTCTCGAACAGGCGGCAGTACGCGGCTGCGAACTGTTCCACGCTGGGCTGGCTCGTGCGGGGGAGGGCCTTGCTCGACTCCAGACGCCGGTAGAAGCGCTCAGCGTCGATGTCGACACCGTCGAGGAGCGCCTCGTCGCCGAAGAAGACCGTAAGGGGAACGACCTCGATCCCGTGCCGTTCGACAAGTTCGCGAGGAAGGTCGCAGGTGGAGTCGGTGACGATGCGAACGGCCATCAGCCTACCGATGAGAATTGATCACGCGCCTATGCGGGGCAGTATAACGGCACGGGCGAACCCCGGTTAGAATGCGGACGTGCGACCGGTGAAGCTCGCCCCGTCGATTCTGACAGCGGATTTCGGGCGGCTGGCCGACGAGGTGCGGGCGGCCGAGGCGGGCGGGGCCGACTACCTCCACCTCGACGTGATGGATGGCCGCTTCGTGCCGAACATCACCTTCGGCCCCCTCGTCATCGAGGCGCTGCGCAAGGTGACGCGCCTTCCCTTCGACATCCACCTGATGATCGTGGAGCCCGAGCGTCATCTCGACGCCTTCGCCGAACTGGCGGACATCCTGAACGTGCACGTCGAGGTTTCGCCGCACATCCACCGCACCCTCGAGGCCATCCGCCGTCGCGGCATTCGGGCTGGCGTGTGCCTGAACCCCGGCACCCCCATTTCGGCGGTGGAAGAGGTGCTGGGTGAGGCCGACCAAGTGATGGTGATGGCGGTGAACCCCGGATGGGGCGGCCAGGCGCTCATCCCCAAAGCGCTCGAGAAGGCGGAACGGCTCCGCCGGCTCATCGACGAGCGCCGCTTGGCGACGGAAATAGAGATCGACGGCGGCGTGAAGGTGACGAACGTGGCGGCGTGCGTGGCCGCCGGCGCCGATGTGTTGGTGTGCGGGAGCAGCGTCTACAACGCCGACGGGAGCGTCGCCGAGAACCTGGCGGCGCTCCGGGCAGCGGCCGAACAGGCGCGGGCGGAACTCGTCAGGAAACCTTGACGAGTGTACGTAGACACCGGGTGCAGACGTTCAGCCGGACCCACTGGCCATCGACGAACAGCCGGTGCTTGTGGACGTTCGGGCGGAAGAACCGGCTCTTCTTCGGTGCCTTCCGCTCCCACCGGCCGCCGTGCTGGTGACGGATGTACCGTCCGAACTGGGTCGTCTTCCCGCAAACGTCGCAGGCGCCACTGGCCATGCGGCATCATTCCCTTCGCAGAGTGCGCGACACGTATGCTACCAACGAGCAGCCCCAAGGGCCAACCGAACCGCGAGGTGCCGAACCTGTGACTATCCCCGCAATCGGCGAGGCGCTCGACGGGAAGCGGATGCGGGAGCTCTTCCGGGCGGCCGCCGAACATCTGCGCGCCCGCGCGTCCGCCATCGACGCGATCAATGTCTACCCGGTCCCCGATGGCGACACCGGAAGCAACATGGCAGCGACGCTGGCGGAGGCCGTCTCCTTCGCCGAACACGAACGGAGCGAGCGTGCAGGGGACGTCCTGCGCGCCGTCGCGCGGGGGGCTCTGTACGGAGCCCGCGGAAATTCGGGCGTGATCCTCTCGCAGGCGCTGCGCGGATTCGCCGAGGGGGTTGTAGGGTACGAAACGCTCGACGCGAGGGCGGTAGCCGAGGCCTTCACGCGGGCGGCCGCTTCGGCGTACGCGGCCGTCGCCGAGCCGGTCGAAGGCACGATGCTCACCGTACTCCGCGCCGCAGCCGATGCCGCCCGGCAAGCGTGCGCCGGGCTCCCGAGCGGGGGTGCGGGCGCGGGCTGCGAGCCGGTGTTCGCTGCCGCCCTCGCCAGCGCCGAGGCCGCGGAAGCGTCGACGCCCGACTTACTCCCCGTGCTGCGGGAGGCAGGCGTTCCCGACGCCGGGGGCGAGGGCGTGTGCACGATGCTGCGCGCGTTCTACGCCGAACTGACCGGCAGGCCGATCGAGCGAGAGCCCGAGCTTCCGCGGCTCGAGCTGCGGCCGGGCGACCACGGGGGCGAGTTCGGATTCTGCACCGAGTTCCTCCTGCAGCGCGCCGAGGCCCCGCTCGCCGCCCCTGCCATCCGCGACACGCTGCGGAAGGCCGGCGGACGCTCCGTCGTCGTCGTGGGCGACGCAGACGCCGTCCACGTGCACGTCCATGCCGACGACCCGGGTGTCATGGTCGCTGCCTGCGAGGCCTTCGGCACCGTCTCGCGTCTGAAGGCAGAAGACATGACCGCGCAGCACCGCCGTTTCGCCGAAGCAGGGAGCGGCGCCACAGCGGCGGTGGCGCTCTTAGCCTTCAGCCCGAGCCGCACTTTCGACGACATCTTCCGTAGCCTGGGAGCCGAGCCCATCCGGCTCGACCCCTTGACCAAGCCCGCGGTGCGGGAGATCGTCGAGGCGGCCGAGCGCCTGCAGCGGCCCGACGTGATCGTGCTGCCGAACCACAAGAACGTGGTGATGGCCGCGCAGCAAGCGGCCGAGCTGTCGCGCCGCGCCACCCTCCACGTCGTACCGGCGAAGAGCGTCCCCCAGGGGATCGCCGCCGCCGTCGCCTTCGATCCGGAGCTGCCTGTCCGGGAGTCCCTCGGCCGGATGCAGTCGGCCGCAGAAGCCGTGCGCACAGTCGAGGTGACCACGGCGACCCAGTCTCGGACGCTGGGGGGCATCGAGGTCCGGCCCAACGACGCTATCGCCCTCGTGGACGACGAGCTGGTGGCCGCGACGAGGGACCCCATCGATGCGCTGCTGGCCGGGCTTGAGGCCGCCGGGGCACCGCAGGCCGAGCTGGTAACCGTCTATGCCGGCGACGGCGTGAACGAGGAAACGCTCGCGCAAGTGAAGGAGCGAATTCGCGAGCGTTTCCCCGAGGCCGAGAACGAAGTACACCGCACGGGGCAGCCGCTGTACCCGTTCATCGCGTCCGTGGAGTGACGTCGGCCCCGCTGGGGATGGATTCGGAAGCAGCAGGGGGCGCCTCTGCCGGCGGCAGCGAGCCCTCCGGGGCAGCGCCGGGCGCGTGCACGCGGCGCAGCGGCATTCCCCGGAGGGCGAGCGTCATTCCGAGGCAGAGGAGCGCGAACACCGCCGCGATGGAAAAGATGTGCCGGACCGCGATCGCCACCGCTTCCTGCTGTGCACCAACGGCGAGCTCAAGCAGCGCCTCGCCTCCGGGCAGCTGGCGGAGCTGGTCGAGCACCATGCCGTACCGGCGAGCGTCGAGGGCGAGCGTGGGGTCATCGAACTGGCGGACGACCGGTCCCGGCAGCGCCGCCCGGGCATCGGTGGTGAGCTGCTCCGCAAAGGCGCTGCGGTACCTCGTGGCCAGCACCGAGCCGAAGATCGCCGTCCCGATGACGCCGCCGATCTGGCGGAAGAACTGGCTGGCGCTGGTGGCCACCCCCAGGTGGCGGTAGTCGACGGCGTTCTGGACGGCCACCGACATCGTCGGGAGGACGAGGCCGAACCCGAATCCGGTGATGACCATGAAGGCGCTCACGTGCCAGCGCGGCATCCCGACGTCGACGGTCCGCAGGAGCATGATGCCCGTGAAGAGGAGCACGCCCCCAGTGATGGCGATGAACTTGTAGCGCCCGATGCGGGCCATGATGTTCCCGCCGATGATGCTCGCGGTGAGAACCCCCAGCGACTGGGGTGTGGTGATGACCCCGGAGGCTGTGGCAGAGGCTCCCAGAGACGTCTGCACGAACGTGGGGAGGTAGGCGATCGAGCCGAACATCGACAAGCCGACGAAGAACACCACCAGGTTCGTGACCGTGAACTCCCGGTTCCGGAAGAGGTAGAGCGGCACCATCGGGTCGGGATGCCGGAGTTCCTGAACCACGAAGACGCCGAGCAGCGCGGCCGATGCCACGAGGAGCGAGACGATGGTGACCGAGTCCCACGCGTACTGGTCGCCCGCCCAAACAAAGGCGAGGAGCATCATGACCGAGGCAGCCGCGAGCAGGGCCGCGCCCACGTAGTCGATCGCGCGGTGTTCGCCGAGACGGCCGCCGGGGAGGTTGCGCCAAATGGCAGGAAGAGCGACCAGTCCGACGGGTACGTTGACGTAGAAAATCCACCGCCAGCCGACATGGTCGGTAATAAGCCCGCCGACGCTTGGCCCGACGATGCTCGCCAGAGAGAACGTGCCCGTGAAGAGACCCATGTAGCGGCCGCGTTCGGCCGGCGCGAAGAGGTCGCCCGTCGTCGCGAAGATGGTGGCGAACATGACGCCGCCGCCGATCCCCTGGAGCGCGCGAAAGGCGATGAGGGAGAGCATGTCGGGCGCAGCGCCGCAGGCTGCCGAGCCGGCCATGAAGAGCAGGATGCCCGCCATGAGGAACCGTTTCCGCCCGTAGGTGTCCGACAGCTTGCCGACCAGGGGGACGACGACCGTGGACGAGAGCATGTACGCGGTGAAGACCCAGGCGAGGAGAGAGAAGCCGCCCAGCTCGGAGACGATGCGCGGGATTGCGGTGGAGACGATGGTCTGGTCCAGCGCCCCCATGAAGAGGGAAACCATCAGGGAGAAGATGAGCAGCCACTTCTCCCGGCGCCCGAGGGTCTGCGAGAGGGGCTGCCGCGGAGGGGCGTTCAACATCGAAGGCCTCCCTGAGGTGCGTCAACAGTGACGGGCCGAGACGGGCTCGGTGAGCACCGCCTCGGCCCGAAGGATACTCGATGGTTAGCGCTAGGCAAACTGCTTCGCGGCTTACCGCTTCTCCTTGATGCGCGCCGCCCGGCCAGTCAGCTTCCGGAGGTAGTACAGGTTCTTGCGTCGAACCTTCCCCTTGCGGACCACCTCGATCTTGTCGATGCGCGGGCTGAAGAGCGGCCAGGTGCGTTCGACGCCGACCCCGCTCGCGATCTTCCGCACCGTGAAGGTGGAGGCGAGGCCCTTCCGCCGTTTCCGGATGACGACGCCCTCGAAGACCTGAATGCGCTCCCGGTTGCCTTCGATGACCTTGGCGTGGACGCGGACCGTGTCCCCGGTCGAGAAATCGGGCAGGTCGGGGCGAGGCGGCGATTCCACCAGCGCGTCGAGTTCGTAGGACATGGCGGGAATCCCTTCAGCGTGTGCCAACCATGCTAGGGGTCCGGCGAGCTACATGCCATCGTCGCCGTCGGCCCCGGCGGCGCGGGCGCCGCTCTCGTTGCCGTGGCGGTAGAAATGCACTTCCACCCGCTCGAGCGTGGCGAGCCCCTGAGGCACCATCGCCTCCACCTCCGGAAGGAAGGCGCGGATTTTCTCCGCCGTGTCGACGAACTCGACGAGGATAGGGAGGTCGAGGGAGAGGCGCTCGATCTTCGCCGTGTGGATGCGAGAGGCAGCGCCGTAACCGGCCAGGCCGCGAATCACGGTGCAGCCGGCGAGCCCGAACTCGCGTGCGCGGAGCATCAGCGCCTCCCAGGTGGGCCGCCCGCGGAAGCGGTCGCTCTCGCCGAGGAAGACGCGCAGCAGCAGCCCTTCGCCGGCCAGCTCCATCGCCCTCACCTTACAGCAGCCTGGCGAGGGCGGAACCAACCCCCACCCCTGCCAGGCCGAAGAGCACGCTGGCGATGACGTTCGCGGCGGCGCGCAGAACATCGAGTTCCCTCGCCAGCTCGAAGGTTTCCCAGCCGAAGGTGCTGAACGTGGTGTAGCTCCCTAGAAACCCGACCATCAGGAAGGCGCGCGCTTCGCGGGAGAGCAGCTCCCGTTCGAAGGCGAGCGTGGCGAGGAAGCCGATAGCGAGGCATCCGCTGAGGTTCACGGCGAGCGTTCCCCAAGGAAACCCGGGGCCGGAGAGGTCCTGCACTTTGCCCTGGAGGTAGTACCGCGCCGGGGCGCCGAGCACTGCCCCCGCCACGATGTAGAGGTAGATCACCGGCCGGTGCTCCCGTGCCCGCCGGTGCCGCGGGCGGTTGCCGCCAGCTGGTCTGCCACTTCGAAGCTGACGTCGGCCAGCCGCGTGACCACGAGCTGGGCGATGCGGTCTCCGTCGCGAACGGTGTAGCGGATATCGGGCGACGTCGTGTATAGCGTCACGAGGATCTCGCCCCGGTAGTCGGAATCGATGGTGCCGATGGCAGCGATGACTCCCTGTCGGGCGAGGCCGCTGCGAGGACGCACTTGCACGTCGAATCCCGGCGGCGCCTCGATGGCGATGCCCGTCGGCACCAGCACGGGTACCTGCGTGATCTCGAGCTCGGCGCCACCCGTGCACGCGAAGAGGTCGAATCCGCTGCTCCCCTCGGTGGCACGAACCGGCAGCCTCGCGCCGGACCTGAGCAGCTGGACACGGATCGTCGCCACCGCGGCACCATCCTACCCAGTCGGACCATGGGGACAAGCCGCACCGACGGAACCTCATGCTCTTCTCATCTGCCCGTGGGAGTGTAACGCACGAGAGTTCGAAGGAGGCATTCCATGGACACCAACGCGGGCCACGCGGAGCACGATCGCCACGACGACGGTCTTCAGGCAGAC
>DAOUCS010000074.1:0-14847 GCA_034431815.1 Dehalococcoidia bacterium
AGCAGGAAATGCTGCACCATGTGAACGGAGAGGAAGGTGTGGTCGTAGGCCGCCGCTGGTCCGAAGACCGAGAGGAGCACTAGCGCTGTGCCCCCCAGGAAGGCCGCTAACCGCCACCGCGGAAACTGCCGGCCGTACCCCCGCTCCCTCGCCCAGCGGAACGCGCGAACGTACCAGAACGCCGCCGCGCCGAGCAGATACATCGGGATGGGTTCCACCGCCACGGTGAACAGGGCGTCGGGGAAGCGCGGGGGCGGCACCGTCGCGAACGTGCACACGAACACGAAGCCGAGCGAGGCTGCCTCGCTTTGTCGCTGCAACCAGACCGTTGCTGCCACAGCGAGGAGGAGACCAAACACGAACCACGCCCCGCCGGGGATGCGGGCCAAGGGCCGCTTAAGCGCTGCGTTCCATCCCCGCTCGACGATGGCCACCCACTCGGCTCCTGACTTCGTGAAAGAAAGAACGATCCGCCTCCTATGCTACCGTCCCTCCACGACCCCTACAATCTGCCGCATGGACGCTTGGCGTCGAACCAGGTTCCGAACGTAAAGTTCTCTTTTCCCTCAGTCGAGCGCAGCCGGCTCGTTGAACCGCTCGTAGACCAGTTCGCCCTCTCTTGCCAGGAGGTCGCGAAGCATCGCAAGCGCCCGCTCGGCGTCGTGGCGGATGTGATGCAGCCCGCGGAGGTCCCCGTCCTGGACGTGCCGGACCTCCGTCGCCAGGTCTGCGAGCTCCCGTTCGACCCGGTCCATCTGCGCCACGAGCTGGTCGACCTGCGGAATGAGCCAGGGCGCGTTGAAGCGCAGCTCCTCGTACAGCCCGCCCGGCCCGCGAACCTCCATCTTATGGGCGTCGAGCGCTCTCCGAGCTGCCTCCAGCTCCTGGGCCACGCGGTCGGCCCACCGCTGCTCCCGTCCGGTTTGGGGCAATCCCAGGGCGTGCTGCAAGTGCTGCTGGGCCTCCAGCAGGGCGTTCTTCGTCGCGGCTGCCTGGGCGATCGCCCGCTGTTGGCGCTCCGTCAGGGCAGGGGTGTCGGCCATGCGACGATCGTGGGGCCTCGAGGAGCTTCGCGTCCACTGCGACGAAGGAGCGCTGGCTCCTTCCAGCCGCCCCCGTACGATCGGCACATGCGCGTGCTCGTTCTCGGTGCCTCTGGGCAGCTCGGCTCCGATATCGTACGCCTCTGGTCCGAACAGGCGGAGGTCATCCCTGCCGTCCGCAGCGACGCCGACGTGACCGATGCCGAAGCGGTCCGGCGGCTCGTGGCTTCCGCCCGTCCCGACGTGGTGGTCAACACCACCGCCTTCCACAACCTCCCCGTCTGCGAGCAGGAACCCCTCCGCACCTTCGAGGTCAATGCCGTGGGCGGCCGCAACGTCGCCCTCGCTGCCCGCGAGGCCCGGGCGGCTGTCGTCCAGTTCAGCACCGACTACGTCTTCGACGGCTCGAAACGCGCGCCCTATGTGGAGTCGGACGCGAGGCGCGCCCTCAACGTGTACGGCACGTCGAAGATCGCCACCGAAGACCTTGTGCTCCAGACCCATCCCGGCGCGCTCGTCGTGCGGGTTTCGGGCCTGTTCGGTCTCGCTGGCTCCGCGGGAAAGGGCGGCAACTTCGTCGAAATGATGCTGCGGCTGGCTCGAGAGGGACAGCCCATCCGCGTCGTCGCCGATCAGGTCACGGCGCCCACGAACACGGCGGAGATCGCCGAGGGCCTCCTTCCGCTCGTCGAATCGGGGATGACCGGCGTCGTCCACCTCGCTGCCGCTGAGGGGTGCAGCTGGGCGGATTTCGCCGAGGCCATCTTCCAGCTGTGCGGGCTTCGCCCCGACTTCCGGCGCGTCACCAGCGAAGAGTTCGGAGGCCCGGTCGTGCGGCCGAAGTACAGCGTCCTCGGCTCGGAACGGGTGGCCCCGCTCCGCCACTGGCGGCTCGGCCTCGAGCGCTACCTTCGCGAGAAAGGTTACATTCCCGCCTAGCGTTGGGCCTATCCCGTGGGCCGGAGGGCGGGTACGATCCCCGTCAGTGTCCGGCCGGTCGGCCGGGTCCTACCGGGAGGTTTTGGCGTGCGCATTCTCGTGACTGGCGGTGCCGGGTACGTGGGAAGTGTTCTGGTGCCCAAGCTCCTCGAACGCGGCCACCGCGTTCGCGTCCTCGACCGGATGTTCTGGGGGCTCCCCCACTACGCCGGCCATCCCAACGTCGAGCTGGTGAACGCCGACGTGCGCCGCCTGCCCGAGGGCGTGCTCGACGGCATCGACGCCATCGACCACCTCGCGGGCTTCAGCAACGACCCCACCGCCGAGTACAGCCCCGACGCCAACTGGCAGATGAACGCCATCGCTACCGAAACGCTCGCCAAGTTGGCGAAGGAGGCGGGCATCCGGCGGTTCGTCTTCGGCAGCAGCTGCTCCCTCTACGACGGCATCTGCGACGACGGCCGAGTCCTCGACGAGACCGCCGCAATTAAGCCGCGCGGCGCCTACGCCACCTCCAAACGGTACGGCGAAGAGCGCCTCCTCGAGCTCGCCGACGAGCGCTTCGAACCGGTTATCCTCCGACAGGCCACCGTCTTCGGCCCCAGCGAACGGATGCGGTTCGACTTAGTGGTGAACTCCTTCGTCAAGGATGCCCTGGTTCGCGGCAAGCTCATCCTCCACGGCGGCGGGTACATGTGGCGGCCCCTTGTCGGCATCGACGATTTGGCCGAGGCCCACATCGCCTGCCTCGAAGCTCCCTCCGAGCTCGTCCGCGGCGAGATCTTCAACGTCGTCCAGGACAACTACCGCATCCGGGACCTCGCCCAGACCGTCGCGGCGGCCCTTGAACGGCTCGCTCGCCCGGTCGGCATCGAAAACGGGCCGCTTCCGCGGATCGTCCGCAACTACCGTTGCTCGGGGGAGAAGTTGCGGCGTCGGCTCGGGGTCGAATTCCGCACAACCGCGGCCGACGCGGTCGAGCAGCTCGTCGCCCGCTTCGGCGATTGGCCCCCCGAAGCCTTCGGGCATCCGAAGTACTACAACATCACCTGGATGGAGCTGCTCGAGTCGATCCGGCCGGCCTATCAGGCGACCCACCATATCTTCGAGCCGCTCGAGGAGTAGCCGTGGAGATCCGAGTCACGCCCACCGAACTGGAAGGCGTCCTCATCATCGATACCGACTACTTCCGCGACGAACGCGGGTTTTTCATCGAGAGCTACCACAAGAAGCGGTTCGCCGAGCACGGCATACCCTGGGAGTTCGTCCAGGACAACCACTCCCGCTCGGGAAAGAAGGTGCTCCGCGGCTTCCACTACCAGGACATGACGGCGCCGATGGGGAAGCTCGTCCGCTGCACGGTGGGAGCGATCTTCGACGTCGCGGTGGACCTGCGGGTAGGTTCGCCAACCTTCGGGCGTTGGGTGGCGGTGGAGCTCTCGGCCGAGAACATGCGGCAGGTCTACGTTCCCGTCGGGTTCGGGCACGCCTTCGCCACCCTCACCGATGTCGCCGAGGTCCAGTACAAGTGCACTGGCTACTACGAGCCCTCCTCCGAAGGCACGGTGGCGTGGAACGACCCCGATATCGGCGTCCAGTGGCCGTACTCCGACCCAGTCCTCTCGGCGCGGGACCAGCGCGGGATGAGCCTGAAGGAGTATCTCGAGCGCCCCGCCTTCCGATACGAAGAGCTGAAACGGCTCGGCTACTGAGCGGCCCGTGCGGGCCGGGGATGGTGGGCCGTATGGTCCCGTCCCCACAAGGGAAGGTCTCGCCGCTTGAGCAGTCGTTGCAGGGGCTTGGTGGCATCGGGCACCATGCGCCCGATGCGCATCTTCTTCGACGTCGACGACACGATCATCACCTGGGACGTTCGCCTCAGGCCGGGCGTGCACGAGGTGTTCGGGCTACTTCGCGCCGAAGGACACGAAGTGTATCTCTGGAGCGGGTACGGTCCCCGCTGGGAGGTCGTGCGGCAGTTCGAGCTCCACGAGTACGTCCTCGATTGCTTCTGGAAGCCGCTCTACGACCACCACGCCCGCCTGGCGGAGCTGGGCGTCCCGTTCCCTCCGGATTTCGTCATCGACGACCACCCACAGGTGGTGCGCGCCTTCGGCGCGCTACCACATCGCGCCGCCCCGTTCACCGCTGCACGAAGACCGCGAGATCTGGGCCGCGTACGAGGCCATCCGTCGGTTCGTGACCGAGCGCCGCGGCGCACCGGGAGGGCGCCATGGGCCCTGAAGGCTCGCTTCATCTCGAGAGGGAGCCCTCAGGCGAGGACCCCGTTCGCCTCCAGCTGGCGGCGCAGGTCGTCGAGGGAGGGGATGGGCTTCCCCCCGAGGGAGTCGAACGCATCGACGATGTCATCGCTTGCGTTCTCCCGATAGGCGAGCTCGACCAGGTCGTTCCGGTCGGGGGTAAAGCCGGCGTCGAAGTACGGCTTCACCAGGGCCTCGATCTCCTCCCAGCGTGCCTTTGCCATCGGATCTCCTCGGTCGCGATGTGTTGCGGGCGTGGGAGAAGCCCCGCGCCCGACGGAGGCGTATCGGGGCGCCGCGCCGGCTACCGCTTCCCCTCGTCGCCGAACGCGTCGCCGGTCGGAGGCTTGTCGTAATCGATGTAGGGTGGCCAGAGCGACTCCAGCTCTTTCCGGATGGGGTCGCCCTCGGGCAGATAGCGGTGGAACTGCGGCTCCACGTCCCTCCGCTTCCACCCCTTGCCGATGGTGTCGTGACGGATCTTGTCCTGAAGGAGCATCAGCCCAGTGAGCAGCGACTCCGGCCGCGGCGGGCAGCCGGGCACGTAGACGTCCACGGGGATGAGCGTGTTCACGCCCGGAGTGACGCTGTACGCGTAGGCGAACGGCCCGCCCATGGTGGCGCACCCACCCATGGCGATCGCCCACTTCGGCTCCGGCATTTGGAGCCAGATGCGCCGCACGGCGGGCGCCATCTTCCATGTCACCGTGCCGGGGACGATGAGCAGGTCAGCCTGTCGCGGAGAGGCGCGGAAGATCTCCGCCCCAAAGCGCGCGATGTCGTACCGCGGCGTGGCCGTCGCGATCATCTCCATGGCACAGCAGGCGAGGCCGAACATCGCCGGCCAGAGCGAGGAGCGCCGCGCCCAGTTCAGCACCTGGTCGACGCTCGTCACCAGGATGTTCTGCTGCAGCTCCTCTTCGATGGAGGTGTCCGCTGCGAACGGCTGGGGACGGTAGAAGCGGTTCGCCGGCGTGGCTGTCATCACTTGCGCATGCTATCACAAACGCGGGGCTCGCGCCCGCTCCTCACCGCCCGCGAGCCGCGTAGTATTGCCCGTCGTTGATTGGCTCGTCGATGAAGAGCTCCCCGTTCCGGATCTTCATGTTGTAGCCGCACGCGGGATTGGTGCATGCCCAAGCCTTGAATTGAATCGGAGCACCATGGCTTCCGAAGTCCGAAAACGGCACCAAGTCCCCCGCGTTACACTTGCGGCACTTCGGAAACTCGAACATGGGTTTCCCCACCTCCTGCCCATCGCTCGCGCGGATACTACCAGCGTGTGATAGTTCGCACAATCCTTAACCGGTCCGTCCCGCCTCGGCGCGAGCCAGCGCAGCGGCGAGCTCTGCCCGAAGCAGCGCGAAGTCCTCCTCGGGAATCTCATGCAGGTTCCCCTGGTAGGCCAGCGTCCAGTGCTCGCGAGGCCACCGCTGCGTCCACCGGAAACGGTCATGGAGGGGCTCCGCGTCCACCCAGGCCTCTTCGGGCAGGATGATGTCCGCCTCGATGGGAACTCGGTACGGGTAACGCTCGTCCGGCTTCTTGGCACTCTGCCACACCGGGGTGGCATCTTCGAACATCGGCCCCGTCACCCGCGCCGTTCCGGCGAACTGCTTCTTCCCCGTGATGTAGAACGCCAGCATGTCCCCCGGCTGGATGCGCTGCACCATCCCCCTCCGGCTGCTCTTGAAGCCGTGAACCGTGAAGCCGAGCTCGCGAGTTTTCGCGAAGATCTCCGGTCCACCCACGACGACCCAGTACCGAGCCATGGTGCCCCCCGGTTTGTTTCGCCTTATGGTACACGCTTGGCGGGCCGCCGAACTCAGACCTCGGGGAGCTTCGGCTCCCAAGGGCCGAACGCTCCCCGGACGAGCACGTCGTCGCCGAACCGCTCGACCCGGACGGCTCGGAGGCGCGGCGCCTCGCTCACCTTGGCAACGCCGGGCCAGGCGACGGCTGGAACGCCTCGCTCCCCGATGAGGATCGGCGCCACGAACGCCCAGAGCTCATCGGCCAGCTCCCTGCTCACGAGAGAGCCAAGCAGCCGTGCGCCCCCTTCGGCCCAGACCGAGAGCACGCCTCGCTCGCCCAACATTCGCAGAAGCGCGCGGAGGTCGACCTCCCCCTCACCGTCGTCGGGGCAGACGAACACTTCGATGCCGGCATCCTCCAGCGACTGCCGCCACGCGGTCGAAGCGCGGGCCGTCGTCGCCACTATGGCACGGCCGGGGGCGGCGAAGACCCTCGCTCGGGGCGGCACGTTGCCTCGGGCGTCGACGACGATGCGGAGCGGCTGTCGCTCGCACGGCGCACCTCCGGGGCGCGCCGTCAGCTCCGGGTCGTCGGCCAGCACCGTTCCGGCCCCCACCATCACGGCGTCGACCCACGCCCGCTGGCGATGGGCGGCCTCCCGCGCGGCGTCGCCCGTGATCCACCGGGCGTCCCCGCTGGCGGCCGCGATCCGACCGTCGAGGCTCGCCGCGAACTTGAGGATGACGTACGGCATACCCGTCTGCCGATGCTTGATGTACGGCCGCAGCAGCTCCACCGCTTCCGCCTGGCCGTCTCCCACCTCGACCGCGACCCCCGCCTGCCGCAGGGCCGCAATTCCCCTCCCGGCTACGTGGGGGTCAGGGTCTGGCATGGCCACCACCACGCGGCGGACACCCGATGCCGCGATGCGCTCCGCACAGGAGGGGGTTCGCTTTCCCGGAAAGGGCACGCACGGCTCCAAAGTGATGTACAAGTCGGCCCCTTCACCGGGCGCCAGGGCGAGCGCCGCCGCTTCGGCATGCGGACCCCCAGGGGGCGCCGTTGCCCCGACGGCCAGGAGCTTCCCGTCGCGCACGAGGACCGCGCCGACCCACGGGTTGGGACTGGTGAACCCCCTGGCCGCCGCCGCCGCGTCCAGCGCCCGCTTCATCCACGGCGAGGTCATGCCCCCGCGGCCCCTGCGTTCCAAACGTCTCGCGTGAGCTGGGCGTGCCCCAGGTGCTCCCGGAGGTGCGACACCGCCCGGAAGAGCGCCTCGGCGCCCGTCAGCGCCGGCGCCGTGCCGTCGTCGTCGGCCCACTCGATGACGTGGCTGAGGTAGTGCGGTTGACCCTGCGCAGCCAAGCGCTCCAGCTCCTGGATGGCGGCGCGAAGCCTCTCCGAGAGCTCGTCCGCAGCCACGCCAGCCGTTTCGAAGGCGCGTTCCCGTTCGCCGCGACGATAGCCGACTATGTCTCGCCGTTCGCCGACGGCGGCGGCGAACCAGAACGGCGTCGAACTGGCGACGTGGGCAGCTAGCTGGGCCACGGAGCTCGCGCCCGGCGCCGGGCGCCAGTCCAGCGCCTCGGCCGGCAACGAGCGCACGGTCTCCGCGAACTCCTCGAGGAGCCCGCGGGCGATGCGGTAGGCGGCGGCGAACGTCGGTTCCATGGCCGAAGGATACGTCAGCCGGGCGCGCGACGGCCCTCCGGGACCCGGGCGAAGAGTTCGGCCAGCTCTCGGAACCACTTCTCCCAGCCGCTCTCCATCTGCTCACTCCTCGCTCTCCAGCGCCAGTTCCCTTCGAGCCGGGCAGGCGTATTCATTCGCGCGTCGCTCCCCAGCCGCAGCAGGTCCTGCATGGGGATGACGGCCCATCCCGCCACCGAGCTGATGGCCAGACGGGCGAGCGCTTCGGCCGGGTCCCGAATCTCGCAGCCGACGTACCGCCTCACGCGGTCCTTCGCCCCGGTATCGAGGGTCCCCCACCACCCGACCGCCGTGTCGTTGTCGTGCGTGCCTGGGTAGACAACGGTGTTCCGTTCGAGGTTGTGCGGCAGGTAGGGATTCTCAGGGCCTCCATCGAAGGCGAACTGGAGGACGGCCATTCCTGGGCAGCCGGTCGCACGCCGCAGGGCATGCACGTCCTCGGTGATGAGCCCCAGGTCCTCGAGGATGAACGGCAAGCCGCCAAGCGCTTCCCTGACCCGGTCGAAGAGCGCCAGTCCAGGCCCCGGCACCCAGCGCCCCTCGATGGCGTTAGGAGCCGACGCTGGGATGTGCCATGCCGCCGCGAAGCCGCGGAAGTGGTCGATGCGGACCGCGTCGAAGGCCCGCGCGCTCCACGCGAGCCGCTCGATCCACCATCCGAACCCCTGGCTGCGGTGCGACTCCCAGCGGTAGACGGGATTCCCCCAACGCTGACCGGTTGCCGAGAAGGCGTCAGGAGGCACCCCGGCGACCTCCGTCGGCCGGCCGCGTTCGTCGAGGCAGAACAGCTCCTGGTGGGCCCACACGTCGGCGCTGTCGAGCGCGGGGTAGAAAGGGACGTCGCCGATGAGGAGGACGCCGAGGTGTCGAGCCGCCTGCCGGAGGTAGTCCCATCGGTGCCAGAACCACCACTGCACCGCTTCGTGGAAGCCGATCTCGGTGGCGAACTTCCGGCGGGCTTCGGCTAGCGCTGCGGGCTCGCGCCGCACGAGCTCTAGGGGCCACTCCCACCATGGCCGACCGAAGGCATCGTGGAGCGCGGCGAAGAGGGCGTACTCCGGCAACCACCCCGCTGTCGCGGCCCGGAAGGCCGCGAAGCCCTCGTCGGGCTGCCACCGTTCGAACGCCCGCCGCAGCGCCACGAAGCGCGCCCGCGCCGCTGCCGCGAAGTCGGCATACCCATCGTTCGCAAAGGGCTCGGGCAGCTCCTCCCGATGGAGGAGGCCACGTTCGGCGAGGAGCTCCAGCGGCACGAAGAGCGGATTGCCGGCGAACGACGAACGTGCCTGGTAGGGCGAGTCGGCGAAGCCGGGAGGCCCGACCGGGAGCATCTGCCAGAGGGTCGCGCCGGCGGCGGCGAGGAGCTCGAGGAAGCGTTCGGCCTCGGACCCGAGGTCGCCGGTTCCCCACGGACCGGGGAGCGAGGTGATGTGGAGGAGGATGCCCGCCCGCCGGCGGTCGATGACGCTCACGCGGCCATCGTACGGCGCCCTGGAGCCTGCGGCAGCCGCCCCCGTACCATGAGCCGCGATGTCCCCCGAATCCCAAGCTCCCGCACCGCTCGAAGGGATCCGCGTCATCGAAGCGGCGAACTACGTTGCCGCCCCGGCCGTCGGCGCTCTCCTCCGCGACCTCGGGGCGGACGTCATCAAGGTGGAGCCTCCGGGTGGCGAGGTGATGCGCGGCGTCGTGCCTGTCGACGCCCAGGGGACGTACAGAGTGAACTTCCTCTTCGAGCTGGAGAACCGCGGCAAACGCTCCGTCACGATCGACCTCCGCGCGCCCGCCGGCCAGCAGCTTCTCCGTCGATTGTTGGCGGGCGCGGACGTCTTCCTGACGAACCTCCTCGGCCCGCGACTGGAGCGCTACGGACTTGCGCCGGCGGAGCTCCTCGCTGCGTATCCACGGCTCGTGGTGTGCTCGATCACCGGTTACGGACTGAGTGGCCCGGAGGCCGGCCGGCCGGGATTCGACTTCGCCGCCTTCTGGGCGCGGGCGGGAATCATGGGGCTCATCGGCCATCGCGAGGGCCCGCCCGTCATCTCGCGCATCGCTCAGGGGGATCACACCACCGCCATGAACGCCCTGGCGGCCATCCTGGCCGCCTTGCGCCTTCGCGACCGCACCGGTCGCGGGACGGTCGTGGAGGTATCGCTGCAGCAGACGGGTGTCTACACCATCGCGAGCGACGTCGCGCGGACGCTCATCGACGGCCAACAACCCTCGCGCTTCGACCGAACGGCTCCTGCCAACCCGCTCTTCAACACGTATCCGACCGCCGACGGCCGCTGGATCATGCTCGTCCACATGACGCCCGACCCGTACTGGCCGAAGCTCTGCGCGGCGCTCGACCGCCCGGAATGGGCCGCCGACCCCCGCTACGCGACCATGAAGCGGCGCCAGGAGCACGGCCGCGAACTGGCGGCGATGATCGAGGCCGAATTCCGCCGCCGGACGCTGGCGGAGTGGGCGGACCGGCTCGACCGGCACGGTTTGATCTGGGCGCCCATGGTAGAGCTGCCGGACGTCATCGGGGACCCGAGCCTCGAGGCGCTTGGCGCTTTCCCGGAAGTCGAACACCCGGCCGGCGTCTTCCGCACCGTGGGCGTCCCGTTCCGCCTTTGGGGAGCGGACGTCGGGGTGCGCGGGCCGAGTCCGGAGCCGGGGGCCCACACGGCGGAGGTGCTGCGCGAGGCCGGCCTCACCGAAGACGAAATCGCAACCTTCGCTGCCGAGGGGGCGCTAGGCTGAGGGTCGGTATACTGACTGAGGGGCGCGGCTGTAGCTCAGCGGACAGAGCACTGGTCTTCGGAACCAGGTGGCGGGGGTTCGAATCCCTCCAGCCGCGCCAGTGCCGTTCGCGCTGGCGAGATTGTCGCGCGACTTCGTAAACTTTAGCTCGTGGCAACCGTCGCCGAGGCCCTGAAGCGCCCCGCCATCCCCGCAGCTGCCGTCCGCGCGCTGCTGTGGGGCACCGGAGTGGCCGTCGCCTGGGCCCTCCTCGACGCGGAGTCCTTCGCGTTCGGCGTCTACTGGCTCATCGGAATCGCGTTCGGCGTCATCCTCCAGCGCAGCCGGCTCTGCTTCGCGGGCGCCTTCCGCGACCTGATTCTCCTCGGCGACGGGCGTCTCCTGAGGGCAATCCTCACTGGACTGGCGGTCGCGACGGTCGGCTTCGCCGCCCTCGAGGCGCGCCTCGTTCCCGACCCATCCTTCGGCGTGAACCCGAACGGGCCCCATATCCAGCCCGTGGGCATCGCCACCATCGTCGGTGGGGTCGCCTTCGGGGTGGGGATGGTGCTCGCCGGCGGCTGCGTCTCCGGCTCTCTGTGGCGTATGGGCGAGGGGTACCTCGCTTCCTGGGTGGCGATGGGCGGCATACTCGCCGGCCTCGAGCTCGCCAACCATACGTGGGCATGGTGGTACGACAACGACATCCGTGAACGCAGCGCGCTCTGGCTCCCCGCCGAGCTCGGATTCGTCCCCTCGGTCCTCGTCGTCCTGGCCGGACTCGGGCTTGCCTATCTGGCAGTCCTCTGGTGGGAGTCGCGTTCGCCGCGCATGCCCGAGCTGCCTCCGCCCCCAGCGCTCCCACCCACGGGCGTCCGCGAGCACCTGGAGCGCGCCTGGCAAGCCGTCGCGTCGCCCCAGGGCTGGAGCTACCGCACGGGAGCCATCGCCCTCGCCGTGGTCTCGGTCATCGCCCTGGCCTACCAGGTCCCGCTCGGCGTGACCGGCGGTCTCTCCCTTTGGGCTGACAACGTCGCCGGTTGGTTCGGTCAGTCCGCTCTCCCGCTGAAGGGGTCCGATTTGCTCGCAGGCTGCACGCCGGGGTCCGGCGGCTGGATGACCGTTCGCGGCGCCACCGTGTTGGGTCTCGTCATGGGCGCCTTCGGCGCCTCCTGGCTTTCCGGCGAGTTCCGCTTGCGGTGGCCCCGTAACCCTTCGCGATTCGCGCAGGCTGCGGTCGGCGGGCTCCTCATGGGGTACGCCTCGGTGATCGCCATCGGCTGCACCATCGGGGCATTCTTCTCCTCCGTCCCGTCGCTGGCGGTCGCCGGCTGGGTGTTCGGCGCGGGCCTGCTCCTCGGAGCGGCCGTCGGCGTAGCCCTCATCAAACGCCTGCCCTAGCCGGGCCCGAAGGAGCACCGAAGAAGGAGGTGTATCGAGATGGTGGAACTCGACGTCCGCGGGGAGATGTGTCCCTACCCCGCCATGAAGGCACGCCAGGCACTACTGAAGCTTCCTCCCGGTGAGAGCCTCGAAGTCCTTACCGACCATGCCCCTGCCCTCTCCACCGTACCCTGGGAGGGTGCGAAGCTCGGCTTCCGATCGACCATCGAAGTCGTCGGCAAGGGCCTCTGGCGAATTCGGCTCGTCAAGGCCGAGGCGCCCATCGACACGCGCAAGGCGCTGGAGGAGATCTCCCGGCGCGCTGCGGAGCTCACTGCAAGCTGACCCGAAGGAGGATGGCCGTGTCTGCATCGGCGCTTTCGAAGGCGAAGCGATCGTTAGCCGCCATCGTCGTGCTCCTGGCTGCTCTGTCGTTCGCCCTGGCGGCTTGCGGCGGGGACGATGGTGAGGCACCTTCGCCGGCCGCTCCGTCCGGCGAACCGCAAACCGCCGTAGCCGAACCCGAGGGGTACGCCCATCCGGAGCTGCTCGCCGAGACGGACTGGCTCGCTGGCCAGCTCGGCCGGAGCGACATCCGCATCATCGACATTCGCGAGCGTCAGGCGTACGAGGCGGGACACATCCCCGGGGCCGTTTGGTACGACCGGACGCTGTTAAAGGACCCGGAGCAGAAGCTGTACGTGGTGCGCGAGGCGCTCTTCGCCGAGAAGATGGGGGAGCTCGGTGTCGGACCGGATACGGAGGTCATCGTCTACGACGAGGGCACCGGGCTCTGGGCGACGCGCCTTTGGTGGGTGCTGAACTACTACGGCCACGAGCGCGTCCGCGTCGTCAACGGAGGCTGGGCGAAGTGGGAGAGGGAGGGTCGGCCCATCACGACCGAGGTGCCGACCGTCCAGCCGGCCGTCTTTACGCCCCGTCCGGACCCCAATCTCATCTGTAGCATCGAGGAGGTGAGGTCCTTCGCGGCAGGAGATGACGACAATGTCGTACTGCTCGACGCCCGGTCGCAAGCCGAGTACGTGGGCGCCGATGTTCGCGCCGCCCGCGGCGGTCATATCCCTACCGCCGTCAACCTTGATTGGACGCTCTTCCTCACGGAGGGCGACCCCAAGGTGTGGAAGCCGGCGGACGAATTGCGCGCCTTGGTCGAACGGGCGGGCATCGCGAAGGACGCCACTATCGTGACCTACTGCCAGACGGGCGTCAGGGCAGCTCATGCGCTCTTCACCCTGAAGCTCATCGGCTACGGCCAGGGGAACCGGCTCTACGACGGCTCGTGGGCTGAGTGGGGGAACCGGACCGACACACCGGTCGAGCAGTAGACGGGCGCTCGGCTAAGAAACATCGCGGGGGCGGAACCTTCCGGTTCTTGCCCCCGCTTCCCGAGCGGTGACGGCGCCGAGAGGCCGGGGTTACGATAGGTGGAGCGGCGGCGAGCATGAGGCCGCCGCGACCGCAGAGAGGGGGTCGTCCGTGCTCATCAGCGAACGGATGGAGAAGGAGCTGAACGAACACCTCGGCCGCGAGCTGGCGGCCTCGAATCAGTACCTCAACATCGCCGGCTACTTCGACCGCGAATCGCTCCCGGAGCTCTCGGAGTTCTTCGCCCACCAATCCGACGAAGAGCGGGAGCACGCGATCAAGTTCTTCCGCTACATCCTCGATGCCGGCGGCCACGTCCGCGTGCCTACCGTTCCGGCGCCGCCGGCGACGTTCGCCTCGGCGGAAGCGGCCGTGCAGCAGGCGCTCGACTGGGAGCTTGAAGTGACTCGGCAGATTCACCGGCTCGTGGACCTCGCCCGCGAGGAGCGCGACCACAGCACAGAGGAATTCCTCCGCTGGTTCGTCGAGGAGCAGGTCGAGGAAGTGAAGACGATGGATGAGCTCCTCGGCGTGGTCCGCCGTGCCGGCCCGGACCGCCTCCTCGATGTCGAACAGTACATCGCCCGCAAGCGCGCCGGAGGAGAATCGGAAGGCTAGCGAGCAACCGGCTTGCCGCTGACGCGACCGCGACGCCTCGGTTCTGGACCGGCGTCGGCGGAGCCCTCGACCGCAGCATGAAGCGGGCCCCCGGATTCCGGGGGCCCGCCTCATGCCTTCCAACCGGAGGGAGCGAGGCCTCAGTTCCCGGCCGTGGCCTCCGCCGGCTGCTTCACGAGTTCGGCGTCGAAGCTCAGCCGCACCTCGTCGCCGATGAGCCAGCCGCCGAACTCCAGGGGCGCGTTCCAGGTTAGCCCCCAATCCTTCCGGTTCACCTTCGCCTCGGCGGCAATGCCGATGACTTCCATCCCCCAGGGGTTCTTTGCCGGCCCTGCCACCTCGGCGTCGAAGGTCACGGGCTTCGTGACGTCCTTGATGGTGAGGTCGCCGGTAATCCGATACTTCCCCTCGCCGACCTTCTCGATGCTCCGCGTGACGAACGTCATCTTCGGGTACTTCTCCGCATCGAAGAAGTCGGCCGAGCGGAGATGGGCGTCCCGCTGCGGTTCCCCGGTATCGATGGAGGCGACGTCGATGGTCACCGTGGCCCGCGACTTCGTGAGGTCGTTCTCGTCGATCTCCACCTCGGCGTCGACGTTCGTGAAGCGGCCGCGGACGGTGGTCACGAGCATGTGCTTCACCGCGAAGGCGGCGTTCGTGTGCGCCTTGTCGAACTTCCACATCGGGGGCATCTCCTCCTTGCTACTAATGGTTCGTTAGCAGCTTACGGAGGATACGCCTCTTGGCGCAAGCGGGAGTCACGCCGGGGCGGTCGGGGAAACCTCGTCGAGGAAGGCGAGGACTTCGCGGATGAAGTCGGCGTTGACGGCCGTGAGGTGATCGCCGGGCACTGTGCGGAGGCGGGCACCGGGAATGCGGGCGGCGAGGCGGTCCGCCGTCCCGGCGAGGGCATCCTCGCGCCCCACCAGCACCATCACGGGGATGCGCACGTCCGCTAGCCGCCCCGGGTCGAAGCGGAAGCGTTCTGCCCGCTGCATGGCGGCAAGGGCCGCGAGGTCGTT
>DAOUCS010000075.1:0-12252 GCA_034431815.1 Dehalococcoidia bacterium
GACCATCTCTTCGAGCGACCGCGGAGGGTTGTCGCCGAACAGGTCGCCGTACCGCTGCATGAACTGCTCGAAGTCGGGCTGCTTCCCTTCCAGCCGGTCGCGAAGCATCTGGTTCAGGTCCTTCACCATCTGCTTCAATCTCGCCAGCTCTTCCGGAGTCATGTTGGCGATCTGCTGGTAAATGTCTTTGAAGAAGGTCTCCAGCATCGCCTTGCGGAGCGATTCGAGCAGTTCGTTGAAGCGCGCCTGCGCCTCGGGGTCCATGAATTCGTATTTCTGGAGCTCGCGCACCTGCCCAGCGACATCGGGCGGCAGATTGTCGAGAAACTCTCGCTTCCGCTGGGCGATGGAGCGGAGCATCTCCGCGAATTCGGGCGGGGGCTGCTGCCGGCCGCTCTGAGAGCCCTGCTGACCATCTTCGGCGCCCTGGGATGCCTGCTGCCTGCCTCCTTGTTCCGAACGAGGCTCTCCACCGCTCGGTTCGCCCTCCTGCGACCTCGCGGAGGCATCTGCTGGGGGCTGTCCCGAGACCTCCTGGAGCCGCCGGTCGATGGTGGCGCGTTCCATCTGGAGGATTTCGTCGAGCTTCCGGCGGATGTCGTCGAAGATGGACGTCAAATCGAACCGGTCCAGCTGTTGGCGACGCTGCTGGCGGAGACGCTGCAGGAGGTCCCGAAGCCCCTGGGTGCGGTCGCCCATCGGAGTACGCACGCCCCGCTGCATGAGGTTGCGGAGGGCGTGCTGGAGGTCCCCGAAGTTCATGAGGTCGTCGGTGATGTTGTCGAGGATGTCGTCAGCGCCCAGCTCCGGAACGTCCTGGGTGCCGTCCCACATGGAGTAGCGGTAGAGCGTCATCGCCTGCCCTCCCGGCGCGCAATTGCCACCTTCACGGCTACCGTAGCGGAATTCGAGGCGGTTGTCAGTCAGCCGGTTCCCATCCCGGAACGCGAGGGTGAACGGTGAGGGACGCTGCCCCGAGCCCGGTATCCGGTCCCGCCTGCGCGCCGAAGATTACGGCGATGGGGAAGGACATCTCCGCGCTGTTGGATCGGCTGGAGGAACTGCCTCCTCTCCCGGCGGTCGCTGCCAAGGTGCTCGCCATCGCCGAGGACCAGCGGACGAGCGCCATCGACCTTGCCCACGTACTGAGCACCGACCAGGCGCTCACGGCGAAGCTCATTCGCATCAGCAACTCCGCCTTCTACGGATTCGCCCGGCGAGTCAGTACGGTGCGCGAGGCCGTCGTCGTCCTTGGCTTCCGCCAGGTCCGGCAGGTGGCGCTGGGCATGAGCATCATGAGCACCTTCCGCCTCCCGGCACGGCTGGCTTCGGTGTTCGACCTCGACCTCTTCTGGGGCCACAGCGTGGCCGTCGCGGTCGCAGCGGAGGCGATCGCGAAACGCACCCGCGCGGCCAGACCCGAAGACGCGTTCACGGCGGGAATCCTTCACGACATCGGCCGCCTGGGCTTCTGCGTCCTCGAGCCAGAAGGCATGCGCGAGGCGGTCGAGCTGGCGCGCGATGCGCACATCCCTCTCTCCGCCGCTGAAGTTGAGGTTCTCGGATTCGACCACCAGGAGTTCGGCGAGGCGCTGGGACGGAAGTGGAAGTTCCCCGGGCACCTGCTCGAGGCCCTTGCACGCCACCACGACGAAGCCCTCACTCCCGAGCAGGACGGGCTCGCGGGAGCCGTGGCCCAAGCGAACCGGCTCGTCCTCCACTACGGGCTCTACTGCGGCTACGAGACCGAAGGGCTCGAGCCGCCGCCACTGCCCGCCGACCTGGAGCGGTACGAAGCGATGACGGGCGGGATCGAACGGGTGCTGGAACGCGCCTTCGCCTTCATCGAGAGCGCCTCCGGAACCCCGAACCGCTGGTATCAGCCCCTCTCGGCCTGAGGCGACTCGGCGGCCGAACCGGTGCGGGGGCGTGGGGTTCCCCCTCCCCTGAGAGCCGCCGGGGCGGGCGAGCGCCATACCGCCAGCGCGCCGAGCGTCGCCGAAAGGGCAGCGGCCAAGATCGCCGGACGGTAGGAATCGGCAGCATCGTAGATGGATGCCTCCCAGCCAGGGTCCAGCGAGCGCCCCGACTCCGGCGGCCGTGTAGAAGACGCCGATGATGCCGCTCACCGCACGTGTTCCGAAGTAGTCCGCCATGAGCGTGGGGCTGAGGGCCACGAACGCGCCGTAGGCGGAGCCGAAAAGCGCCCCCCAGAGGACGAGCGAAGGCACGGAGGACAAGGGCATCGCAAACCAGGCGTACGTGAGCGGAGCCATTCCGACGATGCTCGCTCCGTAGGAGGTTCGCCGCCCGAGGCGGTCGCCGAAAGGGGAGAGAAGGAGGCGGCCGACCATCGAGCCGACTCCGATCCCCGTGAGCCCCAACGACGCCTCGGCGAGAGAGAGCCCTTCGTCCTGCCCGTAGGGGACGATATGGCCGAGGGCGAGGCACACGGGCGCCGTGGCCAAAACGCCTGCGGCATACAGCCAGGCGAACGCCTTCGTCCGCACGGCCTCGCCGACGGCGAGCCCGGGGAGGTCCGGCAAGGGCCCTCGGTCACCGAAGGGCCGGTCCGGCGGGGCCTCCCCACCGTCGGGGCGGAGGCCGAGTTCGGCCGGCGAGCGTTCGAGCGCCCAAGCGGCGGCGCCGCCTAACGCCCCGGCGCCAATGCCGGTGAGCACCATCGCCGTGCGCCACCCCCAAGCGTCGATGAGCGCGCTCGAGACGGGCGGCGCCACGATCGTGCCGAACCCGATACCCGAGACGGCGATCCCGGAGGCGAGGGCGCGCCGCCGTACGAACCATCGCTCGACCGCGGCAACGGAGGGGACGTAGCAGGCGGCAACCCCGCTCCCAACGAACAGGCTGTAGGAGAGGTAGACCTGCCACACCGCTTCCGCGCGGCTCGCGATGACCAAGCCGCCGAGGAACGCGGCGGCTCCGGCCATGCAGAGCGCCCGCGGACCGTAGCGATCGGCGAGCGGGCCGGTCGCCGCCCCGAGCCCGAAGTAGAGAAGGCCGGTCAGCGCGAACACCAAGGACACCGCCCCCGGCTCGCCCCGAACTCGTCGCGCAGCGCTTCGAAGTAGCTGCCGAAGGAGTAGGCGACACCGAAGGAGACGAACATGCAGAGAAACGCCGCACCGACGACAACCCAGCCGTAAAAGACGCGCCGGGCCAGTGCGCGGAAGGGATGGGGCATGGCCTCCTGACTGTAGCAGAGCGGGACCCGGTGTTGACGCCCGCATCGCACGGCCAAAGGATGACCCCGTGAGTCACGCTCGTGGCGGGGGCTCCCCGGCGTGGCGGCTCCTCTTTGTCGCGGCCGTACTGGCGAACGTCGTCGCCGCCGCGTACCTCGCGGCCGCCATCGGCGGGTCGTCAGGTCCGGCAGGGCCAACCACGACGCCCGCACCGTCGTCTGCCGCCGAGGCGGGACCGCTCCGTTACGCAGGCGAGCTCCCGGCTGCCCTTCGACGGCGCCTGCCGGAGCGCTTCGTCGCCGCAGCGCCAGGGGAGCCTGCCGACCTGGAGTTCGTGCGGTCTCCCGGCCCCGATGGGGTCATCGCGCGGTGGTTCGTGCCCGTCGCAGCATGGGGAACCGGGGTGCAGGGCCTCTCGCTCGACCAGCTCAAGGCATTAGCCGCCGGGCGGATCGCCGACTGGTCGGATGCGGGCGGGCTCCCCGGAGCGACCCGGCTCGCGGCAGTGGCGGGCGATGCGGCGGCCATCACCGCCTGGCTCGGCGGCGAGCCGGAGCTGTTCGACGATTACAAGGCGCTGTTCGCCGCCCTGGCACCGGGCTCGGGCCGATGGGCGCTCGTCCCCGTCGAAGAGCTCCGGCCGTCAGCAACCGTTCTCCAGGTCGATGGGCGCGACGTGTGGGACTTCGGAGCCGCCTGGCCGTTCGCGGAGCGGTGGCGCGCCGTCCCCCGCACGAGACGAGGCGAGCGGTGGGCCAGCGCAGCCGCAGAGGCCATCGCCGCGCAGCCGCCAGAGGCCGTTCGGGTCGTCGCGACCGGGGACATCCTCCAAACGCGGTGCACGCTGGCGCGTATCGAAGCCGTCGGCGACTGGCGCGCACCGCTGGCCACGCCGCTCGGGGCCTTCCTCGCCGGGGCCGACCTGACCATCGGCTCGCTCGACACCAGCATTCAGGACTTCGCCGAGCCCTTCCGCTGCGTCGCCACCACGAACCTCACGGCGCCGCCGGAAACACTCCAGGCATTGCAGGCGGCCGGCTTCGACGTCCTCACAGTGGCCACGAACCACACCTTCGACTGCGGCACCGCCGGCGCATGCGGCGCGCAGGCCTTCCTGCGGACAATCGAGCTGGCGCAGGCGGCGGGAATCCGGACGGTCGGCGGGGGGCGGAATCTGGCCGAAGCGTTGGCGCCAGCGATGTTCGACGTCCGCGGCACGCGAATCGCGGTCCTCGGCTTCGACGACATCGCCGCCGGCCCGCCCAACGAGAACGCCGCCGGCGCCGACTCGCCGGGCACGGCCCCAATGGACGACTCGTACGAGGAGGAACGCGAACTCGGGTATCCGGCCTTCTACGCCCCGGCGGAGCTGCTCGGCGTCACCCGGCTCCAAGCGCAAGTGGCGGCGGCGAAAGCCCAGGCGGATATCGTGGTCGTCCTCCGCCAATCGGGGACGGAGGACACGCACGACCCCAGCCCCCGCAGCATCAAGGCGGCCCGGGCGGCCATCGACGCCGGTGCCGACCTGGTGATGGGAAACCAGGCGCACTGGGTGCAGGCCATCGAGCCGCGCGGCAACGGGTTCATCGCCTACGCGTTGGGGAACTTCATCTTCGACCAGCTCCACACCATCGAGCACCAACAAGGTGTTCTGCTGGAGGCCTTTATCGTTGGCGACCGGCTGGCGGCAGTGCGCCTGCATCCGTACCGCATCATGGAGCAGTACCGGCCGGAGTTCGTCGGGCATGAGGAGCGGCTGAAAATCCTCGGCGACATCTTCGCCGCCACCGCGCGGCTGGCCGAGGGCGAGTGACAACCCAGCGGCGCGCCGATAATAGAAGGGAGGGAGTCCAGACCGAGGGCGGATGCGATGCCTCAGAGCGAACGGATCGCCGCCGGCGTGGCCGAACTCCGGGAGACGATCCGCGCCAACGACGGCGAGAACGTGGCCACCTGGAGCTTCGAGCGCCGCGTCGACGAACTGATTTCGGCCTTCTACGACGACATCGACACACTGATTACCCTCCGGCTCGGGGACATCCTCGACCTGTTCCTCATCAAGGTGCTGTACGTGAAGCGCCGGAGCCGGGATTACGCCACGCTCGAGTACCTCGGCCGCATGCTGGAGCGGTACTTGCGAGCGAGCGAGCTTCTGCTCGGCGGCAAGAACCGCGGGTTCATGGCCTACCTTTCGGACCTCATGGAGGAGACGGCCCATCCGTCAGGGGCCTTCCAGAACCTGTTCGAGGCGTATCGGAAGTACGGCGACAACGCGCTCTTCATCGCCGGCATCTTCCCCGCGAGCATCGGCCGGCGCCGCCGTGGCGGCTGGCTCGGCGGTGCCGCCTTCGTAGACCGGTCGTACTTCACGACGATGGGAAGGCGGTACTACGAACTGGCCGCGAGCCATGAACTGGCCGAGTGGGCACAGCTTCGGGAAACGCTGCTGCGCCTGGCACGGTATTTCGATGTCTACGTCGATGCCCTCAACGAAATGAGCGCCCGGTACGTGATGGGCATGGACATGCGCATCATCGCGGACAAGATGCTCGACGCGTTCAACCGGTACCGGCGCACGCGCGACCCGCGGGAGCTGGAGCTGGCGCGGAAGTACGCGGCGCTGATGAAGCTGGATGCGCGGCAGTGGCCGGCGCTTGACGCACTGGCCGGGGCTGCCCCTTCGGATGCGCTCTAGGAGCGGGACGGCGCGGCGGCATGGAGCCGCGGCAGGTAGTCGCGGCCGAAGCGGGCAATGACCTCCTCCGCCTGGGGGTACGCCCGGGGGTCGAGGAGGCAGATCGCGTGGCCGACACCCCGGCGGGCCAGCGACTCGAGCTGTTCGGCCGTGGCCTCCATCGACCCCGGCCCGATGACGCCCGCGCCTTCGAGGGCGAGGGCGAGGGCGTCGGGGTCGCGGCCGTGCTGCCGGGCGGCCTCCCGGGCGAGGGCGAAGCGCGCCTCGAGGTCGGGCAGGCTCTTCGCCGTGGCCAGCCAGCCGTCCCCGTACCGCCCGACGCGGCGGAGCTGGCCTTCGCTTTCGCCTCCGAGCCAGATGGGGATCGAGCCTCTCACGGGCTTCGGGTTGCACGTCCAATCGACGCACTCGTAGAACTCGCCGCGGAACTGCACCCATTCTTCGGTCCACAGGGCGCGAACGAGCTGCAGCCACTCTTCGGTTCGCTTGCCGCGGCGTTCGAAGGGGACGCCGAGCACCTCGAACTCCTCCTTCCACCAGCCGACGCCGCCACCGAGGATGAGGCGGCCGCCGCTGAGGTGGTCGATGGTGGCGAGGATCTTCGCGTGGAGGACGGGATGGCGCATGGGCAGCACGAGGACGCTCGTGCCGAGCCGGATGCGGCTGGTGACGGCGGCGACGAAGGCGAGGAGCGTGAGCGGCTCGAGGAAGTCGAGCGTCGGGCGAAAGCCGAGCCGGCCGTCGGGCGAATACGGGTAGGCCGAGCCCTGCTCCTTGCGGATGACGACGTGGTCGAAAACCCAGAGCCCGTCGAAGCCGGCGTCCTCCGCGGCGCGGGCGAAGCGCTCGACGACCTCTCGGCGGGCGAAGGGTCCCACCTGGGGAATATGTAGTCCGACCTCCATGCGGTACCTCCGGCGTTGCGGAGGCATGGTACCGGAGGCAGCCACGTCCGGGAACGGCGGCGTGCGCGTCAGCCGGCGCGCTGGCGCGGCCCGGCACCCTCGTCTCGAAGGATGTCCGAGCCGGGCGCGGCGTCACCTCGGGGAGGCCGCCGGGGTTCGCGCCGGAGAAGCTGCCGGTAGAGCTGGGCGTGGCGGAACGCCGCCGCCTCGGGATCGAAGATGACCCGCGCCCGCGCCCGGGCGAGCGAGGGTGAGAGCAGGTCGAGATGCTCGAGGCTTTGCGCTGCGGATTGCGCGTTGGGGCACACCCAGCCCGACTCACCGTGGACGACGAGCTCGGCGACGGGCGTACCTTCGAAGGCGATCACAGGCGTGCCGCAGGCGAGCGCCGTGACCGCCGCCATATCGAAGCCGCGGCGTCCGAAGGAGAGGTAGGCGGCCGCCGACCAGATGGCAAAGGGGAACGAAGACGGACCCAGACGCTCGAGGCGGAGCCACCCGCCCTGTTCGCCGATGCGGATCGCGGCGCCACAGCTTTCGCTCAACTGCGCTTCCAGACCCAACACGACCGCGAGCGGGCGCTCCTGTCGGGTGGCTACGGCGATGGCCGCACCGAGCGCATATTCGTCCCGGCCATCGAAGCTGAAGGCGAGGTGGTCGCCTTGGTCACGGTCAGCCGGGACGAGCGACATATCGACCGCTGGAGGAATGACAGCGATGGCGCGGAGCCCGTCGCTCTGATGCTGCCGGTACGTGAGGGCGATGAAGCGGCTCGGCGGCGCTTCCTCGTCGTAGCGCGTCGCAAGCGTGAGGTCCGCGCGCGGCCGGGGACCAGGAATCAGCCCGTGGAGGTGGAGAACGTCGTAGGTGCGGCCAACGAAGGCGGGAAGCCGCTGGGCGTCGAGCAGCTCCACCTCGTGGCCGAGGTCCCGCAGGGCCGGCACGAGCCACGCGGTGTTCGCGGCGACGGCCGAGAGGAACGGGTTGCGGCTGCGAAGGTCAGCGACGTGGGCGATGCGGAGCGCCATCGCAGAGACCTCCTCCGTTCTTAGCACTCTCGCCTCCCGAGTGCTAATGTACGCCGGCCGGGGCGGCCGTCAAGCGGGCCGCCCCATATGGGGCGGCCCGCTGGCGGACCGGGAGGCGGGGTTAGACCTCGCGGAATTCGCCTTCGACGGTGCCTTCGTCGGACGAGGAGCTCGCTGCGCCGGCTTCGGCGCCGGCAGCGGCACCTGCGCGCCCGTAGACCGCGGCGCCGATGCGCTGCATCGACTGGGAGAGGTCATCGAGCGCGCGGCGGATCATCTCGCGGTCGTCACCTTGGATGGCCGAACGGACGGTCTTCACCCGCTCCTCCACCTCGGCGCGGAGGGCCGCGTCGATCTTGTCGCCGTGCTCGCGCAGCGTCCGCTCGGCCTGGTAGGCGGTCGAGTCGGCGAGGTTCTTCAGCTCGACGAGCTCGCGCTTGCGGCGGTCCTCCTCCGCGTACAGCTCAGCCTCGCGCTGCATGCGCTCGATCTCCTCCTTGGTGAGCCCGGAGGAGGGCTGGATGGTGATGTGCTGCTCGCGGCCCGTGCCTTTGTCCTTCGCCGAGACGTGCACGATGCCGTTGGCGTCGATGTCGAAGGTGACCTCGATCTGCGGCACGCCCCGCGGCGCGGGTAGGATGCCGTCGAGGATGAAGCGGCCGAGCGACTTGTTGTCGGCTGCCATCGGCCGCTCGCCCTGGAGGACGTGGATCTCCACGCTCGTCTGGTTGTCGGCAGCCGTGCTGAAGATCTGGCTCTTCGAGGTCGGGATCGTGGTGTTGCGCGGGATGATCGGCGTCATCACGCCGCCGAGCGTCTCGATGCCGAGGGTGAGCGGCGTGACGTCGAGCAGGAGGACGTCCTTCACCTCGCCCTTCAGCACGCCGGCCTGGATGGCGGCGCCGACAGCGACCACCTCATCGGGGTTGACGCCCTTGTGCGGCTCCTTGCCGAAGAACTCGGCCACCAAGCGCTGGATGGCAGGCATCCGCGTCTGCCCGCCGACGAGCACCACCTCGTCGATGTCGCTCGGCTTCAGCTTGGCATCTTCGAGGGCGCGGCGCACTGGCTCGAGGGTCCGCTCGATGAGGTCGGCGCAGAGCTGCTCGAGCTTGGCCCGGGTGAGCACCATGTTCAGGTGCTTCGGGCCGGAGGCATCGGCCGTGATGAACGGCAGGTTGATCTCAGTCTGCTGGACGGTCGAGAGCTCGATCTTCGCCTTCTCCGCCTCGGACTTCAGGCGCTGGAGGGCCTGGCGGTCGTTGCGGAGGTCGATGCCCTCCTGCTTCTTGAACTCCTCGATGAGCCAGTCGATGATCCGCTGGTCGAAGTCATCGCCGCCCAGGTGCGTATCGCCGTTGGTGGCGATGACCTGGAACGTGCCGTCACCGATCTCGAGGATGGAGATGTCGAAGGTGCCGCCGCCGAGGTCGTAGACGGCGATGCGCTCGTCCTTCTTCTTATCGAGGCCGTAGGCGAGCGAGGCGGCGGTGGGCTCGTTGATGATGCGGAGCACTTCCAGGCCGGCGATCTTGCCCGCGTCCTTGGTCGCCTGGCGCTGGGCGTCGTTGAAGTAGGCCGGCACCGTGATGACGGCCTCGGTGATCTTCTCCCCCAGGTAGGCCTCGGCGTCGGCCTTCAGCTTCTGGAGGATCATGGCGCTGATTTCCTGCGGGCTGTATTCCCGCCCGCCCATCACCACCCGGCAGTCGCCGTTGGGCGCGGGCACAACCTTGTAGGGGACGAGCTTCATGGTGCGCTGCACTTCGGGGTCGTTGAACTTGCGCCCCATGAAGCGCTTGATGCTGAAGATGGTGTTCTCAGGGTTCGTAATGGCTTGGCGCTTGGCGACCTGACCGACCAGCCGCTCGCCCGTCTTCGTGATGGCGACGACCGAAGGCGTTGTCCGGCCGCCCTCGGCGTTGGGGATGACGACCGGCTCGCCTCCCTCCATCACGGCCATGCAGCTGTTCGTGGTGCCAAGGTCAATACCGAGTACCTTCCCCATGGCTGTTCCTCCTCGGGTTGCTTTCAGTTCGAATGTTCGGGCGCGCCTGCGGGAGGCTGGCCGTTCCCGACGATCACGAGCGCCGGGCGCAGGACTTTATCGCCCAGCCGATACCCCTTCTGCAGCACGTGGACGACCTTCCCCTCCTCTCCAGGCTCTTGCGCCACGGCCTCGTGGATGGTGGGGTCGAAAGGCTCGCCCGCGGCAGCAATTTCGGTCACGCCCATCGATTCGAGCAGTCCCTTGAACTTGCGGTGGATAGCGATGATGCCCTGCACCCAATTCAGCCCTGCGAGGTGGGCGTCGACGCTCTCGACAGCGCGGTCGAGGTCGTCGAACACGGGCAGGAGGTTGATGGCAAGCGCAGCGTTGGCAAGCTTCGCCGCCTCGGAGCGCTCCTGCTCGACGCGCCGCTTGTAGTTGATGAAGTCGGCGGCACTCCGCTGCCAGTTGCGGAAGTACGTCTCGGCGCGCTCGCGCTCGGCGGCGAGCTGCTCCTCAAGGGACGGCTGTCGCTCCCCCGTGTCGGGCCTGGTGGCGCCCGCTGCATCCCCCTCGGGAGGAGTCGTCTCGTTCGCGACCAGTTCGTCGTCGCGCTGGGCGGTCATATGTCAATCACCCCCGTAGAAGGTGCGGATGAGCTGGGTAAGGACGTCGCGAATGTAGCGCACGTGCGCGACGGTGTCGGCGTAGGCCATGCGTGTGGGCCCGAGCACGCCGACGATGCCGGCGACACCGCCCTCCACGCCGTACCGCGCCAGAACGAAACTCATCTGCTGATAGGGACCCTCGCGGTTCTCGTCGCCGATGACGACCGCGACGCTTTCGGGCGCCAGGCTCTCCACAGGGAGCGCCTTCCGCAGCTCCCGCTCCTCTACCGCGGCCAGGGTATCGAGCACACGGTCGGAGTCTTCGAACTCCGGCTGGCGGAGCATTTCGCGGACGCCTTCGACGACGATGTCATCGAGGCCTTCCCGCTCCAAGCCGCGGAGAAGATCGGCGAGTTCAGCCAGGACCGCCGCCTCCACCGATAGCTGATCGCCGGGACGGACCTGAGGCGCGGGGATTTCGTGCCAGCGGCGGCCGCGAAGCTCGACGTTGAGGCGGTTCGCCAGGCGGGTGAGGAACTCCTGCTCCACCGATTCGTCGAACTCGATGACGCGCTGGTGGACAGCAGCGTCGGCCGTGACGACCACCAGCAGGGCGCGCCGTTCGCCGAGCTCGACGAGCTGCATGTTCTTGAAGAAGACCTCGCGAAGGCGGGGCTCGGTCACGAGAGCCGTGTTGCGCAGAGCGCGGGCGAGCACCGTAGCGGCGAGGCTCGTCCACTCTTCAATGCGGCGCGCTGCCTGATGGAACTGGTGGAGGATGCGCGCCCGCTCCTCGGCCGACAGCGGCTTCTCGCGCATCAGCGAACCCACGTAGTAGCGGTAGCCGCGGTTACTGGGGATGCGGCCCGCCGAGGTGTGGGGATGCGTGATGAAGCCTTCGGTCTCCAGCGCCTGCATCTCGTTGCGGACCGTGGCGCTGGAGAGCCGCAGGTTGTGCCGCTGCACGAGCGCCTGCGAGCCGACCGGCTGGGCGCTGTCGACGTAGTCGTCGACGATGAGGGCCAGGATGTGGGCGCGCCGCTCTGACAACACCATTATCAAGTCCTCAGCCAAATCTTAGCACTCGATTGCGTCGAGTGCTAAGCCCTGCTCCGAGCGTACCCTAGCCCGGCGGGCCCAGGCAAGCGACCCGCCCTGGCAGCAGCCGCCGGCGGCGTGCCAGAATTCCGTTCAGCTTCTCCAGGAGGTTCGGCGATGCCGACCGTGCTGTCGGCCGGGGTTCCGATTCACTATGTGGACGAGGGCGCGGGGCCTGCGATCGTGCTCGTGCACGGGTTCGCAAGCAGCGTGGCCGGGAATTGGCGGGCCACGGGCGTCATTGCCGCGCTCGTCGGGGCAGGGCGCAGGGTGGTGGCGCTCGACTGCCGCGGCCACGGCGAGAGCGGCAAGCCGCACGACCCCGCGGCATATGCCGGCACGGCGATGGCCGACGACGTCATCGCCGCTCTCGACCATCTGGCCATCCCGCGGGCCGATATCATGGGGTATTCGATGGGCGGGTTCCTCACCGCCTCGCTTCTGGTGCGCCGTCCGGAACGGTTCCGAAGCGCCATCCTCGCCGGCGTCGGCGACATGGTGAACCAGGGAGGCCCCGACCCGGAACGCAGCCGCCGCATCGCCGAGGCGATGTTGGCGCCCTCGGCCGAGGCAGTCCAAGACCCGGTCGCCCGCACCTTCCGCCGCTTTGCCGAGCGGAATGGCAACGACCTCGCGGCCCTTGCCGCCATGCAGCGGGCAGAACGCTTCCGCTTCGACCCGGGGCGGCTAGCGGACGTGCGCATCCCCGTGATGGTGCTGGTGGG
>DAOUCS010000076.1:0-6270 GCA_034431815.1 Dehalococcoidia bacterium
TCGAACCGCCCAGAGGTCGACTGCGTCACCCATGACTGCCCGGCATCACCCAGCTGCGTCACCGCGCGGGAGAGAGCCCGAGGCGGGCTTCCACCTCGGCGATGAGCTGGCGTGTCTGGTCGATCATGTCAGGACTGACGCTGACGCTCGTCGCTCCCCACATCACGAGGCGCTCGGTCACCTCGGGGTAGACACTCGGCGCCTGCCCGCAGATCGACACGGTGAGCCCCCGCCCCCGTGCCGTCGTGATGGCCATCTTCATGGCGGTCATCACCGCCTCGTCACGCTCATCGAAGGTGTCGGCGAGGAGCTCGCTGTCGCGGTCGATGCCGAGGACCAGCTGCGTGAGGTCGTTCGAGCCGATGGAGATGCCGTCGATCCCTTCGTCGATGAACTTGTCGAGGACGAGCACATTCGAGGGAACTTCGACCATCATCCACAGCTTGAACGAGTCATCGTGGACGAGGCCGAACTGAGCCATGAGCTGCTTCACCTGCCGGAGCTCGGCCGGCGTACGCACGAAAGGCACCATCACGTACAGGTTCTTCCACAGGCGGCGAACTTCCTTGATGGCCTCCACCTCCAGCCGGAAGACATCGGGCTCGCGGATGTACCGGCTGGCACCGCGGAAGCCGATCATGGGGTTCTCTTCCTGGATTTCGTACTTCTCGCCGCCCCGGAGGTTCGCGTATTCGTTCGTCTTAAAGTCGGTGAGTCGGTACACGACGGGCCGGGGGTCGAACGCCTTGCAGAAGGCGGCGATGCCTTCGGCCAACTGGCGGGTGTACTCTTGCGGCCTGCCCTCTTCGATGAACTGGCGCGGATGCGTCCCGATTTGCGCGACGATGAACTCGGCCCGCAGCAGGCCCACGCCGTCGACGTTCCGCTTCGCGACAACGTCGGCGAGTTCGGGCTCGGCAAGGTTCACGAAGAGCTTTGTGTGCGTCTTGAGCGTGGCCGCGGCGGCGTATTTGCTCCGCTGCCGTTCCGCCCAGGCGAGACGCCGCTCCGCCCGACCTTCGTACACGACCCCCTTGCTGCCGTCGACCGTCACGAGGCTGCCCGGCTTCAGCACGCTCATCGCGTGTTGGGCGCCGACGACGCAGGGAATGCCGAGCTCCCGGCTGACGATGGCCGCGTGGGCAGTCCGTCCCCCTCGTTCCGTGACGATAGCGGCCGCTCGCTTCATCGCCGGCACGAAGTCGGGGGTCGTCATTTCGGCGACGAGGATGTCGCCTTGCTCCACGATGTGGATTTCCGAGGGGTCGTGAACGATCTTCACCCGGCCTGCCGCTACCCCCGGACTGGCGGCCTGCCCGCGCAGCAGCACCGGAGCTGTCTCCGGCTCCTCCTCGGCCTCCTCATTCGACGCCTCCCGGAGGGTCGTCACTGGGCGGGACTGGACGATGAAGAACTGGCCGTCGGCGAACGCCCACTCGATATCCTGCGGGCACCCGTAGTGCTCCTCGACCTTCAGGCCGATGCCCGCCAGCGTGACCAGCTCGGCGTCGGAGAGCTTCGGCGCAGCGACCTTCTCCGGCGGCACGGGAACCCACTCGTTGCCTGAGTCGTGCCGTCCGTTGCCCGACGAGGCCCGCACCAGCATGCGGTCCTGGGGCGTCACCTGCCGCGACACGACGGCCAGCGTCGATTTGTCCAGGAGATAGAAATCCGGGGAGATCTCCCCGGACACGATGGCCTCGCCCAAACCCCATACGGCCTCGATGGTTACCTTCGAGGTGTCGGAGGATACCGGCTCAACAGTGAACATAACGCCCGACTTCTCGGATTGGACCATACGCTGGACGGGCACAGCGAGCGAGACCTTCAGGTGGTCGAAGCCGTTCTCGGCGCGGTAGAAGATGGCGCGCGCTTCGAAGAGGGACGCCCAGCAGGCCTGGACGGCGCGTACCACGTTCTCCTCGCCGACGACGTTCAGGAAGGTACTCTGCTGGCCGGCGAAGCTGGCTTCCGGAAGGTCCTCGGCCGTGGCGGAGCTCCGGACGGCGACCGGACCGCCGCCGAGTTCCCGGTACGCCTCTGCGATGGCGGCTGCGATGTCGGCGGGCATCGGGGCTGCCAAGAAGGCTTCGCGAACCGCCGCAGCCCTCGCCTGAAGCTGCGGCGTGTCGTGCACGTCGAGGCTTCCAAGTTCGCGCCGAATGACGTCATCGAGCCGATTCAGGCGAACGAACTCGCGGTACGTGGCGGCCGTCACCACGAACCCCGGCGGAACGGGGATGCCTGCGCGGGTGAGTTCGCCCAGGTTCGCGCCCTTCCCGCCCGCTTCTGGCAAGTCTTCCTTGCCGATCTCGGAGAACCAGAGGATGCTCCGGGTGACACTGACCATCTCGTCTATACCTCCGCCGGAAGTCCATGGGCGCGGCCGATAGCGCGCCCCATTATAACGCCCGCCCTCCTCCCCCCGGCAGCTGCCGACCGGCGGAAGGCGTCAGGGCCATTCGGTTCCGAAGGGACAAGGGTCATTCCACGGTCACCGTTTTCGCAAGGTTCCGCGGCTGGTCGACGTCGCAGCCCCGCGCGACCGCTGTCTCGTACGCGAGCAGCTGCAGGGGCACAACCGCCACCATCGGCTCGGCGAGGCGGCTCACCTCCGGAACAGGGAGGGCGGCATCGGCCAGGCGGATGAGTTCCTCGTCCCCCTCAGTGACGACAGCGATCACCCGGCCGCCCCTGGCACGCACCTGCTCGACGTTCGCGGCCATCTTCGAGCGGAGCGCGTGCTTGGGGGCCACCGCGACCGTGGGCACCGCCGGCTCGATGAGGGCGATCGGGCCGTGCTTCATCTCCCCGGCGGCGTACCCCTCTGCGTGGATGTAGCTCACCTCCTTCATCTTCAGCGCACCCTCCATGGCCACGGGGTACGCCAGCCCGCGGCCGAGGTACAGCATGCTCGACGTCCCGACGAGGTCCGCGGCAAGACGCTGCGCCGCAGGCCGCAGCTCCAGCGCGCGCGCACAGGCGTCGGGGACCCGCATCAGTTCGGAGAGATGGTGCTGCAGCGCCTCACCGTCCAACACACCACGCGCGTGGCCTAACCAAAGCGCTAATCCGTACAGCGCCGCCAGGGCGGTCGTGAAGCACTTCGTGCTCGCGACGCACCGTTCGACGCCCGCTCGCGTGTACACGGTGCCGTCTGCCAGGCGAGTGGCCTGCGACCCCTCCGTGTTGCAGACGGTGATCTGGAGGGCGCCGGCACGCGCGGCGACGGCCATCGCTTCGAGGACGTCGACCGTTTCTCCTGACTGTGTCACCGACACGACCAGCGTGCGCGCGTCGATGACGGGCTCGCGATGGCGGAACTCGCTCGCGTTGTCGGCCTCCGCCGGCAGGCGAGCAATCTGTTCGACGAACTGCCGTCCGACCATCGCCGCGTGGAGACTCGTTCCCATCCCGATGAGAACCACCCGCTGGACCTCGCGGAGCCGTCCCGGCGGAATCGGCACGTCGTCCAAATGCACGGTCGGCGGCTCAAACGTGACGAGGCTGCGGATGGTGTCGGAGATCGCCTCCGGCTGTTCGAGCATCTCCTTCAGCATGAAGTGCGGGTACGGCCCCTTGAGCGCCGAACTGGGGTCGAGCGCGATCTCGTGGACCGGAAGGTCGAGGCGCACGCCGTCGCGGCCGACCACGACCACGTCCTCAGCCGACACGCGGGCGAACTGGCCGTCCTCGAGGAAGAGCACCCGCCGAGTATGGGGCAAGAGGGCGGGCAAGTCGGAGGCGAGGAAGGATTCGCCTTCGCCGAGGCCGACTACGACCCCTCCTGCATTTCCGAGGCGCGCGGCGACCAGCGCATTCGGTTCGCGCGGGCTTGCCGCCACGATCGCCTGAGATCCTTCGAGGCGGCCCGCCGTAAGGCGCAAAGAGTCGAGAAGGCTGCGGCCCTCGGCAAGCCTCTCCTCCAGGAGGTGAGCGATGGTCTCCGTGTCGGTCTCGCTCGCGAAGCGGTGGCCGCGGGAGGCGAGCTCGGCGCGGAGTTCCGCGTAATTCTCGACGATCCCGTTGTGGATGACCACCACCTCGCCGCGGCAGCTCGTGTGGGGGTGAGCGTTGTGGTCCGCCGGCCGGCCATGCGTCGCCCACCGGGTGTGTCCGATGCCAAGGTTCGCTTCCGGGATGCCAGCCTCAGTCAGAGCGGCCTCGAGCCTGGCGATCTTCCCTTCCCGCTTCACGATGACGAGGCGATTGCTTTCGGGCGCGAGCACCGCGATGCCCGCGGAGTCGTACCCCCGATACTCCAGGTCCTTCAACGCCTGGACGAGGATGGGCACGGCATTGCGCCGGCCGACGTACCCCACGATTCCGCACATTCCCTCGGCACACAGCGAGACCCGGGCAGACGGGGCTGCCCACTGCGGGGACCACAACCCACCGGGTGCGCTCTGCGCCTTCGGCGGCAGTTTAGCCGCCAGCACGCGGCTCCTGCTTTGTCAGCCGGTCGCCCGAGCTGGTTTGTCAGGAGCCTCACGACGGTGCCACGCCGGGGAGCCACCCGCCGAATGGTTCGATGCTGCTCCCTCCTCGTCATCCGCCGCCGAAAGGGGCGGACCAGGCGCTTGACAACTGACGCGAGCGCGCCGTTTCGGTCTCCTGTGCCAGACCTCCTTTCCCTCGGGGGTTAGTTCGAAGTCTCGCCCGCCGCACCACGACGGTCAACCGCTCCTTCAGCTCTCGGCGCGCGGAATGCCCGCCAGCGCCAAAAACTGGTCTTCCCATTCGAGGACGGCGCGGATGAGGTCGGCGGTAATCGTGCCGGGCGCGGTTTGGATGCCCCGGGCAGCGAACTCTGCGGCGAGCGTCGAGGCGATCGTGAAGAGGTCGCGATCGTGAATCCCGAGCTCGCGCTCGGTCGTGAGGATGAGTTCGATGAGTTCCCCCGCGAGGAAGATTCCGTCTTCCTCTTGGAGCTGCTCCCAAATCCATTCGGCGCACTCCGCGAACAGCGCACCCGAGAGTTTCCTGGGCCGGGCCGCTTCCGCCGGTCCGTTCATGCCAGCCCGAGCTCCTCGCGGATGCGCTTCAGGCGGGCGACGTTCTCGGCGTCGGGCCCTTCGCCGTCGATGCCAGGCACTTCGAGGATGAACGGCACGTCGCGGAAGGCGGGGTGCGCCAAAATCGTGCGGAACCCTTCGTAGCCGATGTAGCCGTCGCCGATGTTCTCGTGGCGATCGCGGACGCCGCCGAGCGGCACCTTACTGTCGTTCGCGTGCACCACCAGGAGCCGCTCGAGGCCGATGTAGCGATCGAACTCCTCCATGGCGCGCTCGCAGCCCTCGCGGCTCGCCAGGTCGTACCCCATGGCGAACGCATGGCAGGTGTCGAGGCAGATGCCCACGCGGGGGTCATTGTCCAGGCCGCGGATGAGTGCACCCAGCTCGGCGAACGTCGAGCCGACGCCTCCGCCCTGTCCGGCGTTGTTCTCCATGATCAGCCTGCAGCCCTCGGGCGCGTAATCGAGCACCTCGCGCATGAGCCGGCAGACCTGCGGCGCGACCGCCTCGAATCCCTGCCCCTTGTGGCTGCCGACATGGAAGATCACCCCCTCCACGCCGAGGGCAGTGCCCCACTTCAGGTACTGCTTGAGCGAACCCACGGACCGCCCCAGCAGCGCCTGCTCCGAACTGGCGAGATTCACGAGGTAGACGCCGTGCAGGAAGCAGGGAAGCCCGGCCTCTTCCCGGGCGCGGCGGAAGGCGGCTGCATCTTCTTCGGTGATGACCGGCGGGCGCCATTGCTGCGGTGCGGAGATGAAGAACTGCACCGCCTCGGCCCCCAGTTCGAGGGCGCGGGGCACGACTTCCTTCACGCCGCCAGCGCTCCGCACATGAGCGCCGATGCGCACGCGCGACCCCCTTCCTCGGCTGCCGTTCAGTATAGGGCCCCGGCTGCATCCACCGGCACGGCACGGCCGACAACCATGGGGAGAACCAGCATCCGGAACCGCCGCTCGACCCGCACGCGGAAGCCACCGGCCTCGAGGGATGCCACCGTGGCTCGGTTCAGACGGCATCCTCCGGCAACCATACCCCACGCCGGCGTGAGGGCATCGAAGAAACGTCCCGAGATCGCCCCCGCCGGACGGACGTGCTCCCAGAACCGCAGCTCGCCGCCCGGGCGTAGCACTCGCCGAATCTCCGCGATCGCGCGATCCGGGTCGTCGACCGTACAGAGCGTGAGCGTCGAAACCACGGCGTCGAACGAACGATCGGGGAACGGGATCGCTTCGGCCGGGGCACAGCGCAGGTC
>DAOUCS010000077.1:0-1647 GCA_034431815.1 Dehalococcoidia bacterium
AGACGCTGGCCGGGATGAGGCCGGTGCAGGCGAGCTTGCGGCGGGCGGCGCCGGAGGCCTGGGCGAGGATGAGGCAGTTGTCGCGGTCGACGTAGAGGATGTCGCCGGGGATCGCCGGGTTCGGGGTTTCGGTGAGGTCGGGCGGGGAGACGTTCTTGCGGCCCCAGCTGAGGGCGATGACGGCGCTGACGATGACCGCGAGGAGACCTCCGAGGATGGCCGCGGCGAACCAGCGGTCGCGCGCGTTCACGCGGCGACCCCGCGACGGAGGGAGGGCGCCAGGCGCGCGAGGATCAGCACCGCAGCGATGAGCAGGGCGCCGGAGATGATGAGCGCGACGGGGGCACCGATCTCATCGGAGAAGTTCTGGAAGATGGCGCGGACGAGGGCGACGAAGAGGAGGAGCACGCCCCAGAGGACGTACTGGAATGAAGAGCGGAGGACGCCGAGCGCGAGGAGGAGGGCAGCCGCGACAAATGCGGTGAGCTCCCAGGGGGTGCCGCCGTCATCGAAGCCGGGCCAGAAGGCGCCGACCGCAAGGAGGAAGCCGAAGACGAAGCGGGCCGTGGCGCGCGGGCTGAGGCGGTCGGTTTCGGCGAGGGCGATGGCAGTGAGGGCTACGAGGGCCAGTGAGCCGCCGGCGAGGCGCGGGGAGTAGTCATCGGGCCAGGCCCCGAGCGCCTGGGCGAGGAAAAAGAGGGCACCGCCGAGGGCGAACAGCTGGAGGGTGGAGGGGGCAAGCGCCCAGAGGGCGAGGGCAAGCGCAGCGGCGCAGGTTGCCACGATGAGGAGCGAGGTTCGGTCGTCGTCGCGGGCGAGGCCGAGGGGTTCGTACTCCCAGAGGATGACCCAGAGCGCGAGGGCCGTAAGGGCGACGGAGGCGACCCAGGCCAGCTGACCGGCGCGGCGGAGGCCGGGCTCGCTGCGGGACCGGAGGAGTGCGCCGACGAGCAGGGTGAAGCCGGCAGGGACGGCGGTTACGAGGACCCGGGCGAAGGAGGCGAGGTCGGCCCAGTTCTGGGCGGCGAGTGCTGTGACGCCGACGGCGAGGACGGCGATGCCGAGATAGAGGAGGATTTCGATGACGCCCGGGCGTTCCTCCGTCGGGATGGCGGGGCGGCGGCTGGCGCGCTGGTTTTCGAAGGTGCGAATGCGTTCGACGGCGGCATCATCGAGGAGGCCTGCTTCGCGCCAGCGGCTGAGGAGGGCTTCGATGTCGCACACAGGCGGAACGTACGAGGAAACGAGGGCCGGAGGCAAGACCCTTCCTGGCCGGGCACGTGTCAGGCGAAGAGCGGGGCGAGGGCGGGTGAGAGGAAGCGGCGGTGCGGGTCGAGCTGGCGGCGGAGTTCGATGAACTGTTCGAATCGAGGGTAGAGGCGCGCGAGTTCGTCGCGGCTGGCGGTGTGGATTTTGCCCCAGTGGGGACGGCCGGCGTAATCGCGGAAGATCGATTCGATATCGGCGAAGAATTCGGCGTAGGGACGGGCGGCGTCCTGGTGGATGGAGATGGTGACGGTGGGCCGTCCGAAGGCGGGGCTGAGCCAGGCGTCATCGGCGGCGAGCGTGCGGTATTCGACCGGCCAGCCAACGTTCGGGTGGCGGCTGCGCATGCGCTCGCGGACGGCGCGGAAGGCGGCGGGACCG
>DAOUCS010000078.1:0-23475 GCA_034431815.1 Dehalococcoidia bacterium
GAGGAGCTGGAGGCGCTGCGGGCAATCACCGATGCGGACGGGCGGGTGGCGAAGGTGAGCGGGGGTCAGCCGTACGAGATTGTGCTGGCGGTTGGGGAGGAGCGCTCCGATGGGAGCAAGACGGTTAGCGTCGAGGTGGTGTGGGAGAAGCCGGTGACGTCGAGCGGTCCTTGGGTATTAGACGTTTGTCGCGGCATGGTGCTCATAGAGGGTGAATCGGCCTGGAACAACCTGCGAAGCGTTTCGTTGGGCATCGACCTCAGCTCGTCGAAGGTGAGGGCCATCGCTCCCGGCCTTGCGGCTTCCGAGCTCGGGGCGGCACCGGACGACACGGCGGGCGAGATGGAGGGTGGCAATACTCCTCCGCGCATTCTCGAGTAGCCTGATGGCTGGAACCTAAAAGCTGGTAAGGCGTTCAAGTGTCCGGAGGGATTTGAGGATGACTAGGCTGCTGCTCGTGACGCTTGGCGGTGCTCTTTTCTCGATTGGGTTAATCTCAGGAGCGGTTCGGCTTGCCCCGTACGACGACGAGGTCCGTGCGTGGTTTGCGTCCAACCTGGCACAGGTTAGCGCGGGAAGTGGGGATTGGTGGTATAACTATGACTTCAATTCGCGGTCGGTGTACGCCGCAAACGTGGACTGGCCGATAAGGTATCTGTTCGTGGGATACGCTGAAGTGGACAACGTCAAGGATCGCATAGATGGGTGCGGATGAAACCCATAGTTTACGCCATGATTTGGTACTTCGGGCTCGAAGAAGTATTTCTTCGAAGTAGACAACGGTGCTACATACTGGGACGAGGATGGGGGACGGAAGGCGGGTTATAGCTGCCAGCTAGACTACCACATACAGGTTTTATGCTCCCGCAGCATGATCAGAACTATAGCCCGTCTTTAGGGTTCTATATCCTTGGTTCTGTACATTTGTATTACGAATGGTTAGGCGACACCTATTGTAGGAGTAAGTACTACAGCACCGAAGCTACCCAAGCGTGGTTCGACGCGAGGGCGAGGGCAGTGCCGGGGTGGACGGTGGCGTCGAACGTTTCGAACTGGCTGAACTACGAGGCTGCGCGCTGGGCGGACAGCACGCACTACGTGGAGAGCGACGGCTACACGACGTACGTGACGGTGCCGTGAAGAGAGCGGTTTCGGCGGCGGCCATTCAACTCTTGGCGGCGGTCGCAGCGTGGTCGGGCGGGGGAGTCGCCGCCGCTCAGCCGAGCATCGCCGAGGGTTGGTATTCGTTCGCGGAGCTCGGCTGGAGCGAGGACGCCATCGTCGATGGGTCGGGACGGGAGGCGACGCTGACGTTCCGGCTGCCGGAGGGCGTCTCGCAGGGAGAGCCGTTCTGGTACGGGGTGAAAATCGTCGCCGACCTCCAGGTAGAGCTCAGCCAGGGTGACCACCCGAACTTCCTGGTGCGCTGGAACGACGAGCCTGCCGTGTGGGTGCAGCTCGAACGGGAAACGTACGACGTGGTCGGCGGATTCATCTGGAGGATCGTCGACCACGTCTACGACGCCTCCGGCGGCTACGAGCTCACGGACCGCATCACGATCGAGGCGTACAACGTCCCGCCGATTCGAGCGGTGGGAAACGGCGGCCTGACGACGCTGCGCATCGGCTTCGATATGCGGATGGCCCCAGGGGCGAAGGTACGGGCCGTCGTCTCGAAGAGCTCAGCAGTATTCGCAACGAGGTGGGACCCCGCCGATATCCGCGGCGACGCGGACCTGGAGGTCGATGGGTCGCGGCTGCGGGTGCGCTTCGAGGGGAAGAACTACGGCTGGCATGCGCCGAGCTTCCGCGTGGGAGCGGTCGTGTCCTTCCCGAATGGGCACGTCCAGGAGTTCTGGGGCCGGATCGCGGGCCAATCGAGCCCTTGGCGAAGGTGGAGGCGGAGGAGGAATGGGAGCTGCCGGAACCACCGCACGACGCGATGGTGCTGACGAATTGGGGCACGGCCAGCAGGCCGTACGATGTGTGGGACCGCGAGCCTGACCGATGGTACGAGCGCCTCGCGGGCCTTCCCCTCGCGGTGTCCGGGGCGGCGGTGGTCCTGGGGTGGGTCCTCATCTCGACCGCGCTCCGCCGCGGATACGCGGTTCCGGCGCCCCGGCTTCGGTCGCCGGCGCGGCGGGCCACTGTTGCGCTCGCGGCGCTCGTCGTGATCGGGGCAGGAACGACGGCGTCGCTCCTGCTCCCGCTTCGCGAAGACGGCGAGAGCCTCGGTCCGGCGCCTTTCGCGACGGAGCGCCCGCTGCCGGCGCTAGGCCGCGGTGCAGTCGAGGAGTACTTGAACGAGCTGTTGGCCATCCCGCGGGTGGGGGAGCTGGCGGGCGGCGACGGCTGGGAGGTCGACTCGGCCATGTACGTCACGAAGGGCGGCTCGCCCGTCGGCGTCATGGCCGTTCTCCGGCTCGACGCGGGTGTTCCCCTCTCGGGGCCGTGGCTCTTGGGAGCGTGCAGCGGCTTCGAGACACCGGCATGGGGGTCCGGCCCCGATGACAGGGCGGAAGGCGTGGTCGTGTTCCGGTCGATGGACGATGCCCGGTCCGTGTACGTGCTGCCGCTCCTCGATGAGCAGCGTGCGCGCGGATTCGCGCTCCCCTGCCCCGTGGAGCTGCAGTAACGGTTACGCTCGATGGGAGCGGGCCATTTTCAAAACAGACTGGACCTCATACGGCGGTCGTGTGCCGATCGCAGACGTTTATCTCCGAGAGTGATGACCGTCGTCTGCGGTGTTGCTCTTGGCTACACGGATAGGGAAATCGCAGAATTGCTCGCCCTGAGCGAATCGACCGTCCGCTCGCACATCCGCCGGTTCAGCGAAGAGGTACTGTCGCCGAGCGGGATTCCATTCAGGCGGGCGAGCATCGCTGCCTGGGTATGGGCACATGCATCGTGCTGTGCCCGCGCTGCGCTCGAGGAGACAGGCGACGAGGAATCGCGGGGCGTGTCGGCATCGGAGCTCTGATCGGCGGGACCATCGCTCCGCTGCAAGGTCGAGAGCGTGCGGAAGAGGATCCCGCGCGGGTCGAGGATGAGGGGGCAGAGGTCGTGCCCGGCTCCCGCGGGACGATGGGAGCCCGCGCCGCGTTGCCTGGGCAGGGCGCACGCTGGACGCGGCCCGCGTGCGGCCGATATCGTGAGGCCCGACCGAAGCATCGGAGGAGCCCCGTGGACTTCCGCCTCACCCCCGAGCAGCAAGCCTTCCAGGACGAGGTCATCCGCTTTATCCAGAACGACCTCCCGCCCGGCTGGAACGAAGAGCACGAAACCCTCGAAGAGCGCATGGCCATCGAGCGGCGCATCATGAAGCTCTTGGCCGAGCGGCGCTGGCTCGCCCTTCCCTGGCCGAAGGAGTACGGCGGCCTCGGCGCCACTCCCATCGAACAGCTCATCTTCAACGAGCAGATGGCCTACTACGGCGTCCCCGGCTACGTGAACATGGGCGTCGCCTGGGTCGGACCGGTCATCATGCTCTACGGGACCGAGGAGCAGAAGCGCCGCTTCCTCCCCCGCATCGCCGACGGCACCGACATCTGGTGCACCCTTTACTCCGAACCGAACGCCGGCTCCGACCTTGCCGCGCTCCAAACGCGGGCCGTGCGCGACGGCGACGAGTACGTCATCAACGGCCATAAAATCTGGACTTCGTTCGGCCACTACGCCGACTGGGGCTGGCTCGCTGCCCGCACCGACCCGAACGCGCCCAAGCACAAGGGCATCTCCACCTTCGCGGTGAAGATGGACAGCCCCGGCATCACCGTCCGGCCCCTCTTCAATATGGCCGGCACGCACGAATTCAACGAGGTGTTCTTCGAAGACGTCCGCGTACCCGCCGAGAACCTCGTCGGCGAAGAGAACCGCGGCTGGTACAACGTGGCCGTCGGCCTGGACTTCGAGCGCTCGTCGATCGGCGCCACCTCGAACGCCCGCCGGATGGTCGATGACATCGTCGCCCTCCTCCGCCACCGCCGGCCTCGGGCGCCCGACGTCATCCGCCACCGGGTGGCCGACCATGCCATCGCCGTCCAGGTGCTCCGGGCGCTCGCCTACAACATCGCCAGCATGCAGACGAGCGGCCTCGTGCCCACGAAGGAGGCCCAGATGGCGAAGCTGTTTGGCGCCGAGCTGAACCAGCGCGTCGCGCAGACGGCCCTGCAGGTCTTCGGCATGGAGGGCCAGGCGACGCGCCGGGGCACGCCCGCCGACCGCGCCCAGTACCGCTTCCTGCGGAGCGTCGCCAACACCATCGAGGGTGGGACGAGCGAGATCCAGCGCACCGTCATCGCGACCCGAGGGCTCGGGCTCCCGCGCGAGTGACGGCTGCCGCGAGGAGCTTCGCGGAACGCTATACTTCGCCTGTCGCGAACCGCCACCCTCTGGAAGGGGAGCCGCTGTGTCCCGTACGGTCCTCCGCACGCCCCTGTGCGATCTCCTCGGCATCGAATACCCCGTCATCCTGGCCGGTATGGGCCCCGTTGCCGGCGGCATGGAGCCGGTCGCCACGGCCGAACTCGCTGCCGCTGTATCCAATGCCGGCGGCCTCGGGATGATCGGCGGCGCCGGCTACCCGCCCGAACGGCTCCGCGAAGAGATCCGCCGCGTCCGGGAGCTCACGGACAAGCCCTTCGGCGTCGACCTCCTGCTGCCCTCCGACGTCCTCGCTGCGACCGATGGCGGCGAGCGGCCGCCGGTCGACCCCCGGTCTCTTATCCCCCCCGAGCTCGTCGAGGCGGTGAAGCGCATCGCCGCCGATCTCGGGATCGAGTACGTGGAGATGCCCCGCGACGAGGCTCGGCCGCGCCGGGGCGCCATGGATATCCGCGGCCAGATGGAGGTCGTCATCGAGGAGAAGGTGCCGGTCTTCGCCTCCGGCCTTGGCAGCCCCGCCCCGTGGATGGAGCGCCTCAAGGCGAACGGCACCAAGGTCATCTCGCTCGTGGGGAACGTGAAGGCCGCCAAGCGGGTCGCCGCCGCAGGCGTCGATATCGTCGTCGCTCAGGGCACCGAGGCCGGCGGTCACACTGGACGGGTTGCCACCCTCCCGCTCGTCCCCCAGGTCATCGACGCCGTGGCGCCGACGCCCGTGGTCGCCGCCGGCGGCATCGGCGACGGCCGCGGCCTCGCCGCTGTCCTCGCTTTGGGGGCCATCGGCGCCTGGGTGGGCACCGCCTTCCTCGTCGCCGACGAGGCGAACGAGCCCGAGCTCCAGAAGCAGCGCATCCTCGCCGCCACCGAGGAGGACACCCGCGTCACGCGGCTGTACTCCGGCAAGCCGATGCGCAATATCACCAACCCCCTCATCGAGAAGTGGGAGGAGGCTGGACTCCGGGCTCTCCCCATGGGGCTCCAAGGGCTGCTCATCCAAGACCTCATGTACTCCATCCGGCGCGCCGGACGGAACGAACTCCTGATGAACGCCGCCGGCCAAATCGCCGGCCTCCTCACCCGCGGCCGCCCGGCCGCGGAGATCCTCTACGATATGGTGACCGAAGCGGCCGATATCCTGGCCAACCGTCTTCCGCGGATGGTCACGGCTGTCCCGGGGGAGCGCCCATGACCGACCTTGCCCTCGAAGGTGTCCGCGTCGTCGAATTCTGCGACGAGATCGGCTCGTACTGCGGCAAACTCCTCGCCGACCTCGGCGCCGACGTCATCAAGGTCGAGCCCCCAGGCGGCGGCTGGCAGCGCCACACCCCGCCTTACTTCCGCGACCAGGAGGGCGTCGACACCAGCCTCCAGTTCTGGGTGCACAACACCTCGAAGCGCTCCGTCGTCCTCGACCTGGAGACGGAGGAAGGCCGGTCCCTCGCGCGCCGGCTCGCGCTCACCGCGCACGTGGTGGTCGAAGACTTCCCGCCCGGCTACCTCGCGGCGCGCGGACTGGGGTACGAGGAGCTGCACGCCGCGAAGCCCTCGCTCGTCTACACCTCCATCACCGGCTTCGGCCAGTTCGGCCCCCACGCCCAGTACGCCTACAGCGACATCGTCGGCCAGGCGATGGGCGGCGTCATGACGCTCGCAGGCGAGCCCGACGACCCGCCCAACATGATCGTGGGCAACCAGGCCAACATCTGCGCGAGCATCGATGCCGCCCAAGGGACGCTGCTGGCCCTCCTGTACGCCGAGCGCACCGGGAAGGGCCAACACGTCGATGTCTCCGCCCAGGAAGCCATCTCCATGGCGCAGGAGACGGCGATGCAAACGTGGGACCTCCAGAAGCGGAACCGCGTCCGCACGGGCGAAAAAGGCATGATTCCCGTTTCCCTCCCCGGGTGGGGCGTCTACAAGGCGAAGGACGGGTGGGTGCAGCTGATGGTCCTCGCTCCAGCCGGCAAAGACTTCCCTGCCCTCGTCGACTGGATGCGCGAACGGGGGATGGCCGCCGATCTCGACGAGGAGCCGTATGCCAGCCTGTGCGCCCAGCTCAGCATGCCCTTCGTCACGCAGGTGATGATGAACCCTGAGAGCGCCATGTCGGTGGTGCCGCAGCTCGCCCACGTCAACGAAGTGGTCAAGGCCTTTATCGCCACCCTCGGCGCCGTCGAAGCCTACGAGGAAGGTCAACGCCGCCAGCTCCTCGTCGGGCTCGTCTCCACACCGAAGCACCTGGCCGAGAACGCGCAGCTGCGGGCTCGGAACTGGTACCGCACCGTCGAATTTCCCGACCTTGGAGCCGTAGTCGAATTCCCCGGCCCGCCCTATCGCCTGTCCGAGACGCCCGCCCGCATCGGCCGGCCGCCGCGGCTCGGGGAACACACCGACGAAGTCCTCGCCGAGCTTCGCTGAGGGGGCGACCGCCATGGCCGAACTTCCGCTCTCCGGCATCCGCGTCGCCGACTTTTCTTGGTTCGGCGCCGGCCCGATTGCCGGCCAGACGTTGGCGACCTTCGGTGCCGAGGTCGTCCGCGTCGAATCCGAGGCGAAGATCGACTCCCTCCGGGTCGTGCAGCCCTTCGCCATGAACCCGGACGGCAGCTTCAAGACCGGCTACAACGTCTCGGGGTACTTCAATAACTTCAACGCCGGCAAGCTCAGCATTCAGCTCAACCTGAACACGGAGAAGGGCCAGGAACTCGCCTACCGGCTCATCGAGCGCTCCGACATCTTCCTGACGAACTTCACGCCGCGCGTCATCGAGAAGTGGAACCTCCGCTACGAACAGATCCGCCAGGTCAACCCGCGGATTATCGCCGCTTATGCCCCGATGCAGGGCCTCGAAGGCCCCCACCGCGACTTCCTCGGCTTCGGCGCGGTGCTCACGCCCGTGACCGGCATCAGCGACCTCTCCGGCTTCCCCCACCGCCCTCCCATCGGCGTGGGAACGAACTACCCCGACTACGTCGTCAACCCCGGGCACACGGTCGTGGCCATCCTCGCAGCGCTTCGATACCGCGAGAGGACTGGCATGGGCCAGCTCATCGAGCTTCCCCAAATCGAATCCGTGGTGAACGTTCTCGGGACGGCCGTGCTCGATTACCTCGCCAACGGACGGGTGCAAACGCGGGCCGGCAACCGCCACCCGACCGCCGCTCCCCACGGCGCCTTCCGCTGCAAGGACGACTTCGATTCGGTGAACTCCCCCGACCGCTGGGTCGCCATCGCCTGCCGAACGGAGGAGCAGTGGCGCGCACTCTGCGCTGCCTTCGGCCACCCCGAAGTTGCCGACGACCCCCGCTTCGCCACCCTGGCAGCGCGCAAGGCGAACGAGGATGAACTCGAGGCCCTCGTCGGGAGCTGGACGCGTGACCGGAAGGCGGAGGAGGTGATGGAGCTCCTCCAGGCCCACGGCGTGCCGTGCGGCGTGGTCCAGAATGCGCAGGACCTCCTGGAGCGCGACCCCCACATCAAGGCGCGCGGCTACTACCAGTACCTTGACCACCCCGAGACGGGCCGTTCGGCCTACGACGGCCCCGTCGCCCGCCTCTCGGAAACGCCGGGGTACCACCGCTCGCCGGCGCCGCTCCTCGGCGAACACACCTGGGACGTCTGCACCCGCATCCTCGGGCTCTCCGAGGACGAGGTCGCCGACCTGCTGGCCGAAGGTGTGCTGACCTGAGCGTCCCGCGCCCCGGCGCGTTGGCGGCGCGTCGCTCCACCTCCCCTTTCCGCGGGAGTGGACGCCCCCCGGCACGCAGCGCCCTTTGCAGATCGCTCTAGCATCGATGCGAATGACGAGACGGAGCGAGCCTCGGGCCGCAGCCGCCTGCGTCCGAGAGGTAGACGGGAAGGTATGGGGTCTGGGCGGGGGTTTCCGCCGGAACCTCGAGGCAGCGTCCGGCTCGACGCCCGTGTGGCTCCGTACCGCGTCGTCGTCCTCCAGGTGCTCGAGTCCCCGAGGCGGGGCTTCCCCTATGATGCCGAGGTGATAGCATGCCCGCAGCTCCGCATGGAGGACGGGTATTGTGAGCACGCTCATCGCGGTTCTGGTGGTCGTCGGCCTCGTCGTGCTGCTCGCCCTGTGGCTGGTGGCGATGTACAACGGCCTAGCCCGGGCGCGCTTGCGCGTGCAGGAGGCATGGTCGGGCATCGATATCCAGCTGCGGCGTCGGGCCAGCCTCATCCCCAACCTCGTCGAAACCGTGAAGGGGTACGCCGCCCACGAGCGTGAGGTCTTGGAGAACGTCACCCGCGCGCGCGCCATGCTTGAATCCGCCCACGGCGCACGCGAGGCGGCCCAGGCCGACAACGTCCTCACCCAGGCGCTCCGCTCCCTCTTCGCCGTGGCCGAAAACTACCCTGACTTGAAGGCGAACCAGAACTTCCTCGAGCTCCAGCGGGAACTCACCGATACCGAAGACAAAATCGCCTACGCGCGTCAGTTCTACAACGCGAACGTTCAGCGGTACAACGAGAAGATTGTGACTGTTCCAAGCAGCTTCATCGCCGCGCTGTTCCGATTCCAGCCTGCTGAATTCTACGAGGCGGAGGAGGAAGCGCGGCAGGAAGTGCGCGTGAGTTTCTCTGCCACGTGACCTGACCGCTCTCGACGATGGATGCCGCTGCTCCTGGCTCCATCCTCATCTACGACCAAATCGCGAAGAACAAGCGCGAAACCTGGATCCTTTTCGCCGGGTTCATCTTCCTCCTCGGCGGTTTGGTGGGGGCGTTCGTTTACGCGTTTCAGGCGCCCCCTGTCGTCTTCCTCGTCGTGATGACCGTGCTGGCGCTCTACGCCCTCTTCAGCTACTTCGCCGCTGACCGCGTAGTGCTCGCCGTCTCCGGTGCGCGCGAGGTCACCAAGGAGGAGGAGTGGGAGTACGTCCGCCGCGTGGAGAACCTCTGCATCGGTGCCGGGCTGCCGATGCCCCGGACCTGGGTGCTCGAAGATACTGCCCCGAACGCCTTTGCGACGGGCCGCGATCCGAAGCACGCCCACGTGGTGGTGACACGCGGCCTCCTCCGGAAGCTCGCGCCCGCCGAGCTCGAGGCGGTGCTCGCCCACGAACTCTCCCACATCGCCAACTACGACATCCGCGTCATGACAATCGCTGCGGTCCTCGTGGGCGTCATCGCCCTCGCCGCCGATGTCGCCCTCCGCTGGACCTCGCGGGGGGCTGGCCGCCGGCGGTCCTACCGGGGGAAGAACGCCGGCGCTGCGCAGCTCGTGCTGCTCGCCATCGCCATTGTGGCGGCGGTCCTGGCGCCCCTCATCGCGCAGATCCTCAAGTTCGCCATCAGCCGCCGGCGCGAGTTTCTCGCCGATGCCAGCGGCGCCCTCCTCTGTCGGAACCCTTACGCCCTGGCCGATGCCCTCGAAAAGATTGCCGCCGACCCGGAGCCCCTCGAAGCGGCCAACAAGGCGACCGCCCACCTCTACATCGCGAACCCCCTCAAGGGCCACGAAAGCTTCCTCAACAACCTCTTCTCCACGCACCCGCCCATCGAAGAACGCATCCGCCTGCTCCGCAGCATGTGAGGCGCTGCGGGCGCTCGCCCGATGGTGTAGCCTCACCCTGCACCCCGGCCGAAAGGGAGCCACGCCATGAGCAAAGACGACCAACTCCGCGCCCTCGAAGACGCGTACGCCGCTTTCCGCGACCGCATTGCCGGTCTGCCCGAGGAGGCGTTCGGCGAAGTCTGGCTCGGCGAGTGGAACCTCTCCCAGCTCCTAGCCCACATGGCCGGCTGGTACCGGCAGATGGCCATCGCCCTCGAACGAGTCAGCCGGGGCGAACGCCCCGCACCCGAAGGCGTCGACTGGAGCGACGTCGAGGCCTGGAACCGCCGCTTCGCGGCTGAAGCGAAGCCCGGGAGGGCCGCGCTCGACGACTGGGATGCCGCCTTCCACGAATACCTCGCTGCCGCCAGGGCCGCCCCCGCAGATCTCTTCGGCACCGACCCCGAACGGAATCGCCCCCGCATCGCGAGCCGGCTTCTGCAATCGGCTGGCACCGGTCACTTCGCTGAGCACCTGCCCGACTTGGAAGCCTGGCTGGCATCCCGCGCCCGCTGAACGCCGGCGTAGACTGGCGTCGTGGCCTCCGAACTCCCGCTCTTCCCTCTGCGCACCGTGCTGTTCCCCGGCATGGTGTTGCCGCTGCAAATCTTCGAGCAGCGCTACCGTGTCATGCTGCGGGGGCTCCTGGAAAGCGGAGGAGAGTTCGGCGTCATCCTCATCCGCGAGGGGCCAGAAGTCGGCGGCGAGGCCGTGACCTTCGAAATCGGAACAACCGCTCGCTTCGAGGAGGTCGAGGAAGCCCCCGACGGCAGGTACCTCGTCTCCGTCCGCGGTCGCCGGCGCTTCCGGCTGCTCGAACGGCTTCCGCCTGCGCCCTACCCTCGGGGACTCGTCGAGCTGATCGATGAGCCGCCCTATCGGCCTACCGCCGCCTCCGCAGCAGCTGAGGCACGCCTTCGGGAGGGTTTCCCCCGCTACTTCGCAATGGCCTTGGCGCTCACCGGTCAATGGTCTCAGCCGATCAAGTTGCCGGGCGACCCGACCCGGCTCGCCGACTTCCTCGTCCCATGGCTGCAGCTCGACGAAGAAGCCCAGCAGCGGTTCCTCGAACTTCTCGACCCAGCGGAGCGTCTGATCGCCCTCGCAAACGTCGTGGAGGAGTTAGTGGCGCGAACGGCGCGGGACCTCGAGGAGCACCGGCGCACCAAGTTCTACGGCCTCGGTGCCGACAACTGAGCTAGTTCGGGCAACCTTTTCCGGCCCCTGTGCGTTCCCACTTGTGGTGGCGGGCATGCGAGGTGGCCGGTGCAAGGCTCACGCTGTCGGCCTTCACCAACGCTCCGCACCTGCAGCGCCTGCGGCATCCCCTATCGCTGGGAGCGCTCCTCCGCCGGCTTGCGGTTGACGTTCTGCAGCATTTCCTGCGAGCGGCGCACCCTCGGAACGACGATCGAGGCGCTCCTCGGCGCGTGGAGCCGTGTACCTTCCGGTTGGCGCTACCTGCTGAGCGCCTGATGCTCACGGAAGCGCCAGCATCCGCTCGAGCGCCACGAGCGCCCAGCGGCGCGTCTCCTCGTCGACGCGGACCTGGTTGACCACGCGCCCCTCCGTCAGCTCCTCGAGCACCCAAGCGACATAAGCTGGGTGAATGCGATACATCGTGCTGCACGGACACACGACGGGGTCGAGGCAGAACACCGTCTTATCCGGATGCTGCTTCGCCAGACGGTTGACAAGATTGATCTCCGTCCCCACGCCCCATACCGTGCCCGCCGGCGCTTCGGAGATGACCTTTGCAATCTTCTCCGTGGAGCCGTAGTCGTCCGCCGCCTGAACCACCTCCCAGCGACACTCCGGGTGGACGATGATCCGGACGCCTGGGTGCTCGGCGCGCGCCTTCGCGATCTGGTCGACGGTGAAGCGCATGTGGGTGCTGCAGTGCCCCTGCCAAAGGATGACCCGCGCCCTTCGGACCTGCTCCGGCGTAAGGCCGCCCAGGGGCCGCCGCCAGTCCCACACCGCCATCTCGTCGAGCCCCACGCCGAGCGCGTAGGCAGTGTTCCGCCCCAGGTGCTGGTCCGGGAAGAAGAGCACCTTCTCACCCCGCTCGAACGCCCAGGCAAACGCCTTGGCCGCGTTGCTCGACGTGCACACCAGCCCGCCGTGCCGGCCGGTGAACGCCTTGAGGCTCGCGGCACTGTTCATGTAGGTGATGGGCACGACTGGCACGTGCTCGCCCACGACCTCGGCGATCTCCTCCCAGGCGGCGAGGACATCGTCGGGGTCGGCCATATCGGCCATCGAGCAGCCGGCCGACATGTTCGGCAGGATGACGGTGACCTCGGGTTGGGTGAGGATGTCGGCCGATTCGGCCATGAAGTGGACGCCGCAAAAGACCACGAACTTCGCCCGCTCCTGCGCGGCCGCGTGCTGCGACAGTTTGAAGCTGTCGCCGGTGAAATCGGCGTACTGGATGACCTCGTCCCGCTGGTAGTGGTGTCCGAGGATGACCAGCCGCTCACCGAGCTTCGCCCGCGCCCGGCGGATGCGGCGGTCGAGCTCCTCAGCCGGGAGGTGCATGTACTCGCGAGGGATATCCTGCTGCCAGGCGGCGAACGCGCGCTCTTCGGCCAGTGGCACCGTGCCGAGCTGGTCTGCCGGACACGCGTCGCTCCCGTTCACTAGCTCGACGGTCTCGAGGTCGCTGCGAAGCGTTGCGGGCGCGGTGGTCATGGCTCCTTCCCCTCTCCAGCAGGCGACTTAGTGTACTCGATACACTAAGTCTCGCCGCCACTCTGACACACCGGTGGGCGCCTGTCAACCTCGGTGCTCACTGAGCGCGTGCTCGAAAGACCACGGTTTTCCCCACCAGTCTTCCGTGCTCTTCCCGATAGCCCGGGCGGGCCGGCGGCCCGACCCTCGTGTGCGAGCGGGACCAATAGCCACGGGAGGAAAGATGCCTCGCTGGAACAATCTTTCCATCGCGCTGAAGTTCACCATCGTTTCCGTCGCCGCCATTGCGCTGCTGGCGGTCGCCATCCTCGCAGGCCTGGTTCGGGTCGTCGGCGAACGCGCCGATGAGCAGGTGCGCAGCACGCTGAGCGCCGAGGCCCGCACGGCCCTCCGCGACGCCCTTGCCACCATCGAGACCGAGGCGGCGCGCGTCGAGTCCCTCGCTCTCTCGGATGCAGTGGTCGAGACGGCAGCGGCGTCGTCGGCGCGCACCTTCGACGAGGCTCGGGCGGCTGCTCTCGACGAGCAGTGGAAAGCGTGGCAGAAGGGCGGCTCCGGCGGAACAGCCGAATCGGAATTCCGCCGACTGGCCGGCACCGGGGCGGCGTCGCTCCTCGCCGCCTTCCGCGAGCGATTCCCGGCGCACGTCGAGGTGTTCCTCACGGATAAGTACGGGCGCAACGCCGCCCAAATCGACCCCACCTCCGACTACCTCCAGTCCGACGAGGAGTGGTGGCAGCACGCCTACCATGACGGGAAGGGCGCCGTGGCGGTCGAGCCGGTCGAGTTCGACGACAGCACCGGGGTGTGGTCGGTCAACATTGCGGTGCCCGTGTACGACGGCGATGAAGTGGTGGGCGTCCTCCGCACGACACTCGACGTCACCGCGGTCTTCTCGCGCCTCGCCGAGGCCCGCTTCGGCGATACCGGCGAGCTGCTGCTCCTCGATCGCGAAGGGCGCGTTCTTTACCACCCGAACGAGAGCTTCTTCCAGCAGCCGCTCGCCGGCGCCCTCACGGCGATGGCGTCAGAGCGCCGCGGGGGTGTGGTGACCTACACCGACCCTGCGGGGAAGCGGTGGCGGGCTGCTGTCCAGCCCGCAGAGGGCCTCTTGGGCGAAGGGCTCGGGTGGACGGTGGTGAGCCAGATGACCATCGGCGAGGCCGGCGCGGCTCGCCGCGCTGCCGCCACGTCGGTGCTTCTCATCGTCCTCGTCTCTGCTGCCGTCGCCGCGGGCGTCACGGCTCTGCTCGCCTGGCGCCTTGGCGCCCGGATCCGGCGCGTGGTCGAGGCTGTCCGTCGCCAGGCGAACGGCGAAATCGGCGTCCGCGCCGCCGTCGACGGCCGCGACGAGGTCGGCCAGCTCGCCGCCTGCGTGAACGACGTCGACACCTACCTGGCCGGGGTCGCGCAAGCGGCGCAGGCCATCGCCCGCGGCGATCTCGCCGTCGAGGTGCACGCCCGGGGTCCGCACGACGCCCTCGGCAACGGGCTCGCCGAAATGGTGCGCGGTCTGCGCTCGCTGGTGACCGCCGTCGACGAGCGTGCCGCGAACGTTCGGGCCGCCTCGGAGACCCTCGATACGGTCGCCGAGCAGCTCGCGACGGCGACGAACCAGATCGCTGCTGCTATCGAGGACGTGACCCGCTCAGCCGTAGCGCTGGCCGAATCCTCTCAGCGCGCCGTTCGGACGGTCGACGAGGTGGCGCGCGGCTCCCGCACGGTGGCCGAACACTCGGTCGCCAGCGCCGAGTACGCCGTCCGCGGCCGGGACGACGCCGTTTCGATCGAGGAGCGCGTCGGCGCCCTCGCCGAAGCGGCGCGCCACATCTCTGAGATGGCGCGGGAGAGCGGCGGCATCGCCAGCGAGGGAAAGCGGGCGATGCACGAGGTCGTGGCCGCGATGGAGGCCATCGCCGCTGCCGTCGAATCGGCCAGCCGCACGGTCGAACAGCTCGGCGAGTACGGACAGCAAATCGGCGCAATCGTCGAGACCATCGACGAGATCGCGAGCCAGACGAATCTGCTCGCCCTCAACGCCGCTATCGAGGCGGCCCGCGCCGGCGAGCAGGGGCGCGGCTTCGCCGTGGTGGCCGAAAACGTCCGAACCCTCGCCGAGCGCTCCTCGGCTTCCACCAAGGAGATCGCCGCCCTCATCGAGAAGGTTCGCGCTGCGACCGACGAGGCGGTGCGGGCGATGCGGGCCGGCGTCGGAAACGTGGCGGGCGGCCGGGAGGTGACCGCCCGCGTGACGAGCGCGCTGGAGGAAGTCATCCATCAGGTCGAGGCGCAGGCCGAGCCCATCGAGCGAATCGCCCGCGATGTCGACGCGCTGGTGGCGGCCATCCGCCGCGTGGTGGAGCTCGAGAACAAGCTGGCCGACGCGGCCGACGTCACCGCCCGCACGGCCCGCGCTATCGCCGAGGGGATCGCCTCCGTGTCCGAAGTCACGCTCAGCGTGTCCGCCGCGTCGGAGCAGACCTCGGCAGCCGCGGAGCAGGTCTCCGCTTCGACGCAGGAGCTGTCGGCTCAATCGCAGGCTTTGGCCGCCACGGCGAAGCAGATGCGCCACCTCGCGGACGCGCTCAGCGCCGAGGCGCGCCGCTTCCGCCTCGCCTCGGCCTGACGCGGGGCGGCTGGCCATCCGGACGGGCGGGGGAGCCCGGCGCTCCCCCGCCTACGTCTTCGCCTTCCGTTTCTCGCGCCGCCGCATCCACTCGCGCGTGACTAGCCAACGGGTGGTCAGCCGGGAGAGCCCCAGGCCGAGCAGGATGGCCACGGTGACGAACACGGCCGTCCCGAGCCACGCAGGCCCTGCTGCGGAGATCAGCCCCAGGTAGAGGCCCACGAACGCCCCAAGGGAGAACGCGAAGTACACCGGGAAGGTCCGCCACTTCCACTCCGGAAAGGGGCGCAACACCCGCTCCGCAGCTGCCTGATGTGGCTGCGTCGGCGGATGGCCGGTACCCTCTGCCTTCCGCTTCCGGCGTCCGCGCCGCTTCGCGCTCGGCATGGGCCGAGCCTACCATCCGCTCCGGTTAGCTTCAGGCGCCGCCGCGCTGTGCGGCCCAAGCGGCCACATCGCGGCGGAGGAAGAGGAACGCTCCGCCGGAAGTCCGCCGGTGCGCGAGCTCGCCCGCCAGAGCCGCCGCTTGGAGCACGGCTGCTTCGACGCGAGCCAGGAGCGCCGCCTCGGCGAGGTCCAGCACATCTTCGAGGGCGTCAGCCGGCGGCGCGAGGCACCGATCGCAGCCGAAGACCAGCCCCAGGTGCTCCTCGCTGATCCAGACTTGGCCGCAATCGCGCCCTCCCGGAGCAGCCCGCTGGTTCAGGTGAAAGGGTTCGCCGCACCCTTCGCAGAACGCGCCGCCCTCCTCAGGGATGGCGTCGCCGCAGACGGCGCACACCATCCCCGCGGGGGGGAACGGGGTCAGGCTCTCTCCGCTCATGCTCCCATGCTAGCGCAAAGGTTCTCGCTGCAAGCGAATTTACACAGGGTTGATTGACGCCCCCGATGGGCCCGTGGTACCAAGATTCTTGCCGAATCCCGGCACCGCCGGGAACGGGGGACCCACGACTCGGGGTGAATTGCGCACCAGGCGCATAGGCGACTTCCGACGCCGAACCCGTCAGCTAACCCCGTAGGCGTTCGGGAGGCTTGGAGAGACCCCCCTGGCCTCCTCCATCCGCGGGCGCACTGTGCCCGCACGCGCGAAAGGAGGCTCCCCATGCGCAACGCCGGCGCTTCAGCCGACCGCTGGGACATCGAGCGGTTCCCCTAAGCCCCCTTCGTCGGCTCCCGTTCCCCGCTTCGTCGTCCGCGCCTGACGCGGACGGGAAAGGAGGCGTCATGTCTCGTTCGTCCATGCTCACGGAAACCTTTGCTGGCGATGTCCGTCCCCTTCAGAGCCTTCTTCGCGGGCGCCTCGCCGTGGGTGCCGCCTGCTTCGAAGCTGACCCTTCGGAGGGTGGCCGCTGGCAGCTTCTCGGTGCCGCGCTCGAAACGCGGTCGCTGGTGCTCGCCCATCGGGGCGCGTGCGAGCGCCGGTCCGGCGATCCTGCCCGCTCGGCGCACGCCGAGCTCCTCTCGCTACTCGATGCGCTGATCCGCGTCCTCAACGGCGGGAGCACCGCGCTCCCGGAAGGCCGCAGCGCGGCCTTGAGCCTCGCCGCCGCCGCCGAGGCGGCCGTCCGCCGCCACGACGAGCTCATCGCTCCGGTCGGCCTCTAGCCCCGCCTGCCTCAGAGGAGAACGATATGACGAGCACCATGATTCGCCCCCGGCCGTCCGCTCCCCTCCCGAGCGCCGTCGCGCCGGCTCGGTACCGTGCCTACACCCTGCACAACATCCGCGAGCTCCCTCAATACGCCTTCCTCGACGACGATCAGCGCTGGGCGATCGAGGTCGTCGGCCGGGTGCTCCCTTTCAAGACGAACGGCTACGTGTGCTCGGAGCTCATCGACTGGTCGGCGGTGCCCGATGACCCGATCTTCGTCTTGAACTTCCCGCAGCGCGACATGCTCCGCCCCGATCACTTCGAGCGGGTGGAGCATGCCCTTCGCCGGTACGGCGATGGGAGCCCGGAGCTTGCGGCTGTCGTCGCCGAAGTCCGCCGCGACCTCAACCCCCACCCGGCCGGCCAGCTCGAGCACAACGTTCCCGACCTCTACGGGCAAAAGCTCCGCGGCATGCAGCACAAGTACCGCGAGACGGTGCTCTTCTTCCCCAGCAACGGTCAGACCTGCCATGCCTACTGCACCTTCTGCTTCCGCTGGCCGCAGTTCATTGGCGACGACTCCCTGAAGTTCGCCATGCGCGAGGCCGAGCTGCTTGTGGAGTATCTCCGGGCCCATCCCGAAGTGACGGATGTCCTCTTCACCGGCGGGGACCCGATGGTGATGAGCGCCCGCAACCTGCGTCTCTACCTCGAACCGCTGCTTCGAGCCGAGGTGCCGCACCTCCGCACGGTCCGCATCGGGACGAAGGCCCTCGCCTACTGGCCGTGCCGTTTCCTCACCGACAGCGACGCCGAGGAGGTGCTCGCCCTCTTCCGCCGCATTGTGGAGAGCGGCCTCCACCTGGCCGTCATGGCCCACTTCAACCATCCCCGCGAGCTCTCGACGCCCGCAGCCGAAGAGGCGATCGCACGGGTTCGCGCGACCGGGGCCGAGATCCGCACCCAGTCGCCCATCATGCGGCGCATCAACGACGACCCGGCGGAGTGGGCGCGGATGTGGCGGCGTCAGGTTCAGCTCGGCTGCATCCCCTACTACATGTTCGTGGCTCGCGACACGAGCGCGCAGCACTTCTTCGCCGTGCCGCTCGTCCGCGCCTGGGAGATCTTCCGCCGTGCCTACGCCAGCGTGAGCGGACTTGCGCGGACGGTCCGCGGGCCGTCGATGTCCACCGACCCGGGCAAGGTTCACGTGCTCGGCGAGGCGCGGGTCGCCGGGCAGCGCGTGCTCGCGTTGCAGTTCCTCCAGGCGCGGAATCCCGACTGGGCGCTGCGGCCCTTCTTCGCCGAATGGGACGAGGAGGCCTGCTGGCTCGACGAGCTTCGACCCGCCTTCGGCGAGCCGGAGTTCTTCTTCGAGCCCGAACTCCGGGCGATGTTCGGCCCCCGCCCCTGATTGGGCGCTAGGGGGCGGGGATTCCGGGGCCTCGGTCGGCGATTGCCAGCCGGGGCCCCCGTTTGCGCCCGAGACGCCGGTGCGCCCTCGAAACTGGTCCCCGCGCAAACCGGCGCGCCTCGCGATTTCCGTCACCGTCGGCGTTCGGGGCCGGCCCGCTACATGCAGGGAGGCCGGGCGGCCGCGGCTGTCCCCATGGCCGCGCGGCGGGCCGACGGTCCGGGTCCGGCAAGACGGCAGGGTATGCCAGCCGCAGCCGGACCGGGACGAACGCCCGCCCCGGGACTCGGAGACGGGACCTCCTCCCCCTCGCCTGGGCGGCGGCGCGCAGCGCGGGTGCGTTCTCTGGTCTTCGGACTCCTACTTCGCCACCACATAAATTTTAGCGAAACCGGTGATTTCACCATGCGAGCTGTTCGTTCCGACTGCACAAGCGACGCTAGGACAGGAACGGATTTGACCGCCCGACGACTGTCGTGTATCGTTCGGGGGCAAGGGGGCATTGACGCCATCAGGAGTGCGAAGGTATGAGGGCAGTCTTCTTGGCAATAGGAGCGGCTGCTCTGGGTTTGGTAGCAGCTATTCGTTCCGATGCCCATGCTGCTGAGCGTGACGTCTGCGCGCCCTTTTGGCAGCAGGTGCCGGCTTGATTCGCGCATCCCCGCGCCAAGGCATGCCTCTTCGTCGCCGACGTAGACGTCAGGGAGCTGATCCCTACCAGGGGGTCTGCCGGGGTGGGGCCCGCGTCAATCGTGCTTCCGCCGGGGGGTGGGGTCCCGGGGGGTGGACGTTGCACGTGGACGTACTACGAGTGGACGGGCAGGAACGCGCTAGGCGTGGTGCTCGGGAGGTACGTTCAAAGGATCGAATGGTGCTACAACGGCATGTGGATCACTTCGACGACGCGCCTCCGGTGGGCTGAGGTGTATGTCCCGCTGTGGGAATTTCGGGGACATATCGGCAACTACGAGTCGGGAGGCGTTGGGTTCTCGAGTTACCGTGCTTGGACGCAAGGCCAGTTCTCCCTGTGCATAGCGCAGCTTGGCTGCCTCCAGCACGTGTACCCCTGGATCGACACGACGGTTTTCGCGGACGGCTACTCGCGCACCTCCTGGGGAGGAGGCTAGGAAATGCCGCACCTCGACTGGCGCTGGTGGCTCCCGATTGCGGGTATCGGTATCGGTTTCGTCGCCGCGCTTGCGCTTGCGCCGCCGATGGTAATACCCGTCCTCTCCTTGGGGCTGGCGCTCGGGCTCGGCGCCCTCGGCGCAGCCCTGTGGCGAGGCCGAGAGGGCGGGGGTGTGCGTCTCGTGGCAGCCGTTCTCATGGCGGCGGGGCTGTTCGCCTTCGTCGGGAGTGCGCTGAGCTTCGTGACGATCGCCGTTCGTCACGACGGAGAAGTTCGGCAAGGGTCAGGTTCCCCAGGACTGCCACCGGAAAGCCGCTTGTCCGAGCGAAGCGGAGGGTGATACGGAGCGACCGCGCTTCGGACCGTGCGTCGCTTCCTCGCGACGGGTGGCGCGTTGGGGGGTGGCCTCAGGTCGCCGGTGACCGTCCTCCGTTCCGTCGGCCGCTCCCGCGCGGGAACCTCCCGCACGCCGAGCCTCCGTGGTGGTGTTCTCGAGTGTGGGGAAGCCGTTGGTCCCGCGGCACGCTGCGCTCGCTGAGGCGGACGGGGGACCCGTGCGAGAGGGCAGTAGGCGTCGGCTATGACCGCGCCGGCGCCTCGGACTCAGCGGAGACTCTCCCTGAAACGACGATGGTCCGGGTGCTTCGGCTGCCCCCTCGACTGGGGAAACATCAGCAATCCGTAGTAGCGCCACGGAGCGGGCCGCTGCGGGCTCCGCTCGGGCGCTAGGGGACGAGCTCGACGTTGTCGATGAGGCGCGTCGAGCCGATTCGGGCCGCCAGCGACAGCAGCGCCGGACGCTCGACCCGTCCCTCGATCTCCTCCAGCGTCTCGTCGTCGGCCAGGCTCACGTACTCCAGGGCGATGCGCGGCTCCCGCGAAACGACCTCGCGCACCGCCGCTCGCAGCCGTTCGGCGTCCCGTTCCCCTGCGGCGAAGGCGTCCCGCGCTGCGCACAGCCCGCGGTACAGGAGCGGGGCGATCGCGCGCTCTTCGGGCGAAAGGTAGACGTTCCGGCTGCTCATCGCCAGCCCGTCGGGCTCCCGCACGGTCTCGCCGGCAACGATCTCGATGGGGAGGTCGAGGTCCCTCACCATGCGGCGGATGATGCGCAGCTGCTGGGCATCCTTCTTGCCGAAGTAGGCCCGGTGCGGCTGGACGGCGGCGAAGAGCTTCACGACCACGGTTGCCACGCCCCGGAAGTGCCCCGGCCGCGCCGCCCCCTCGAGGCGCTGCGAAAGCTTCTCGACCGTGACGTACGTCTGGTACCCCGGGGGGTACATCGACGCCGCCGTGGGCAGGTAGACGGCGTGCACGCCTTCGGCCTCGAGCAGGGCGAGGTCGCGGGCTTCATCGCGCGGGTACCGCTCGAAGTCCTCGTTCGGCCCGAACTGCGTCGGGTTCACGAAGATGCTCACGACCGTCACGTCGTCCCGCTGCCGCGAGAGCCGCACGAGCGACAGGTGACCCTCGTGCAGGTACCCCATCGTCGGCACGAACCCCACCGTGCCGCGCACGGCCGCGCGCCAGCGTTGCATCTCGGCCGGCGACCGCAGCAGTTCCATTCCGCGGACGCTTATACCGAGGCCAGCTCGCGGAGGGTGGCCTCGTCCATCTCGAAGCCGTGTTCGGCCGTCGGGAACGTGCCAGCCTCGACCTCAGCGGCGTACTGGCGCAGCGCCTCGCGAATGGCCGCTCCGAGGACCGCGTACCGCTTCGCGTGCTTCAGGACGCGCTGGTCGTCGTAGATGCCCAGGATGTCGTGCAGCACCTGGACCTGGCCGTCGCAGTGCGGTCCAGCGCCGATGCCGATCGTCGGAATCGTGAGCCGCTCCGTGACCATCTTCGCTAGAGGTGCCGGGATGGTCTCGAGCACGATAGCGAAGGCCCCGGCCTCCTCCAGCGCCCGGGCATCGGCAATGAGCTTCGCCGCTGCGGCGGGCGTCTTCCCCTGGACCTTGTGGCCGCCGAACTGGTTGATCGACTGCGGGGTCAGCCCCAGGTGACCCATGACAGGGATACCGCACTCCACCATCCGCCGCACCAGCGGCACGATGTGGCTTCCCCCTTCGAGCTTGACCGCGGTTGCGCCGCCCTCCTTCAGGAGCCGTCCGGCGTTGGCCATCGCCTCGTCCGGATTGGCCTGGTAGCTCATGAAGGGCATGTCGGCCACGATGATGGCCCGCTCGGTGCCCCTCACGACGGCCTTCGTGTGGTGGAGCATCTCTTCCATCGTCACCGGAATCGTCGATTCGTAGCCGAGGACGACGCTCCCCACGGAGTCGCCGACCAGGATGATCGGAATCCCCGCCTGTTCCGCCAGCCGGGCTGTCGGATAGTCATAGGCCGTCACCATGGCGAAGCGGCGGCCCTGCGCCTTCCACTCCTTGAGCTTGTGAATCGAAAGCCGTGACATGTCGCCCCCCTCAGGCGCCGACGCCCGCTGCTTCGGGACGGTGCGCGAAGCCGTCGCCCGCGGTCACGCGCACGATCCGGTTCCGCTCGTCGACGTACACGTGGCGGGGGGCAGCAGCGGCGGCTTCATCCTCCTCCATCCACCGGTAGGTGAGGATGATGACGATGTCGCCGCGGTGGACGAGGTGCGCGGCCGCCCCGTTGATGCACACTTCGCCCGTGCCGCGCTCCCCGCGGATGGCGTACGTCTCGAGCCGGGCGCCGTTCGTCACGTCGAGGACGTGCACCTGCTCGTAGGGCAGGATCCCCGCCGCCTCCATCAGGTCGGGGTCCAGGGTGATGGAGCCCTCGTAGTGCAGGTTCGCGTCCGTGACGGTGGCCCGATGGATCTTGCCCGAAAGCATCAGCCGCACGCCGGGTCGCCTCCTCGCCCGAAACGAGAACCCCGCTCGGCGAGCGGGGTACGGCTGCGGCATCACCACGTCCGTACCGGCCACTCGGGTCCAGGCGGACTTCGCGTCTCGGGTCGTTCGAACGAGCTCGCCTTCCGTTCGGATAGACGGCGCTCTTATCGTGCGCACCGCAAGGCCGCCTGTCAACGGTCGACAAGTCCGGCAGCCGACTAGGGTTGCGGGCAGGCCCGGGGCGGGCATATGCTTCGCCATCGGCGAAATATCCCGGAGGTGCCGCCCCATGGCCGAAATCTGTCACCGCTTCGTCGAAGCGAACGGCATCCGCATCCACATCGCGGAGGCCGGCGAGGGCCCGCTCGTGCTCCTCTGCCACGGCTTCCCGGAATCGTGGTACTCCTGGCGTCACCAGCTTCCCGCCCTTGCGGCGGCGGGCTTCCACGCCGTCGCGCCGGATATGCGCGGGTACGGCGAGACGGATGCGCCCGACCCCATCGACGCCTACACGCAGTTCGACATCGTCGGCGACATGGCAGGGCTCCTCGACGCCCTCGGCGCGGATCAGGCCGTCATCGTCGGCCACGATTGGGGCGCGCCGGTGGCCTGGAACGCCGCCCTTTGGCGCCCGGACCGCTTTCGGGCCGTGGTGGGGATGAGCGTGCCCTTCACGCCCCGCTCCCAGGTCCCGCCGACGCAGGCGTTCAAGGCGTTCTACGGCGACCGCTTCTTCTACATCCTCTACTTCCAGGAGCCGGGCAAAGCCGAAGCCGAGCTCGAGCGGGATGTCCGGCGCACGCTCCGCATGACGCTCTACACGGCGTCGGGCGAAGGGCCGGACCGCTCGATCCTCCCGGCCCTGCCGAAGACGGCCGGCTTCCTCGACGGAATGGTCGACCCCGGTGAAGATGGCCTCCCGCCGTGGCTCCGCAAGGAGGACCTCGACTTCTACACGGCGGAGTTCCAGCGGCGCGGCTTCCGCGGCGGCCTCAACTGGTACCGGAACATGGATCGGACTTGGCGCCTCTCGGCTCCTTGGGCTGGCGCCAAGGTGACCGTGCCGGCGCTCTTCATTTCCGGCGAGCGGGATGTCGTCCGCGCGATGGCTCCTGGCGCCGCGGAAGCCATGCGCGAGTGGGTTCCGAACCTCCGCGACGTCATCTGGCTGCCGGGGTGCGGCCACTGGACACAGCAGGAGCGCCCGGAGGAGGTGAACGCGGCGCTGATCGAATTCCTCCGCTCGCTTT
>DAOUCS010000079.1:0-32498 GCA_034431815.1 Dehalococcoidia bacterium
GCGGCGATCCGGGCACGCCTCCGGGGAGTTCCGGGCATCGTCGACCCGAACAATCTCGGGTGGCCGCGCCGCGTCCTCGGCCTGAACGGGGAACGCACCATCCAACAGCAGCCACAGCGCATCCACACCATGTCCGCCGGTATCGACGAGATTACGCTGTCGCTTGTGCCCCTGGCTCGGGTGGTCGGCGTCGGATCGGCGACCAAGAACCCGGACATCTCGTTCCTCGCCCCGTACGTCCAGGGGCTTCCGACGGTTGCGCGGGATCCCGAGGCTGTGATTCGGGTGAACCCTGAGCTGGTGATCGCCACGCCCACGCAGCGCGCCGATGTCGTCGCCGCCATCGAGAACGCGGGCATTCCGGTCGTGCAGCTGGACCTCGACCCGACGCCGGCCGGCCGGATCAAGGCGATCCTGTTGCTCGGCTACATCTACGGCGAGGAGGAGCGGGCGATCGCCCTCGCCGACGAGGTCGCGGCGCGATACAACGCGCTGGTTTCGGTCACCAGCCGGAAGCCGGAATCCGAAAGGCCCGTAGTAGCGAGCCTGACGAAGTACACGGCGCTCTACATTGCGGGCTCCGGGACGACCGGCGACGGCATCATCAGGGCGGCGGGCGGCCGGAACGGTGGCGCCGAGGCCGGCGTGGAGGGGAACAGGCAGATCAGTCTCGAAACCGTGGTCCTCGCGAACCCGGACGTCATCATCATCCCGATGCCGTCCGCGCAAGGCGAGGCGTTCAAGGCGGAGCTGCTCCAGGAGCCAGTCCTCGCGCAAGTCCCCGCGATCCGCAATGGCCGGGTGTACGTGGTGCCGCCTGCCCTCTACACGACGAACTCGTTCGCGAACGTTCGAGCGGCGGAGCACCTCGCCCACATCCTTTGGCCGGCCGAATTCCCGGTGGCCGATCCGCCTCAGTTCCGACTGGCTGGGCCTCGATGAACGCGACGCCCGCGGCGGTGGCAGCGGAGGGCGCCGGCTTCCGGACGGGCGGCCGCTGGCTGCTGCGCGACGCCACGCTCGCGCTCCGGCCGGGAGAGCTTCTCGGCATCGTCGGGCCGAACGGCGCCGGCAAGTCGACCCTGCTTCGGCTGTTAGCCCGCACCTTCCGCCCCGCCGCGGGCGTCGTCCGTTGGGGAGCTCTCGGCGAGCGTCCGCGGGCGAAACAGCTCGCGAAGCACCTCGCACTCGTGCCGCAGGAGCAGCTCGCCGCACGGGGTTTCTCGGCCGCCGAGGTCGTGCTCATGGGCAGGTACGCGCACCTTGGCCGCTTCGAACGCGAGGGGCCGAACGACTTTGCGGCGGCCCGGGAGGCGATGGTGGCGACCTCCACCTTCGAGCTCAGGGATCGGGACGTCGCGACCCTCAGCGGCGGCGAGCGGCAGCGCGTCCATGTGGCCCGCGGGCTCGCCCAGGAGACCGAAGTGCTGCTGCTTGACGAGCCCACCGCCTCGCTCGACGTCGCCCATCGACTCGAGCTGATGGCCCTCCTCCGCCGCCTCACCCGCGAAGGCGGCAAGGCAGTCGCGGCGGTGCTCCACGACCTCGAGCTCGCCGCCGAGTGGTGCGACCGGCTGGTCCTCGTGGCCAATGGAGCGATCGTCGCCACCGGCGAGCCGGCAGCGGTCCTGACGCCACAGCGACTAAGCGACGTGTACGGAGTCGACGCGCGCGTGTACCGGGACCCCGTGACGGGCGCGTTGCGCGTCTGGTTCGAGCAGCGGCATCCCCCCAGCCCGTCGGAGGAGACCGCCGTCCACGTCGTGGCGGGCCACGGGCGCGGCGGCGGCGTGATCCGCGCCCTCACACAGGCCGGCTTCCGCGTCACCGTCGGTCCGCTTTCAGAGGGGGACCGCGACCGGGAGGTGTGCGACGCGTTCGGAGTACCCTACCTCCGCGTGGTCGACGCCGGAGAACCAGACGAGCGGGTGCGGACGGACCATGAGCGCCTCGCGCGAAGGGCGGATGTCGTCGTGGCATGCGACCTCCCCCCGGGCCGCGTGCGCGATGCGCAGCGGCACGTCCTCCAGGGGAGCGTCTGCCTCGTAGCCGCCGGCGAGTGGCCCGACACGAAGCCTGTTGCGACCTTCCGTTCCAGCGACGACGCGGTCGAGGCCGTCCGCCTGGGTCGACGGCTGCTCAGCGCAGCGAGGTGAGGAGATGGGAAACGAGGCTGCGGACCGGCGGGACGAGCACCAGACCATCAAAGGCCCGCGGAAGCGGAAGGGGCTTCTCATCGTCAATACCGGGCTCGGCAAGGGCAAGACGACGGCTGCCTTCGGCATGGCGCTGCGCGCATGGGGCCGAGGGATGCGCGTCGCCATATACCAATTCATTAAGCCGCCGACGGCGAACTTCGGCGAGCACCGGGCAGCCAAGCGCATCGGGCTCCCGGTCTTCCCGCTCGGGGACGGCTTCACATGGAAGTCCAAGGACCTGGAGCGGACCCGTTCCCTTGCCCTCGAGCAGTGGGAGCGGGCGCGGAGCGCGATGCTCGCGGGCGAGCTCGACGTGCTCGTGCTCGACGAATTTACCTACGTCCTCCACTACGGCTGGCTGCCCGTGGAAGCCGCCCTAGAAGCCTTCGCTCAACGTCCCCCGCTGCTCCACGTGGTGGTGACCGGCCGGTACGCGCCGGCCGAGCTCATCGCGGCAGCCGATCTGGTGACGGACATGACCCTGGTCAAGCACCCCTACCGTGAGCAGGGCATCAAGGCGCAGCCGGGGGTGGAGTTCTGATGGCGGGCAGCATCGTGCTCGTCACGAGCCATGACACAGACCTCGCCGCCTGGGCCAAGCTCCGGCGGGAACCACCGCCGGACGTCCCTGCGGCGGAGGTGGTAGGACCGCAGCGGTTCGCCGAGGCCGGGCTCGCCGACCGCCTCCTCGCCGGGGCGGCGGTCGTCCTCCTGCGGCTGCTCGGAGGGCGGGAGATGGCGCCCGACCTCGTGGACCGTCTGGCGTCCGGCTGCCGGCAGCGCGGCATCCCGCTCCTCGCCTGCCGAGCCTACCCGCCCGTGGACGACGACCTCGCGACGCTCTCCACCGTTCCCGCCGAGGAGCGGGCCGAGGTGTGGGAGTACTTCCGGCAGGGAGGGGCGGAAAACTTCGCGCACGCCCTCCGCCTGCTGGCGCACCGGTACGCCGGCGCCGCCGGAGCGGTACACCCGCCGATTCGGATGCCGGACCATGGCATCTACGACCCGGTCACACGCGAGCCGTGCGACCGCGCCCAGCTCGAGGCGCGCTGGGTCTCGGGCCGGCCTCTCGTGGCAGTCGTCTTCTACCGGGCCCACCTGCTTTCCGGCGACACGGAAGCGGTGGATGCACTTTGCACGGCGCTCGACGAGGAGGGCGCGAACGTGCTGCCAGTGTTCACGGCCGGCCTCCTCCGGAAGGGCGGGGAGGACGCCCCCGAGGAAGCGCTCCGCCAGCTGCTAATGGTCGGCGACGCGCCGCCGGACTGCATCGTCTCGCTGCTCTCGTTCGCCGCCACGCGGGGTAGCCGGACCGCCGGAGCCGCCACCGAGGGCCCGGGATTCTGCGGGGTCACGGTCCTCCAAGGCGTACTCAGCCTCGACCGGGCGGACGCGTGGCGACCGAGCCCGCGAGGCATCGACGGCACGGACCTCGCGATTCACGTGGCGCTCCCGGAGGTCGACGGTGTGGTCCTCGGGGGGCTCGTCGCATTCCGCGAACCTGGGAGCGGCGACGAACCGGCGAGGTACGTCGTCGAACCTGACCGAACCCGCGCCCTCGCCCGCCTCGCGGTCCGCCACGCCCTCCTCCGTCGGAAGCCGAACGAGGAGAAGCGGGTCGCGATCTTCCTGAACAGTCCGAACGGCCGGACCGCGCGGCTTGGAGCCGCCTTCGGACTCGATGCCCTCGAGTCGACCGTCCGTCTGCTTCGGGCACTGAAGGCAGCTGGCTTCCGTGTGGAGGACTTGCCAAGGAACGGGCAGGAGCTGCTGGACCGGATCGTCGCGCGTTGCTCGCCCGACCTGGCCGAAGAGCCGCCCGAGCGGTGGGCCCAGGCGCCGGGGCAGGTGGAATTCACCGCGTACCAAGGGTGGCTGGAGCGCGTGCCAGACCCCGCGAGGGTGCGTCTAACGAAGCAGTGGGGAGCTCCGCCGGGAGAGCCGCTGACCGGAGCCGCCTCCTTTCCGGTGCCGGGGGCGCTCTTCGGCAACGTATGGGTGGGTCCGCAGCCCCAGCGGGGATTCGGATTCGACCCGGAGGCGGTCTACCACTCCCCGGACCTGCCGCCCCCGCACCAGCATCTGGCGGTGTACCGCTGGCTCATCGAAGAGTTCCGCGCCGACGCGGTCATCGACATGGGGAAGCACGGCAACCTGGAGTGGCTCCCGGGGAAGAGCGTCGGGCTCTCGGCATCCTGCTTCCCTGAGCTCGCCCTGTCGGAGCTGCCCCTCGTGTATCCCTTCATCGTGAACAACCCGGGAGAGGGAACGCAGGCGAAACGGCGTGCCCACGCCGTGATCGTGGACCACCTGGTGCCACCGATGGCGACGGCGGGCGCGTACGGACCCCTCGCCGAGGCCTCACAGGCAGCCCGCTCCGTCCTGGCGCTGCAGCCGAGCGACCCGAACTTCGACGCCTCAGCGTCGCGACTACGGACCTGTTGCGCGGCCGCGGGGCTCGACCACGACCCAGCGGTCGGCCCGGCGCCAACGGAACCCGCGGCGCTCCGCGACTTCGCCGCTCGCGTCGTCCGGTACCTCTCGGAGCTGGAGACGGCACAGATCCCAGTCGGTCTCCATATCCTCGGTGAAGCTCCTCAGGGGCGGTCGCTCGCGGAGCTCGCCGCCTGCGTCGGACGTGTCGGGGCGTCGGGACGCCCGTCGCTCCACGCGCTGCTGGCGGAAGAGGCGGGCCTGGACTGGCGAACGCTCCTCACTGAGCGGGAGCGGACCGTTTCCGCTCCGGAGGGGGAAGCGGTGACGGCTGCGGAAGCGGTTGCGGCCATCGAGCAGCTCGCCGTGTGCGCGGTGGCGCGCGCCGCACGGCTCCCGCATGGTGGCCTCCCGGCAGGCGGGTGGGAGACGCTCCTTCAGCGTGAGCGGGTACGGGCCGCAGCGGGGCTCCTCGCGACACAGGTTGTCCCCGCACTCTCGTCCTGCAGCAGCGAGGTCGCGGCCACCGTCGCCGCCCTGGAGGGCCGCTTCGTCCCTCCCGGCCCCGCCGGCTCGCCGACAAGGGGCCAGCTCGACGTGCTCCCGACAGGCCGGAACTTCTACGGCCTCGACCCCCGCGCCGTCCCGACGGCGGCGGCGTGGGAAGTCGGAAAGGGGCTGGCGGAGGCCGTCATCGCCAAGCACCTCGCGGAGGAAGGCCGGTACCCAGAGAGCGTCACGCTGGTGATGTGGGGCACGCACCTCATCCGAACGGGCGGCGAGGACATCGCCGAAGCGCTCGCGATGCTCGGCGTGGAGCCGATCTGGGACCCGGGCACGGGAAGAGTTTCCGGCCTTCGGGCGGTCCCCCTCGAGGACCTCGGGAGGCCGCGCATCGACGTTGTGGCGCGAGTGAGCGGCTTCTTCCGGGACGCGTTCCCGCAGGTGATGGAGCTGCTCGACCGCGCGGTCGCGATCGCCGCGTCGCAGGAAGAACCGGACGAGATGAACTTCGTTCGGCGCCACCTCCGGACGCCGGGCGCCGACGCGGACCGGCTGCGTATCTTCGGTCCTGCGCCGGGAACGTACGTCGATGCCGTGGCGCAGCTGATCGAGCACGGGAACTGGCAGACGCGGCGCGACCTCGCCGAGGCCTACGCCCGGTGGGTGGGACACGGCTTCCAGGGTTCGCAATACCGGGGGCCGCAGCTCGACGCCTTCCTACGACGGGCGGCAGAAACGGACGTCGTCGTGAAGAACCGCGACAACCAGGAGCACGACGTCCTCGACACCGACGACTACTTCCAGGACCACGGGGCGATGGTCGCGGTGGTCGAGGAGCTCGCCGGCCGCAGAACGCGGGCCTGGATCGGCGAGAGCTTCCAGCCCGATACCCCGGGCGTGCGCGACGCCAAGGACGAGACGAAGCGAACCCTTCGCCGGAGGGTCTTGAATCCGAGATGGCAGGCGGGCATGCGCCAGCACGGTCACGCGGGCGGGTCGGAGATGGTGAAAGCAGTCGACTACCTCTTCGGATACGACGCGACGGCCCAGGTGGCCGACGATTGGGATTACCGGGCGGTCGCCGAGTCGCTCATGCTCCACGACGAGAATCGCCGCTTCCTGGAGGCGCACAACCCCTGGGCCCTTCGGGACATGGCGAGGCGGCTGCTCGAGGCAGCTGCGCGGGGGATGTGGGAGGCCCCGGAGCCGACCATCCTCGAAGCACTCGAACGGGTCGCGGCCGATATGGACGCCCGGCTCGAGGGGGAATTGAGCGGGGGTTGCGGACATGGCCGCTGAGCGGGGCAGCGGGATGGACGTCGCCCGGTTCCCCTTTCCGGCGATCGTCGGCCAAGACCAGATGAAGCTGGCCCTCATCCTGAACGCCATCGACCCGGCTATCGGCGGGGTCCTCATCCGGGGCGGGAAAGGGACCGCGAAGTCCACCGCGGCGAGGGCGCTCGCGGCGCTGCTGCCCCCGCTGGCGGTCGCCGAGGGCTGCCGCTACCAGTGCGAGCCGGGCACGCCGTCGTGCCCTGCTGGCGAGCGCCACGGGGACGGCGTCGAGGAACGGCCGACGCCGGTGGTGGACCTGCCTCTCGGTGCGACGGAGGAGCGGGTCGTGGGGACCATCTCCGTGGAAGCGGCCCTGGGCGAGGGCCGCCTGCGCTTCGAACCGGGCCTTCTGGCCGAAGCACACCGCGGAATCCTGTACATCGACGAGGTGAATCTGCTTCCCGACCATCTGGTCGACCTGCTGCTCGACGTCGCAGCGAGCGGCGTCAACGTGGTCGAACGCGACGGCGTGTCCGTGGCCCACCCAGCGCGCTTCATCCTCATCGGGACGATGAACCCCGAAGAGGGAGAGCTTCGGCCGCAGCTCCTCGACCGATTCGGGCTGATGGTCGAGGCCGAGGGTCTCGTCGATCCGGCCACACGGCGGGAGGCGCTCCGTCGACGGCTGGAGTTCGACGCGGACCCGGCCGGCTTCCTCAATCGCTGGGAGCCGGAGGAACGCGCCTGGCGGGAACGCCTCCGCCTCGCGCGGGCAGCAGCTCCCCGCGTCCACGTCCCGGAGGCCGTCGCCGAAGCCATCGCGCAGCTCTGCGTCGCAGCCGAGGTGGATGGGCTGAGGGCCGACCTCGCCCTCTACCGGGCCGTACGGGCGCTAGCGGCATGGCAGGGCCGAAGCGAAGCAACCCTCGACGACATCCGTCGCGCCGCGCCGCTGGTGCTGGCTCACCGTCAGCGGCGCCAACCCTTCGAAGAGCCCCGCCTCGAGCCCGGCCTCGTCGAGGAGGTGCTCCAGCGCTTCGAAGATCCCGACGACAACGACAGCGGGGAGCCTGCCCGAAGAGACCCGGCAACGGGTGGGCCTGGTGGCGGCAACGGCAGCGCAGGCGCTCCGCCGGCGGACGCGGATGTCCGACAGGACGCTCCGGAAGCGCTCCGGCAGGCCCCGCCTGCACCGCCGCTGGAGCCCGCGCTTCGGGTGGCGCCCTGGCAGCACGAGGTACGCGGCAAACTCGCAGTCGACGGCGGCGGGAAGCGAACGCCCGGCTGGGGGCCGAGGGGCCGAGCCCAGGGCGAAGCCACCTCCGAGCGGCCGCCGGGCGGCGCCATCGACCCGGCCGCAACCCTCCGGGCACGGGCGCTCGCCCGCTGCCGCGGGGAACGGGGAGGCGTCACCACGGAAGTCCGTTGGAGGCGGCGGCGTTCGACCGGGTGGAGCCTCCTGGTCCTCGCCGTCGACACGAGCGGCTCCATGGGAGCCAGACGCCGCCTGGAACTGGCGCGCCGCATCGCGGGGTCGTTCCTGCTGGACGCGTACCGTCGGCGCGACCGGGTAGCGGTGGTGACGTTCCGCGGTGACCGCGCCGCGCTCCCGCTCGCCCCCTCCCGCAACGTCGAGCGTGCCCGCGCCGTGCTGAGCGCGGTGAGCACGGGGGGCCGAACGCCCCTCGGCGCCGGCCTCGCCGCTGCAGCGGCGACGATCGAGGCGCACCGCCGGCGATACGCGTCGTCCGGTGCGTACGCCGTCTTGTTGACGGACGGCCAAGGAAACACCGGATACCTCGGGCTGGATGCGCTGGCGGCCACGAGGCACGGCGCGCTCGCCCTCGCGCGGACCGGTGCGCGGGTGGCAGTGGTGGATACCGGCGGCCCGCGGTGGCGCAACCGCTTCCGCGCCACGGCGGACGAGCTCGGCTGGCTCTGGCTCGACGGGGAGCACGTCGTCCGGTACGGAATTCCCGGCTTGACCGGCCCGCAGCGACGTGCCCTCGAATCCACATGAAGGGAAGAGATACGGCCATGGAATTCACAATCCCTCCTTTCGACGAAGCAGCTGCGAAAGCAACGGCGCGACGCCTGGACCAGCTGACAAAGCCTCAGGGCAGCCTCGGGCGGCTGGAAGAGCTTGCCATCCAGCTGGCGGGCATTACGGCCAACCCCCTGTGCCGGTTTGAGGAGCGGTGCGTGTTCGTCCTCGCCGCTGACCACGGCGTCGCCCGTGAGGCCGTCTCGCTGTACCCGCAGACCGTGACGGTCCAGATGGTGCGGAACTTCCTCGCGGGCGGGGCCGCCATCAACGTGCTGGCCCGGCACGCGCGGGCACGGGTAGTCGTGGCCGACTTCGGGACCCTCACCCCGGTTGAAGGGTTCGAAGGCGAGCTGGTCGTGCGGCGGTTCGGTCCGGGCACCGGGAACATGGTAGTCGAGCCTGCCATGACGCGACGGCAGGCCGAGGACGCGGTGGAGGCGGGCCGGGAGCTCGTCGCGAGGGAGGCCGCCCGAGGTCTGGATATCGCGCTGCTCGGCGAGATGGGAATCGGGAACACCACGGCCGCGAGCGCGGTGACTGCCGCCCTGCTGGGTATGCCTCCGCACTCCGTCACTGGTCGCGGGACGGGCCTCGACGATGCCGCGGTCGCGCACAAGGCCAGCGTCATCGAGCGCGCCCTCGACCTCCACCGACCGGATCCCGGCGACGCCGTCGACGTGCTGGCGAAGGTGGGAGGGTTCGAACTGGCAGGCTTGGCCGGGGTCGCGATCGGCGCTGCGGAGCGGCGGGTGCCGGTCCTGGTCGACGGCTTCATCGCCGGAGCGGCAGCGCTGGCAGCCGCGCGCCTCGCTCCGGGGCTCGAACGCTTCCTCATCGCCAGCCATAGGTCAGCGGAACCGGGACATCGATTCATCCTCGAAGCGCTGGGATTGCGACCCCTGCTCGACCTTGGCCTCCGCCTAGGCGAGGGGACGGGGGCTGCCCTCGCACTGCATCTCGTCGACGCGGCGGTCGCGATCCGGGACGAGATGGCGACGTTCAGCGACGCTGGCGTGGACGGGCCGAACCAGTGATGAGCGGCCTCCGCACGGCCGTCAGCTTCCTAACGGTGGCGCCGCTCGGAGCGTCCGGCTGGGAGCCCGAGCGCGCAGCGCCGTGGTTCCCGGTCGTGGGGCTCGGGCTGGGAGCGGTGGCAGCGCTCCAGACCGCGTGGTGGATGTGGCTCATCGGTGGTCTCGCAGGCGGGGTACTGTCCATCGCGGGGCTCGCCGTCCTCACGGGAGGCCTGCACCTGGACGGCCTGGCGGATTCCGCCGATGCGGCGCTGGCGTCGGCCGGGCTGGAGCGTCGGAGAGCCATCGTGGCAGACGTGCACCACGGGACGTACGGGATCGTGGCGCTGGTCCTGGTCATCCTCGCGAGCAGCGCCTGCCTCGGAATGCTCGGCGCGCGGGACGCGGCAGCGGCCCTCGGGGCATCGGTCTTCGCCGCCCGCTGCTTCGTCCTCGCAGTGATGGTGCGATGGAAGCCGTGGGCCGCCGGCCTGGGCGCGCGCTTCGCCGAGGGGATAACCCTCGGCCCCTCCCTCGCCGCCGCCGCGGCAGCCATAGCCGCGTGGGCGCTGCTTTTCGGATGGGCCGGGGTCGGCGCCGCGGCCGTCGGGGCAGCGGCTGCCGCAGGCACCGGCTGGTTCCTGAACAGTCGCCTCGGCGGCGTGAACGGGGACGGCTACGGGGCCTCGATGGCCCTCGCCGAACTGGCGATGGTGGCGGCTGTCGCCGCGGCCCACCGGCACGGCCTCGCGGGAGGGCTCGCGTGATGGCCCCGCCCGTCCGCCCGCTCGTGTTCGCCCTGGCCGTCTCGCTGGATGCCCTCTTCGGGGAGCCGCCGAACAGGGTACACCCGGTGGCGCTCTTCGGCCGCGTCATGGGAGCCATCGAGCGCCGGCTCGGTGGCGAGCAGCCCGGGTTCGGCCGTGGGCTGCTCTACGCCCTCGCAGGCGTCGGACTCGGCGCCGCCACCGGAGCCCTCGCCGAGCGAGCCACGCGGGGAGGAGGCATCCTCCGCACCGTGCTCGCCGCCGCCGCGCTCAAGCAAGCCTTCGCGCTCCGAAGCCTTCTCGAGCACGTGGAGGGGGTGGAGCGGCCGCTCGTGCACGGCGAGCTGGACGAGGCGGAGCGGGCGGTCGGCCGCATCGTCGGGAGGCCGCTCGAAGACCTCGATGCGGCGCTCGTCGCGTCGGCCGCCATCGAGTCGCTCTTCGAGAACTTGTCGGACGGCGTGATCGGCGCTTGGTGGTGGTACCTGACCGCCGGACTCCCCGGCGCCCTGGTATACCGCGCCGCGAACACGATGGACGCCATGGTGGGGTACCCGTGGCGCGGAAGGTTCGGCACCCCCGCGGCACGCTTGGACGACCTCCTGAACCTCGTACCGGCGCGCGTGACCGCCGCCGCTATCGCCGCCGCGGGACGGCTCAGTCTGCGCGACGTGCGCGCCGCGGCGCGAGAGGCCGTCAGGCTCCGAAACCCGAACGCTGGCTGGCCAATGACGATGGGAGCGCGGGCACTCGGAGTCCGCTTGGAGAAGCGAGGGAAGTACGTACTGAACCCTGATGCCCGACTGCCGTCGCCGGATGACATCGGGCGCGGCCGCGCTCTCGCGCTTCGGGCCGCCGCCGCGGCAGGCATCGGCTGCCTCGCCGCGCTTGCCTGGAGGGGACGAAGGTGACGATGGCCGTCCACGGGGGGATGAGCGAGCGGGAACGGCGGGCCATCCTGGCGCGCGGCCTGCAGCCTCTGGACCTGAGTGCGAACCTGAACCCGTATGGCCCCCCTCGGGCAGTGCTCGAGGCGGCAGCCGCGGCGGCCGCCGACCGCTACCCCGACCCCGACGCGGCTGAGCTGTGCCGCGCCATCGCCCGCTCCGTCGGCTGCGCTCCCGCGGAGGTGTTGGCGGGCAACGGTTCAAGCGAGCTCATCTTCCTGGCCGCCCGGGCGTTCGGCGCGCCGGGACGGCCCGGCCTCATCGCCAGTCCGACGTTCGCAGAATACGACCGAGCCCTCCGGGCAGCCGGGGTTCCCGTCATCGAGGTACGCTGCTTCGGTCCCCGCGGCGCCGGACTGGATGCGGCCGTCGGGACGACCATCACCGCACGGCCCGGGCTCATCTTCCTGTGCAACCCGAACAACCCGACCGGCGATTTCGTCCCGGACGACCGGCTCGGGGAGCTGCACCGCGCGGCGCGGGATGCAGGCGCTGTCCTCGTCATCGACGAGGCCTACCGACAGATCGGCGGCCTGACGGACTCCCGCTGGTTCGAGCGGGAGGGGGTCGTCGTGCTGCGCTCGCTCACCAAACTGTACGCGGTGCCCGGCCTCCGCTTGGGGTACGCACTCGGAGCCCCAGAGCTCGTCGATGCGATGCGGCAACAGCAGCCCCCCTGGTCGGTGAGCGCGCCCGCCATCGCCGCCGGCTTGCGGGCCCTCCGCGAGCGCGCCTTCGTTCGGAGGAGCGTCGCGCGCATCGTCGAGGCTCGAAGGCGCCTGACGGACGGCCTCCGGCGCGCCGGGTTCACCGTAATACCTTCTGACGCGAACTTCGTCCTCGTCGAGGTGGGGAACGCCCGCAAGGCGCGGAAGCGGCTCCTCGAGCGGGGCATCGCCGTGCGCGACTGCAGCTCCTTCGGTCTCCCGTCGCATGTTCGCATCGCGGTGCCGTGCCTGGAGCACGTCGACCGGGTTATCTCCGCCATGGAGGAACTCCGATGCCGCTAGGCGCGGTGCTGATGGTTCAGGGGACGGCGTCATCGGTCGGCAAGAGCCTCCTGGTGGCCGGGCTCTGCCGCGTCCTCCTGCAGGAAGGGTACCGGGTCACCCCCTTCAAGGCGCAGAACATGTCGAACAACGCCGCGGTCGTGCCTGGAGGCGGCGAGATCGGGCGTGCCCAGGCGGTGCAGGCCATGGCAGCGCGCGTGTTGCCGCGGGTGGAGATGAATCCGGTGTTGCTGAAGCCCGAGGGGAACCGCCGCTCCCAGGTCGTCGTCCTCGGCAGGGCACGAGGCACGATGTCCGCAGCGGAGTACCACGAGGCGAAGCACGACCTGTGGCCGCTCGTCGCCGAGGCCCTCGACACGCTCCGAGCGGAATTCGACGTCGTGGTCGCGGAGGGCGCCGGGAGCCCTGCGGAAATCAACCTTAAGGACCGCGACATCACGAACATGCGCGTCGCGCGCTACGCCAACGCGCCGGTGCTCATCGTGGGCGACATCGACCGCGGCGGCGTCTTCGCGCACCTGTACGGGACGTTTCACTTGCTCGAACCCGAAGAGCAGGCCCTCGTACGAGGGTTCATCATCAACAAACTGCGGGGAGACCCATCGCTCCTCGCTCCCGGTCCGGACCAGCTCGAGGCGTTGACGGGCGTGCCGGTGCTGGGCGTGGTTCCCTGGGTCCGAGACCTCGGACTACCGGAGGAGGACTCGGTCGCGCTCGACCGCCGGCGAGATGCAGCCGGGCCGTTCCCGGGCGTGGACGTGGCCGTCGTGCGCCTGCCCCGGATCGCCAACTTCGACGATTTCGACCCGCTCGAGCGGGAGGCGGACGTGCGGCTCCGGTACGTGGACAGCCCCGCAAGCCTGGGGACGCCGGATTTGGTCATCCTGCCGGGCACGAAGGCGACCGGCGATGACCTCGCCTGGCTTCGGGCCGTGGGCTGGCCCGCCGCCCTACAGCGGGCGCGCGATGGCGGCGCGTTCATCGTCGGCATCTGCGGCGGATTCCAAATGCTCGGCGCCGAAATCGACGATCCCCTCGGTGTCGAAGGCGCGTCCGGACACGTCGAGGGGCTGCGGTGGCTGGAGGTCACCACACGCTTCCAGCCGGAAAAGGTGACGCGCCTCAGCACCGCACGGGTCACGGCGGCTGCGGGGGTCCTCGCAGGCTGCGAGGGGCTGGAGCTGAGGGGCTACGAAATCCACGCGGGCATCAGCGCGGTCTCCGACGAGCTGGTGGCGATCCGGCTCCTCGACGGCGAGGCCGTGGGAGCGATGAGCCGGGACGGTCGTGTGCTCGGATGCTACCTTCACGGCCTCTTCGCCAACGATGCGCTGCGGCAGCGCCTGCTGACGAACATCGCTCGCGCCAGGGGGAAGCAGTACGCGCCCACGGAGCTGCCGGACGAGGACGCCGCCTTCGACCGCCTCGCGGCGGTGCTGCGCGCGTCGCTCGACCTGCGGACGATCTTCCGCCTCATCGAGCATGCGGGAGGATGACGGGCCCATGCAGGGGGAGCTGATCCTGGTGACCGGCGGAGCTCGGAGCGGCAAGAGCCGATTCGCCGAGCAGCTCGCAGCCGCCTCCGGACGGGAGACGTGGTACGTGGCGACGATGACGCCGCTGGACGAGGAGCTCCGGGTGCGGGTGGCTCGCCACCGCGCCCGCCGGCCGGCGGAATGGGTGACGGTCGAGGAGCCCCTCGATCTCGTAGGGGCCGTCCGGCGCGCCCCCTCCGAGGCCACCGTGCTGGTGGATTGCCTCGGCCTCTGGGTGTCGAACCTGCTCTTCGCGTGCGACCGCCCCCATGCCTGGGCGCCTGCCGACTGGGAGCGGTGGGTGGATGACTGCATCGCGAAAGCCGCGGCAGTAGCGGACGTGCTGCGCGAACGGGATGGATTGGCCGTGGTCGTGACGAACGAAGTTGGGCTCGGCATCGTGCCGGGTGAAGCGCTGACGCGCTGGTACCGGGACGCGCTGGGGCTCGTCAATCAGGCTTTCGCCGCCCGAGCGACGGCGGTCTACCTCCTCGTGGCCGGCATCGAGGTGAAGGTCCGATGACCGCAACGGGACGCCGCGCCGGAAGGAACATCGTCATTCGGGCCGACGGACGGCTGGTGAACGTCAACCGGCAGATGGGACAGCTGTTCGTGTGCGCGCACGGTTGCTGTTGCGGTCGGGTCGAGGAGGGGAAGCCAGCGGCGAACTACGCCCTCTACCACGAGGAGTGGGAGCGGCGCAAGCTCCGGAACCGCGTCCACCTGAATATGGGCGGATGCCTCGGCCCCTGTCCGCTCGCGAACGTGTGCATGCTGCTGTTCGACGGGAGAACGGTGTTCTTCCACTCCATGAACGAGGACCGGCTCATCCTCGCCCTCTTCGACTACATCGAACGACTCGTTCAGGTGGGCACGTTCTTCCCGCCGGACGGCGAGCTCGGACGGCTCGCCTTCTCGGCGATGCGGAACGATGGGCAGGGCAGTCACGCGGCCCTCACGACAGGAGACGCCGCCGAGGGCGGGAGGTTCGTCGTCCTCGCCCATTCCGATACGGACATCCGGCTCTTCGAACAGGCGCGGGAGCGATTGGACCCCCGAGCACCCGAGCTCGTCACCCGGAACATCACGGGGCTGCGGGACGAGGGGGACGGGGCGGCGCTCTTCCGCACCATCGTGCCCGGCGCGGCCGTGGTGATGCTCGTGGTGCACGGCAGCACGAAGAGCGTGCCCGGCTTCGAGGAGCTCGTGCGGCTGTGCGAGGAGCATGAGGCCTGGCTCGTCGCACTCCCCGGCACCGAAGAGCTCGACCCTGAGCTCATCGGGGCGTCGACGTGCGGCGCGGCGATCGCCCTCCATGCGCGCGCGTACCTCCAGCAGGGAGGGGTGGAGAACTACCGGGAGCTCGTCCACTTCGTCTGCGACCACTTGTTGGCCACGGGGCTCGGGTACCGCGACCCCATCCCGCAGCCGCGCGTCGGCGTATACCGCAAGGGCGGCGGGACGACGACCATCGAGGAGTGGCGGGCTCGGCGGAACCCCGAGCGTCCGGCGGTGGGTGTGCTCTTCTACCGGTCGCTCCTGCTCGCCGGTGATACCCGCTGGCTCGACCGGCTGATCGATGCCGGCGAGGGGCTCGGGGTCGATGTCCTGCCAGTCTTCGGGTATTCGCTCAAGGACGACCCCGACGAGCGGGGCAGGACGGCCGTCCTTCGGTTGCTGTGCGACGAACACGGAGATCCCTTGGTGGACGTCGTCATCAACACGATGGCGTTCGCGCTCGGGAGCGCGGGGGAGGCGCTCTCCGGCGAGGAGTGGAACGTTCGGGTGATGGAGGAGCTCGGAATCCCTCAGGTGCAGGGGATCCCAGCCTCCGTCTCGAGCGACGCGTGGGAGGCGTCGGCGCTCGGCGTTCCGCCGCAAGACGTGGCGATGTCCGTGGCGATCCCCGAGCTGGACGGCCGCATCATCGGCGTGCCCTGCTCCTTCAAGGAAAGCGTCGAGGTGGGCGGCCGGCGGCTGCCGGTCCGAGACGTGCCCCCCGACCGTGCGGAGCGGCTCATGGGACTCGCCCTGCGCCTGGCCCGGCTGCGGCGCCTGCCCAACCAGGCCAAGCGGATCGCAATCATCCTCACGAACCACCACGCGAAGGCCTCGCGGGTCGCGAACGCCGTCGGACTCGACGCCGCGGCCTCGACGGTTGCGCTCCTCCACCGCCTCGCGGCGGAGGGATACCGGGTCGGAACGCTCCCCGAGAGCGGCGAAGCGCTCCTTCAGATGCTCCTCCGTTCTGGTCACTATGACGCTGAGTTCCTCACCGAGGAGATGCTGGCCTCGGCAGCTGCCCGCATCCCCGCCGAACGGTACCGGGCATGGTTCGCCGAACTCCCTCCGGAACGCCAGGCGGAGATGAGGGCGCAGTGGGGGGAACCTCCGGGTGACCGGTACGTGGACCGCGACGGCACCATCGTGCTCGCCGGTCTTACCTTCGGGAACGTGTTCGTGGCGGTTCAGCCGCCGCGAGGGTACTCGATGGACGCGGCGGCGATCGCGCACACGCCGAACCTCCCGCCGCCGCACGTGTACTACGCCCTCTACCGGTGGCTGCGCGAACCGGTCGAGTCGGGCGGGTTCGGAGCCGACGCCATCGTTCAGGTGGGGAAGCACGGCTCGGCGGAGTGGCTCCCCGGCAAGGGCGTCGGGGTCTCCGCTGCCTGCTACCCCGACCTGTTCGTGGGCGACCTTCCCGTCATCTACCCGTTCATCATCGACGGGCCGGGCGAGGGCGCCGCCGCCAAGCGGCGGACCCACGCCGTCATCGTCGACCACCTTCCGCCCCCCATCTCCAACGCGGAGCTGTACGGCGAGCTGGCCACGCTCGAGCGGCTCGTCGACGAATACTACCTGCTCGAACGGACCGACCCGGAGAAACTTCCCTACCTCCAACGACAGATATGGCAGGTTCTGAAGGACGCGAACCTCGCCGGGGAACTCGACCGATTCCTCTCAGGTGGCGGCGACGGTCACGTGCACGAATGGGACCCTCGGGAGCACGAAGACGGCGTTCCCTATTCGATATCGGACTTGACCGGCGCGGAATTCGCCCACCTCGTCGAGGCGATCCACGCCTACACCCACGAGCTGAGTGCGTTGCCGATCCGGATGGGCCTGCACGTCCTCGGGCAGCCGCCGACCGGAGAGAAGCTGCTATCGATGCTGAGCGCGCTCGTGCGGCTGCCGAACGGCGATGTCCCCAGCCTCCCCGAAGCGGTCATGGCTGCATACCGCGGCGAGGGGGGAGCGTCCGAGTGCTGGAAGGATCGCCTCAGCGCTGACGCAGGGCTCCCGGTCTCGGACGACGCCGGCGCCGAGCGGGCCGCCGCGAGGCTGGCGGAACGCCTCGTCGAAGCGACGGTTGCGGGGGAGTCCGGCGACGAGGCGATCGAACGGATCTGTCCCGCATCGCAGCCGGAAGGCCGGGAACGAATCCGGCGGGTCCTCGACTTCGTTTCGGGCTGGCTCATGCCCGCGCTGGCGAGGGCGACCGATGAGCTCGACCACATCGTCGATGCGCTCGCCGGGCGGTACGTGCCCTCGGGTCCGAGCGGCGCACTGACGCGGGGCATGGCCCACGCCCTCCCGACCGGGAGGAACTTCTACGCCGTCGACCCGCGGGCGATCCCCACGCCCACCGCCTGGGACGTGGGCGTGGAGCTCGCCGAGGGAGTGCTGGAGCGGTATCGGCGAGAGGCGGGACACTTGCCCCGAACGGTCGGCATCTCGATGTGGGGTACGACCGCGATGCGCAACGGGGGCGAGGACGTCGCGGAGGCGCTCTGGCTCCTCGGGGTCCGCCCTCGTTGGCAGCGGGAGAACCGCCGCGTCGTCGGGTGCGAGGTGATCCCGCTCGAGGAGCTCGGTCGCCCTCGGGTCGACGTTGTGGTCCGCATCTCGGGATTCTTCCGGGACGCCTTCCCCGGCGCAATCGCCCTGCTGGACGAGGCGGTGGAGCTCGTGTCTTCGCTCGAGGAGCCGCCCGAACTGAACCCGGTCCGGAAGCACCGCCTCGAGCGTGCAGAGGAGTTGCAGCGGGCCGGAGTCGCTCCCGACGAGGCCTGGGAGCGCGCGGGCCTGCGGGTCTTCAGCAGCGAGCCGGGCGTGTACGGAGCGGGAATTCTCCAGCTCCTGGACGAACGCGCCTGGGACCAGCTCGAGACCGTTGTGGACACGTTCGTGAACTGGGGCGGCTACGCGTACTCGCGGCGGCATCACGGAATGGACGCGCGCCAGGAGTTCCGGGCGCTCCTGGCGCGAATCGACGTGGCGGTCCAAAATCAGGACAACCGCGAACATGACATCCTGGACGCGGACGACTACTTCCAGTTCCAGGGCGGAATGGTCGCCGCGTCACGCGTGCTCGGCCGCACCGCCGCAAGGGCGTACCACGGCGATTCGAGCGACCCCCGGCGGCCCCGCGTCCGCAGCGTGAAGGAGGAGCTGGACCGCGTCTTCCGCTCCCGCGTCCTGAACCCGAAGTGGCTCACATCCATGCGCGAGCACGGCTACCGGGGGGCGGTGGAGTTCGCAGCGACAGCAGACTACCTCTTCGGCTGGGCCGTGACCACGGGGATCGTCGATGACTGGCAGTTCGGTGCGTTCGCCGACCGGTACGTGCTCGACCCAGAGATGCGGAGCTTCCTGATGCGCTCGAACCCGTGGGCCCTGCGGGACATGACGCTGAGGCTCCTCGAGGCAGCCGAACGAGGGCTCTGGCGGGAACCCCCGCCCGAGCTGCTGGCGAGGCTCGACGAGATCCTCACGGAAACTGAGGGAGAGCTGGAATCGGCGATGTGACCCGAGCCACGCGGAGCCCGCTGGCTGCCCGCATCCCCGAGCCGAGCGCAAGCGCCGCGAGGAGAGCCCAAACCGTCGGCGTTCCGTGCCCACGATGCCGCTTCGGCGCGCGTCGTGCCATCCGGCTGCCCCGGCCCCGCTCCGTCCCGCCGGCTACGACAGGCCAACCATGGGGGCGCCGCGGCTACTCCGCCGTCACGACGAGTGCCTCGCTGTTGCACCTCCACCTTCCAGCGACGCGGAGAGTTTGGCCGCTTCCGGTCTCGACTCGCCGCAGAGGCCACCGGATTTCGGCTTGCTCGTCCACCGAACTCTCGACGATGAGCACGTCGTACAGCTGGGGGACCATGCGCGCGCGGAGGCGCCGGTCGCCCGACGCTGCGTTCGCTCCGACGACGGCGATCTGGACGATGTCCGCCGCTGCCGAACGCAGCCAACGAAGCGGCGGGGCCCCCCGACAACCTCCAGGAGACCGTAGCGGCGGGTGCACCCTGGGCGACGGCGGCTGTGCCGCGGGGGGAGCGGTGCTTCCGCCTCGCTGCCGAACCCGGTGTGCCGCCAGGCCAGCGGCCGGGGACACTGTAGGAGCGTGTCCGACGGAGGGGCGCCGAACGAGCAGGCAGGCTCGCCGCGCCCCCGACGGCCTCGGGCCGCGCTTGGGGCCTTACCCCCCGGCGAGTGCGGGGAGGATGACGATCTCGGCGTCGGCAGGAACCGGCTCGTGCAGACCGCCCGCGACGACCTCGCCGTCGATAGCGACGCTGAGCTCGGGCCGAAGGCCGCCCCCCTCCACGAGCAGGGCAGACAGCCCGGGGCAGTGACGGTCGAGGGCCTGGAGGATTTCGCCCAAGGTGCTGCCCTCGACCGTCACGGTCGCAGCTCCGCCGCAGCGCTCGCGGAATAGCGCCGGAATCCGCACCGTGGGCACGGGCCCGCTACGCCTCCTTGCCGCCGTGGAGCGCCTCGACGATCCGGCGCGGCGAAATCGGGAGCTCGGTGAAGCGCACCCCGATGGCGTCGTAGATCGCGTTCGCGATGGCCGCCAGGGGCGGGACGATGGAGACTTCGCCCACGCCGCGCACCCCGAACGGATGACCGGGGTTGGGGACCTCCACGATGATGGTCTCGATGGGTGGGAGGTCGAGGGCGGTGGGGATGCGGTAATCGAGGAAGTTCGCGTTCAGCAGGTGGCCCTGCTCGCCGTAGCAGTACTCCTCGTGGAGGGCCCACCCGATGCCCTGGGCGGCACCGCCCTGCATCTGCCCCTCGACGTAGGAGGGGTGGATGGCGCGTCCCGCATCCTGGACCACGGTGTAACGCAGCACCGTGACCTTGCCCGTCTCGGGGTCGACCTCAACGTCGGCGATCTGCGTCGAGAAAGAGGGCCCGACCCCCCGAGCGACGAGGGAGGCCTTCCCGGTGATGGGGCCGCCGGTGCGGGCCTGCTGGCGGGCGATCTCCTTGAACCCGATGCGCTTGGCAGGGTCGGACTTGCTCTGCACCCCGCCGTCGACGTACTCGAGGTCCTCCTCGGGCAGGTTGAGAAGCCGCGAGGCGCGGGCGACCATCTGGCGGCGGATGTCCATCGCCGCTTCGTACACGGCGAGACCCGTGGCGAAGGTAGTCCGGCTCCCGCCTGTAACGTCGTTATGTCCAACCGCGTCCGTGTCCGCCACGAACGGCTTCACGTCCTCGTAGGGAATGCCGAGCGCCTCGGCCAGCTGCATGGCGAGCGAGGCGCGGGTGCCGCCGATGTCCGTGTTGCCTTCGATGAGGTTGACCGTGCCGTCGGGGTTGACGGCGACGACGACGGTCGACTGCATGCCGCCGTTGAACCAGAACCCTGAAGCGACGCCCCGGCCGCGGTTCGGGCCTTCGATGGGCGACCGGTAGTGGTCGGACTCCATCGCGGCGCGGACGCACTCCTCATGGCCGATGCGGGGGAAGGGCACGCCCGTCACCTGCCGCGTGCCCTCGCGCGAGCTGTTCTTCAGCCGGAATGCCAGGGGGTCCATCTTCAGCGCGCGGCAGAGCTCGTCGACCACCGACTCCATGGCGAAGGACGCAGCCGGCGCGCCGGGGGCCCGATATGCCGCCGTCTTCGGCTTGTTCACCACCACGTCGTACGTGTCGATGCGGAAGTTCTCCACGTCGTACGGGGCGAGCATGCACATCGCGCCGGCATTGACCGACGAGCCCGGAAACGCGCCTGCCTCGTAGCAGAGTTCGGCTTCGACCGCGACGAGGCGCCCCTCGGCGTCGGCGCCAGCCTTGACGCGAACCCACGCGCCGCTCGTGGGCCCAGTCGCTTGGAACACCTCGGTGCGGGACATGGTCATCTTCACGGGCCGCCCGCCGGCTTTGCGCGAAAGCAGCGCGGCGAGCGGTTCGAGGTAGACCGGGATCTTGCCGCCGAAGCCGCCGCCGATCTCCATCGGAACGACGCGGACCTTCGAAACCGGCAGGCGGAGGACTTCGGCCACCTGCCCGCGGACGGCGAAGGCCCCCTGCGTGCTGGTCCAGATGGTAACGGTGCCGTCCTGGTTCCAGACCGCCGTCGCGTTCTGGGGTTCGATGTACCCCTGGTGGACCATCTTCGTTCGGAACTCGCGTTCGACTACCACGCTCGCCCTGGCGAAGGCGGCGTCGACATCGCCCGCCTCGAAGCGGTGGCGCATGGCGATGTTCGAAGGCCGTTCGCCAGCCACCTGGCCCGCGATGTTCTTCGTCCTTCGCGATTCGTCGAGGAGCGGGGCGTCCTCCCGCATCGCCTCGCGCACATCCAGCACCGGCTGGAGGACCTCGTATTCGACCGTGATGGCCTCGAGCGCTTCTTCAGCGATGTGGGGGCTCACGGCCGCGACCGCCGCGATCGCGTGGCCGTGATACAGCACTTTGTCATCAGCGAGGAGATTTGCCGCCAGTTCGCGCACGTTGACGGCCGTCTCGCCCAGGTTCTGGACGCCGTCCGCCACCGCCGGCAGGTCGCGGTGGGTCACCACGGCGAGGACGCCGGGCATCCGTTCGGCCGCCGAGGTATCGATGCGGAGGATGCGCGCATGGGCGTGAGGGCTGCGGAGGACTTTCCCGTAGATCATCCCCGGCAGGCGAACGTCGGCGCCGTACAGGGCGCGGCCGGTCACCTTCTCCACCCCGTCAGGTCGGACGGGCCGGGTGCCGATCACCTGGTACCGGGCGCGTTCGATGGTCGTCATCGCTGGTGCACCTCCTGGGCTTGGAGCCGCTCGGCGGCGACAAGGACGGCGCGGACGATCTTGTCGTACCCGGTGCAGCGGCAGAGGTTGCCGGCGAGCCACTGACGGACGCGGAGCTCGTCCGGGTTCGGCTCGCGGTCGAGGAGCGCCTTCGCCGCAACGATGAACCCCGGCGTACAGATGCCGCACTGGAGGGCCGCCTCTTCGAGGAATGCCTGCTGCAGCGGGTGCAGCTCGCCATCCTGGGCGATGCCCTCGATCGTCACGATGCGAGCCCCCTCGGCCTCGACGGCGAGCACGCAGCAGGCGTTCACGACCCGGCCATCGAAGATGACGCCGCAGGCGCCGCAGTTGCCGTTGTTGCAGCCTTCCTTCGTGCCGGTGAGGCCGAGCTCCTCGCGCAGGACCTCGAGCAGGCTCTGGCGGGGTTCGGCGAGGAACTCCACCGGTTCGCCGTTGATCTCGGTGCGGACGTGAACCTTCGCCATCGTTCAGCTCCCTCCCTGGGCGCGGGCCAGCGCTCCGCGGAGCGCCCGGACGGTGAGGACGCGGGCGAGGTGCCGGCGCTGCAGGGCCGACCCCCGGACGTCGGTGATGGGCCTGGCTGCAGCCGCCGCCACTTCGCCGGCGCGCGCGAACAGCTCTTCGCTGGGCTCCTGGCCGACGAGGAGCTCGCCCGCCTCCGCCACGAGGAGCGGGGTCGGCGCGACGGCGCCGAGGGCCACCCTCGCCTCCGCGATGCGGCCGGCATCGTCGAGGCGGAGGAAGGCTCCGGCGTTCGCCACGGCGATATCCATTTCGTTCCGCGGGATGAAGCGGAGGAACCGCGCGCCTGAGTGCGGGGGAGGAGGAGGCACGACGATTCGCAGGAGCAGCTCGCCACGCTGGAGAACGGTTTGTCCCGGCCCGCGGAAGAACGACTCGATGGGCAGCTCGCGTTCGCCCTCGGCCGAGGCAAGGACGAGGCGCGCACCGAGGGCGATGAGTGCCGGCACGGAATCGGCGGCAGGGCTGGCGTTGCAGATGTTGCCCCCGAGGCTCGCGCGGGACTGGATCTGAATTCCGCCGATGAGCGACGCAGCGTCCACGAGCGCGGGCCAGCGGCGCCGCACTTCGGGGTGTTCGTACACCTCGGCGCAGGGGACGGCCGCACCGATGGCGAGGGTGCCATCGGGGCGGATCTCGAGCCGGCGGAGTTCCGGAATGCGCTTCAGGTCGACGAGAAGGTCGCAGTCCGCGCGGCCCTCGCGGAGCTGCACGATGATGTCCGTGCCGCCGGCCAGGAACCGCACCCGACGGCCGTTCGCCAGCAGAGGAAAGGTCTCGTCGAGGCTGCGCGGGGCGGCGTAATCGAACGCTCGCATCGGGTACCCTCGGATGCGCGAGTCCCTCGGGGGAAGAGGTGGAACGGCAACCGTCCGTAGCGAGATGATACCTGACCCAGCGCGGGCGTGCGCGTTGACGGCCGGTCGTTATGATCGACGGCCATGCAGGGATGGAAGGTATGGGCGAGAGGAATCGCCGCGGCGGCCGCCTTGGCGGTCGGGTGGGCATGCACCGCGGGGCCGAACGCGCTCGCGCAGGCCGACGGCGAGCGCGTCCTCGCCTTCAGCGCTGCCTACGAGGTTCGCGCCGACGGGACCGTCTCGGTGGTCGAGCACGTGGTCGTCGACTTTGGAGAGGCGGAGCGTCACGGGATCTATCGCGACCTTCGCTTCAAGGCCCCGTGCGCGCCGAACCCGAACCAGGAGCAGCCCGAGCAACCTTGCCCCGCGGGCAGCGAGCGCCGTTGGCCGATCACCGTCCGGCGCGTGACGGATGCTGCCGGACAGCCTCACCCCACGAAGGAGACCCGCGAAGGGAGCTTGCTCCGCATCCGCATCGGCGACCCCGACCGGACCGTCACCGGGGTCCAGACGTATCGAATCGAATACGAGGTGGCCGCGGCGCTCGACGCCTACGCCGACCGCGTCGAGCTGTACTGGAATGCGACCGGCACCTGGCAGCTTCCCATCGAGCGGGCCGAGGTCCGGGTGCGTGTCGCGGGACGGGCGCCGGAGCCGATCGCCTGCTATCGCGGCCTCACAGGAAGCCGCGAGCAGTGCGAGGCCTGGACCGAAGGCGACGCGGCCGTGTTCGCGACCGAAGTTCTCGAGCCGGGCGAGCAGCTGACGTTCGCCGCCGGCTGGCCAAAGGGGTGGGTCGCCGTTCAGTCGCCGCTCTATGCCGACATCCGAACCCTTCGGGACTTCTTCGCGCTCACTCCCTTCGACGTATCCTGGGCGGTCGCCGGCAGCCTTGCGGCGCTCGCCGCTGTCGCCTCGCTCTGGTGGCGGCAGGGGCGTGACCGCCGCTATCGCACCGTCCGCTACCTGACGGGCGACAGCCGCGAGGAGACTGCACCGCTCTTCGGCGACCACCCTGTCGTCGTCGAATACACCCCGCCCGACGACCTCCCTCCGGCGCTCATGGGCGTGCTCATCGACGAGCGCGCCGATCCGCGCGATATCGCGGCGACCATCGTCGACCTCGCGGTGCGGGGCTTCCTCCACATCCGCGAGATCGAGCGTCCCTGGTACCTCGGCGGTCGCGACTGGGAGTTGGAGAAGCGGAAGACCTCGGGGCAGTTGCGGAACTGGGAGCGCATGCTGCGCGACGCCCTCTTCCCGAACGGGAACGTCTCGAAGCTTTCGGAACTCAAGGGCAAGCGGGGGGTCGCCAAAACGATTCGCTCTGTGCAGGAGGAGCTCTACCGCGAAGCGACGAGGGCCGGATGGTTCCCGCGGCGACCGGACCGGGAGCGGGCGCGGTGGCTGAAAGCAGGTCTCGTCGTCGCCGCCGCGGGCGGAGGACTCGGCTACCTCGCCGGGTCCACATACGGTCACGCGCTGCGCGCGGCCCCGGTCGCGGCCCTGGGAATCGGCCTGATGGTGTTCTCGCCCGCGATGGTGCGCCGCACGGCGAAGGGCCGCGAGATGCTCCGCCGCATCGCCGGCTTCCGGCTCTTCATCGCCACGGCCGAGAAGGAGCGGCAGCGGTTCTTCGAGGAGGCGAACATCTTCGAGCGGTACCTCCCGTACGCGATCGTCTTCGATTGTGTCGACAAGTGGGCGCGGGCGTTTTCCGGGCTCGAACGATCCGAGGGGGCAAGCCCCGGATGGTCGCCGGCGTGGTATTCGGGGACGGGGAGCTTCGACCTGGGCAGCTTCACCTCCGGGTTGAACAGCTTCGCCCATGCTGCCGGCCGGGCAAGCACCGGCGGCGGTTCGGGGGCCGGCGGCGGTGCAGGGGGCGGAGGAGGCGGCGGAGGAGGCGGGAGCTGGTAGCGCGCTCAGCGCAAAGCTGAGAGGTACGCCCGGAGCGCGTGCGGATAGTTCGTGATGATGCCGTCGGCCCCGCTGCGGAGCGCCCGCTGCCACTCGTCTTCGTGGTCGAGGGTCCAGGCGAAAACGGCGAACTGCCGGGCTCGGAACCAGGCGACGAGGTCGGGAGCGAGCGAGGAGTGATGGAGCGAGACGGCTTGGGCTCCGGCGCAGGCGGCGCGGCGAAGGAGTTCGGGCGCAGCCTCGAGGGTGACGGGCGGCGAAATCAGGGCCGCGGGGATGTGCGGCGCGCTTCGCCGCGCCCGAGCCACGATGCCGTCCGCGAAGGAGTGGATGACCGCCCACGATTCGGCGCGGAGGCGGCTCAGCACGTCGAGCACCGCATCGACGAGCCGCTCATCCTCCGCGGGATCGCCCTCGGTAGCCTTGAGCTCGCACCACACGACGAGGCGGCCGTCGACCAGGCGGAGGACCTGTTCGAGGGAGGGAACGGGTTCGCCGCCGCCGGCATCGGCCCGCTGGAGCTCCGCGAACGTCACGGCCCGGACAGGCCCGGTGAGGTTGGTGGTTCGGTCGAGGGTCTCGTCGTGCATGAGGACGGGGACGCCGTCGGCCGAAAGGCGGACGTCGACCTCCATCGCCTCGCAGCCGGCGTCCAGGCAGGCGCGGACGCCGGCTAGCGTGTTGGCCGGAGCTTCGCCGGCGGCACCGGCGTGTCCCACAACGAGCGGCCGCATGGCCGAGAGGATACGATACGAGGGGATGGCTGAGGAGTTCACCGCCGAAGGGAGCGCGGCGCCTCGCTACGCCGTTCGAGCCGTGGTGATGGACGACCAGGGTGCGGTGCTGCTCTTCCGCGCCAGCCAGGCAGTGACGCGCACGCGGCGGCCGCTCTGGATGATGCCCGGCGGCGGCGTGAAACCCGGGGAGAGCTGGGAGGCGGCGATCCTCCGGGAGCTGTACGAAGAGACGGGCCGCCGATTCGAACGGGTCGGCCCCGGGGTGTGGACACGCCGGGTTTCCTTCTCCTACGGCGGCGCCATGCTCCACCAGGAGGAGCGGTACTACCTCGTGCGCAGCGAACGGTTCCTGCCGGTTCCCGCAGCGCTCGAGGAAGGGGAGGACGCCTTCCTCGAGGACCTGCGGTGGTGGACCGCCGAGGAGATCCGGGCTGCGGAGGATTGGTTCGCCCCGCGCCGGATGGCCGAGCTGGTCGCCGACCTCGCCTCCGGGCGGGTGCCGTCCCAGGCCATCGATTGCGGCGTGTGAACTGCGGCGGAGGATGGGCCGGCGCTGCTCGCGCCGGCCCGCTCCGACCAGGCAGCGGTGCGAGCGGTTACCCCCTGGGCAGACCCAGCCCCCGCGTGGCAATGATGTTCCGCTGGATTTCGCTCGTGCCGCCGGCGATGGTGGCGGACACGGTGGCAAGGTAACTCATCGGCGCGCGGGCGCGCATGGGGGCGCGACCGCGGTCGGTGATTTGGCCCCACAGCCCGAGCATCTTCACCGCCGTGCGCGCGATGCGCTGGCTGAGCTCGGAGTTGTACAGCTTCGCCATCGAGGCCTCGTAGTTGGGAACGCGGCCCGCGGCCTGGAGGCTGACCACCCGGTAGCTGAGCATCTTGGCGACCGCGGCCTCCACCCAGCGGTCGGCCCATTCGACGCGGATCGGCTCGGCCAGGCGAACGCCGTTCTTTTTCGCCCACTGCAGGTAGTACTCGATGGCCTGACGCTGGCCGACGGCGTTGCCGATGGACGAGCGCTCGAAGTCGAGGGTGGTCGTGCCGACGTACCAGCCGCGGTTCACCTCGCCGACGACGTTCTTGTGGGGCACGCGAACGTCTTCGAAGAAGACTTCATTGAAGTTGTGGAGCCCGGCCATGTTGATGAGCGGACGGACGGTGATGCCCGGCGACTTCATATCGACGAGGAAGTAGGTGATGCCGCGGTGCTTCGGGGCATCGGGATCGGTCCGGGCGAGCATGAACATCCAGTCGGCGTTGTGCGCCCCCGACGTCCAGATCTTCTGGCCGTTGATGATCCAGTCGTCGCCATCGCGGACGGCCCGGGTTTGGAGCGAGGCGAGGTCCGAGCCTGCGCCAGGTTCGCTGTAGCCCTGGCACCACTGCACTTCCCCTCGGAGGATGCGCGGGAGGTGCTCCCGCTTCTGCTCTTCGGTCCCGTGAATGATCAGCGTCGGACCGATCATGGAGACGCCCATGCCGCCGACTTGGGGCACGCGGGCCTCAGCGAACTCCTCGTTCATGATGAACTGCTCCATGACGCCGAGACCAAGCCCCCCGTACTCCTTGGGCCAGGCGGGAGCGATCCACCCCTTCTCGGCCAGCTTTTCGCGCCACTTCTTCAGGACGTCGCCGGCGGCGCCTCGCTGATAGGGGGCATCGAGATCGTCGACGTTGGCCGGGCGGACTTTCGGCCACTCGGTGCGAAGGAACTCGCGCACCTCCTGGCGCCACTTCGCTTGCTCTGGGGTATCGCGGAAGTCCATGGTGTGCCCTCGGTGTTGGGAATCGCGCCCGAACGATAGCACAGTCGCACCTTCACGTGAAGGGAAGCTTAGGCCGCCGTCTCGGCCGGTTCGCGCGCCGCAGCCTCGCTTCGCCCGGCGAGGAGGCCGACAAGAAAGATCCCCGCGCCCCCGAGCGCGACGGCCCCTGCAATGGCGAAGGCGGCGCGGGCCCCGGCCGTTTCCACCACGCCCCCCAGGACGAAGGCGCCGATGCTCAAGCCGAGGTCGTTACCGAGCGTGAAGGTGCTCATCGCCCGGCCGCGCTCGCTCGGGAGAGTGCGGTCGACGAGGAAGGCCATCATCGCCGGTTGGAACACGCCGGCGCCGAGCCCGTAAAGGGCCGCTGCGGCAAAGAGCTGCCCCTGAGCCTGCGCCGACGCCAGTACAGGCATGCTGGCAGCCAGGACGATGATGCTCGGCAGAATCGCAGCGGGGCGGGGCACGCGGTCGAGGAAGCGCCCAACCGTCAGACGCACGCCGATTACCGCCGCCGCGTAGACGACGAACAACTGCCCGGGGTTGGCGACGCCGTGATCGCGCGCGAAGAGGGGCATGAACGTGACCATCGATGCGAAGACGAACGAGCTGGCGAAGTTGACAGCGGCGGGGAAGGCGGCGACGCGCGCAAAGAGGTCGCCGAGCCGGAAACGGCGGGCGGAGGCGCCGGGGGGCTTCGACTCGGCGAACGTGGCGGCGAGCAGGAGCGCTGCTGTGGCGATGGCCGCTGCTGTGAGGAAGAGCGAGGTGAAGTGAAGCTCGCCTGTCCGAGCGCCGGCAAGCCAGGGGGCGCGGCTGGTGAGCTCCGCATCGAAGGCGGCGAGGGCCTCGGCATGGATGATCCAGCCGCCCAACGCGGGGCCGACAGCGAAGGCAAGGCTGTTGGCCATGCCGTAGTAACTGAGCGCCTCGCCGCGGCGGGCGGGGGGCGCGACGTCGCTTACGTACGTCGAGGCGGCCGTGATGAACGTCGCCAACGAGGCACCGGTGAGCAGCCGAAGGGGGAAGATGGCGAGCGGGTTGCGGACGAGGTTGTAGAGCAGGCAGTTGAGGACGAAGAGGGCAAGCCCGCCCACGAGCACGGGTTTCCTGCCGGCCGTATCGACGAGCCAGCCGACGAACGGCCTTGAGGCGAGGGCGGCGAGGCTCGAGGTTCCGATGAGGAGACCAATTTCCGATTCGGCTCCGCCGAGCCGTTCGATGAAGAACGGCAGCGTCGGGAAGAAGAAGAGGTAGGCAGAAAAGAAGAGGAAGTTGAGCACGGTCACGCCCAGAACGGCCCGGGTGAGCGCGGGGCTGGGACGCGCGCCGTGCACTGTTCACCTCACATGAACGAATCGCCCAGGCCGATCTGGCGCGATCGGGGGCGGCCTGTCAAGCGGCGATGGTTGGGGAGAAGGGGCGAGTGCCGGGTACAATCCCCTACCGTATGGGCTGTGACGTCGGTGGCGCAGCCGCGCAGCCGGTGCGATGGACGGCGACCTGACGTCGGCTGCCGGTCATCTTGCCGTCGCCGCGGGCATCGGGCTGCTGCTGGGAGCAGAGCGCGAGCGCCGGAAGGGGGCCGGGCCTGCACGCTCCTTCGCCGGGGTGCGGACCTTTACGCTGGCGGCGGTGCTGGGCGGCGCGGCCTGGCACCTGGGTCCGGCTGCGATAGCAGTGCTGGGAGCCGTAGTGGGCGGGCTGGCGATTGCGGGCTATGTCCTCGGGGATCGAAGCGATCCGGGAATCACAACGGAGGTGGCTCTCCTGCTCGCCTATGTCCTCGGGGCTGTGGCGCAGGAGGAGCCGGCTCTCGCGGCCGGCGCGGGTGTCGCAGCGACGTTCGTGCTGGCGTCGCGGACACGGCTCCACCGGTTCGTCACCGACGTACTCAGCGAACAGGAGCTGGAAGACGCTCTCGTATTCGCTGCCGCCGGGGCGGTGGTCCTTCCGCTTCTGCCGAACGAAGCGATGGGGCCATACGGCGTACTGAATCCGTTCCGCATCTGGCTGCTCGTGGTGCTGGTGATGGGAGCCAGCGGGCTCGGATACATCGCTGCCCGGGCGGTGGGCCCGCAATACGGGCTCGCCATCGCAGGGTTCCTGGCGGGTTTCGCCTCGGCAACGGCGACGGTGGCAGCGATGGGCACGCGCTCCCGACAATCGTCGGCGATGGTGCGGCCGGCGGCGGCGGGAGCAGTGCTGGCGAACACGGCCACCGTTGTCCAGCTCGCGGCCGTGCTCGGCGTGACTAGCCCCGAGACCCTTCGGGCGGCAGCCCTGCCAGTCGCGCTCGCGGGGTCGGCGGCCGTGTCGTTCGGCGCAATCGCGGCCGTGTGGGTGGCGCGGGGCGTCCCAGGCGAGGCAGTGCAGGGGCGGGCGTTCAGCTTGTCCGGGGCGTTGACAGTCGCGGGGGTCATCACGGGAGTGCTGCTCGTCTCGGCGGCGAGCCGCGATCTGTTGGGGCAAGGGGGATTGGCGGCGACAGCCGCCCTCGCCGGATTCGCAGACGCCCACGCGCCGGCGATCTCCGCCGCCGCACTCGCCGCCTCGGGGGCCATTGCCCCCCGAGAGGCGGTCGTTCCCATTGCACTCGCCTTCACGACGAACACGATATCGAAGGCAGTAGTCGCCTGGGCGGCGGGGGTGCCAGCCTTCGCCTGGCGGCTGTGGGTGGGGCTCGCCTGGGCTGCCGGAGCGATGTGGGCCGGCGTGCTCCTCGCCGCCTGAGCGGGAAGGATAAGGGAAGCGGGCGGAAGGTTGGCTTCCGCCCGCCGGAACGCAAGCCGTTCGAAGCTCAGCCGACCGCGGCAGGCTCCAAGGCCTTCGTGATGCTGAGGCCGTCCTCGCCCTCGGCCCGGTCGATGACGACGGTATCGCCGCGGCCGAACTCGCCAGCCAGGAGCATCTCGCTGAGACGGTCCTCGACGTTCTCCTGGATGAGCCGGCGCAGCGGCCGAGCGCCGAACACCTGGTCGTAGCCGTGCTCGCCCAGCCAGTCCTTGGCCGCGAGCGTGACCTGGAGGGTGATGCCACGAGAGGCGAGCTGCTTCGTGACCTGTTGCAGCTCCAGATCGACAATCTCGCGGATGTGCTCCTTGGTGAGCGGCTGGAAGACGACGGTGCTGTCGATCCGGTTCAGGAACTCCGGCTTGAAGACGTTCTTCAGCTCCGCCAGCACCTTCTCCTTCATCCGCTTGTACCGCTCTTCGTGCGTCTTCGCCTCTTCCTTGTTGGAGACGGCGAAGCCGAGCTGGCTGTCGCGCTTGATGAGGTCGGAGCCGACGTTCGACGTCATGATGATGATGGTGTTGCGGAAGTCGACCTTCCGACCCTTGGCGTCGGTCAGCCGCCCCTCGTCGAAGATCTGGAGGAGCAGGTTGAAGACCTCCGGGTGGGCCTTCTCGATCTCGTCGAGGAGGATGAGGCAGTACGACTTGCGGCGCACCGTGTCGGTGAGCTGACCGCCGTCGTCATAGCCCACGTACCCTGGAGGCGCGCCGACGAGCCGCGAGACGGTGTGCTTCTCGCTGAACTCGCTCATGTCGAGCTTCAGCATGTTGTCGGGCGAATCGAACATGAACTCGGCGAGCACCCGGGCGAGGTGCGTCTTGCCCACGCCAGTAGGCCCGAGGAAGAGGAACACGCCGATGGGCCGCCGCGGGTCCTTCAGGCCGGCGCGTGCGCGGCGCACGGCGCGGGCGATGGTGCGGATCGCCTCGTCCTGGCCGACGACCTTCGAGCGGAGGTGCTCCTCCATCTTCAGCAAGCGGGCGCTCTCCTCGCTCGCGATGCGGGCGACGGGGATGCCCGTCCACATGGAGACGACCTCGGCGATGTCATCGGCGGTGACGACCGGCGTTGCCACGCTCTCGGTGTCCCAGTCGCCGAGCTGTTCGATCTTCTGCTGGAGCTTCAGCTCGCGGTCGCGCAGCTCCGCTGCGTATTCGAACTGCTGCGCAGCGATGGCCTGCTCCTTCTCGCGGCGGAGGCTCTCGAGGCCTTTCAGCGCCTCCTTCAGGGAGGGCGGGGTGGCCGCCCGGCGGATGCGCACCCGGCTCGCCGCTTCGTCGACCAGGTCGATGGCCTTGTCGGGGAGGAACCGGTCGGAGACATAGCGGGCGGAGAGCTCGGCCGCTGCCACGAGGGCTTCGTCAGAGATCTTCAGCTTGTGATGCTCCTCGTAGCGCGAGCGGATGCCGCGGAGGATCTCGATCGTCTCCTCCACCGTGGGCTCTTCCACGAGCACCGGCTGGAAGCGGCGCTCGAGGGCAGCGTCGCGCTCGATGTGCTTCCGATACTCGTCGAGCGTGGTGGCGCCGATGCACTGGAGCTCGCCCCGCGCCAGGGACGGCTTCAGGATGTTGGCCGCATCGACGGCACCCTCAGCCGCGCCGGCGCCGACGAGCATGTGCAGCTCATCGATGAAGAGGATGCAGTTGCCGGCGGCCTTGATCTCCTCGATGACCTTCTTCAGCCGCTCTTCGAACTCGCCGCGGTACTTCGTCCCAGCGACGAGGGCGCCGATGTCGAGGGTGAGCAAGCGCTTCCCCTGCAGCGTCTCGGGCACGTCGCCGCTGACGATGCGCTGCGCGAGGAGCTCGGCGATGGCTGTCTTCCCGACGCCGGGCTCGCCGATGAGCACCGGGTTGTTCTTCGTGCGCCGCGACAGCACCTGCATGACGCGCCGGATCTCCTCGTCGCGGCCGACGACGGTGTGCAGCTCGTCGATGAAGGTGATGACCTGGCCGGCGGAGGCCTTGATCTCGTCGAGCACGGCCTTGAGCCGCTCCTCGAACTCGCCGCGGTACTTCGCGCCGGCGATCAGCGCGCCCAGGTCGAGCGTGAGGATCCGCTTGTCGCGCAGCGACTCGGGCACGTCGCCGCTGACGATGCGCTGCGCGAGGAGC
>DAOUCS010000080.1:0-3926 GCA_034431815.1 Dehalococcoidia bacterium
AGATGGTCAAAGACCTCAACCAGATGTTGCGCGACCGCCTGGAAGGAAAGCAGCCCAACTTCGAGCAGTTCATGCAGCAGTACGGCGACTTGTTCGGCGACAACCCTCCGCGGTCGCTCGAAGAGATGGTCGCGCAGATGCAGCACTCCATCGGGCAGATGCAGAGCCTGCTCGACAGCCTACCGCCCGACCTTCGCCAGCAGCTCCAGGATCTGCTCGCCGACAAGATCGGAGACCCCGAGCTGCAGCAAGAGCTCGCCGAACTCGCCCAGAACCTCGAGTTCCTCTATCCTATGCGTGACCTGCGCAACCAGTACCCCTTCCGCGGCGACGAAGAGCTCGACCTGCAGGCGGCGATGCGCCTCATGGAGCACATGCAGGCCATCGACGAGCTCGAGCGCCAGATCGAACGCACCCAGTACGGCGGCGACATCGACGACATCGATGCCGACAAGTTGGAAGAGATCCTCGGGCCCGAGGCTCGCGAGACGCTCGAGCAGCTCCGCCGCTTCCTCGAGATCCTCGAGGAGGCGGGGTACATCCGCCGCCGCGGCCAGGGCTGGGAGCTCACGCCCCGCGGAACGCGCAAGATCGGCCAGCGTGCCCTGGCGGAGATCTACGCGAAGCTGAAGAAGGAATGCTTCGGCAAGCACCAGATCCAGGAGTCGGGACGCGGGGGCGAGCGCACCGACTCGACGAAACCGTACGAGTTCGGCGACCCGTTCTTCCTGGATATCCAGAAGACGATCATGAACTCCATGTACCGAGAGGGTCCCGGCACTCCGGTGCGGCTCCGCCCCGAAGACTTCGAAGTCTCGCGGACCGAATTCCTCACCCAAACTGCGACCGTGATCATGCTCGACCTGAGCTGGTCGATGGCGCTCCGCGGCAGCTTCCAGGCTGCCAAGAAAGTCGCCCTAGCGCTCAATAACCTCATCTCATCGCAGTTCCAGCGGGATAGCCTGTACATCATCGGTTTCAGCGCCTATGCGCGGGAGCTAAAGGCAGAGGAGCTTCCCTACGTTCGCTGGGACGAATCGGTCCTCGGAACGAATATGCACCATGCGCTGATCATCGCTCAGAAGCTCCTTGCCAAGCATACCGTGGGCACGCGGCAGATTATCATGATTTCCGACGGAGAACCGACGGCCCACCTCGAGCGCGGTCGGAGCTACTTCGCCTACCCGCCGAGCCCCATTACCATCCGCGAAACGCTGAAAGAAGTCAAGCGTTGCACGCAGAAGGGCATCACCATCAACACCTTCATGCTCGACCGAAACTACTACCTGAAGGAGTTCGTGAACCAGGTCGCCAAGATCAACAAGGGCCGCGTGTTCTACACAACCCCGGATAAGCTTGGCGAGTACATCCTCGTCGACTACGTCGCCCAGAAGCGGAAGCAGATCAAGGGGTAGGCGGGCCGGCGCTTTCGTCGGGCGGGTCGAGGGCGCAGTCGATGTGCATCCACGTCACCCGCGAGGCCAGGAAGAGGAGCGGCGAGGCGAGCGTCAGCTCGACCGTCACGGCTGCCACAATCCAGGGGAGGCCGGCACCTGCCAACAGCGTGGGGACCCACACCGGCAGGGTGATCATGGCCCCGAACGCGTAGCTCAGGTACATCGCACCTGTGAAGTACCCCGGCTCCCGCTCGAAGCGGTACCCGCAGACCTCGCACCGCTCGCGCGTGTGCCAGGGCAGCCGGGCGACGGCGCCCCGCGAGCAGCGCGGACAGCGGTTCCGAACCGCCAGCCAAAGGTGACGGACGAGACGGCGCACGCTGCGCCTCGGCGCCGCCTCTCGGCTAGGGGAAGTCGGTGCCGGGGACCGCATCCGGATCCGAGACGAGATCGGCCCAGCGGCGGGCGAGCGACTCGAGCGGAGGCGGCGGCGGCCTCCACGGCAGTCCCCGAACGACGACGCCGCGGTTCGGCGCGTGCTCGATGAGCCCCTCTGCTTCGAGCCGTCGGAAGGCCTCGCGCACCGGCGTCTGCGACACGCCCCAGCGGGCGGCGATCTCCTCTTGGCGCAGGTGCTCGCCCGGCTCGAGCTGACCGGAGAGGATCGCAGCCTGCAGCGCCTCGTAGACCATGTCGGCCTTCGTTCGCCCCCGCTGCCGTTCGATCACCATACTGCTTCCAGCATACCCGAAGCAGCCCGGTGCGCGCCCTGCGCCATGTCAGGCCCCGATGGTCACGGGCAGGCGGCGGGGGCCCCACGTTCCCGGGGCAGCTTCGAACACGCCCGGAATCGCCTCAGCGCAAGCGGCGCACCGGCCGTCGGCATCGAGGCCCCACCGACCCAGGCGGTACCAATCCCGCTCGATAACCAGGGCGCCGCAGCGCGGACACCAGGTGCTGTCGCCTTCGGGCCAGTGCGCGTTGCCGGTGTAGACGAACCGCAGGCCGTTCTCCAGGGCGATGCGGCGGGCGCGGACGAGCGTCTCCAGGGGCGTCGGCGGCCGGTCGCGCATCTTCCAGTCCGGATGGAAGGCGGTGAAGTGCAGCGGCACGTCGGGGCCCAGCTCGTCCCGCACCCACCGGGTGAGGGCATCGATCTCCGCGTCGCTGTCGTTCGTGCCGGGGATGAGGAGGGTCGTGATTTCCAACCAGCACGAGGTCTCGTGCCGGATAAAGCGGAGGGTGTCCAGCACCGGCGCGAGATGCCCCGCGCAGATGCGTTCGTAGAACTCCTCGCGGAAGCCCTTGAGGTCGACATTGGCGGCGTCCATCCAGGCGTAGAACTCACGGCGAGGCTCTGGGTTGACATAGCCCGCCGTCACCGCCACGGTGCGGATGCCGAGCGCTCGGCACGCGGCCGCCGTGTCCACGGCGTACTCGTGGAAGATGACCGGGTCGTTGTAGGTGAAGGCAACGCTCCGGCATCCCAGCGCCGCGGCCGTTCGCGCGATGGCGTCGGGGGAAGCCTCTTCGGTCAGCCGATCGAACTCCCGTGCCTTGCTGATGTCCCAGTTCTGGCAGAAGAGGCAGCCCAGGTTGCAGCCTGCTGTCCCGAACGAGAGGACCGACGTCCCGGGGAGGAAATGGTACAGCGGCTTCTTCTCGATGGGGTCGATGCAGAACCCGCTCGCCCGGCCGTAGGCGGTGAGAACCATGCGGTCTCCCTCACGCGCCCGAACGAAGCAGAAGCCGCGCTGCCCTTCCCGCAGCCGGCACTCCCGAGGGCACAGGTCGCACTGGATGCGCCCGTCCTCCAGCAGGTGCCAGAAGCGGGCGGGGTACCCGGAAATCGCCTCTCGTTCCGCCGCTCGAACGTGTTCGCTCATCGCCGTCACTGTCATGATAGCTACTACAGTCTCGCTCGGCGGTTCGCGGCCCCGGAGGCGTATGACGACGGTCGGAGGTCACTCCCCGAAGGTGCGTCCCCCGGCTGTGGCGGGGTTCTTCTACCCCGCCGAGCCGGAGGTGCTTCTGCGCGAGGTGCGGCGGCTCCTGGCGGCCGGAGGCGTGAGCCTCCCTGAGGCACCGGCCGCGGCGGTCGTGCCCCATGCCGGCTATGCGTACTCCGGCCCAGTGGCAGGGCGCGCCTACGCCGCTCTGGCTCCGTTCGCGGCCGAAGTTCGCCGCATCGCCATCTTCGGACCGGCTCACTTCGTCCCGTTCGAGGGCATGGCCCTGCCGGAGGCGGGGGCGTTCGCGACGCCTCTCGGTCACCTTCCGGTCGACGCGGCGGGGAAGGCGGCGCTCGGCTCGCTCGACGGCGTCTTCGTCAGCGACGCCCCGCACGATCCCGAGCACTCGCTCGAAGTGCAGCTTCCCTTCCTCCAGGTCGTCTTCGGGAGCGTTCCCATCCTCCCCGTGCTCTGCGGCGACGCTTCCCCGGAGCGGGTCGCCGAGGCGATGGAACGGGCCACCGAGCTCGACGGGACGCTCCTCCTCGTCAGCACGGACCTGAGCCACTACCTCGAC
>DAOUCS010000081.1:0-4078 GCA_034431815.1 Dehalococcoidia bacterium
CGATGACCTCCCCTTCGTCGCCTGCATCGAGCACACCAACTTCATGCCCCCCGAGCGCTACGGCGGCAACCACATCGTCTATCTCTCCAACTACACCTCCCCCGGTCATCCTGTCCTCCAGATGGATGCCGACGCCGTCTTCCACCACTACCTCGAAGGCATTCGCCGCCTCAATCCCGCCTTCGACCCCTCATGGGTCCGCGACCGCTGGTTCTTCAAGGACCCGGGCGGGCAGCCGGTGATCACCACCCATTACTCCCGCTCCATCCCGCCCATGCAGACCGGGATTGCCGGGCTGTACCTCGCCAACACGACGCAGGTCTACCCCGAGGACCGCGGCCAGAACTACAGCCTGCTCCTCGGCGAAAAAGCCGCCGGGCTCATGGATGAAGACTGGCGCGCCCTCGCGGCACGCCTCGGCATCGGCATCTAGGCTGCCTTCACGAAGACTCCCCGCACGTGGCGGAGCGGCCATCGCGTATCCCGGCAACCGCGTTCGCCATTCGCGCCGGCATGTCCGCTCCGATCACCGTCCCCAGCGAAGGAGCCCTGCCAGCCGCGCCTGTTCCGGCCGCCGTCACGTCCTGTTCGATTGCGCGCGTAACGTCCTCCCAGGCCGCCTCGGCCAAGCCAGCCGATTCCAGCAGCCGCCTGGTTGCGGCCTCGTCGATCAGGTGGCTCACCCCGGCGGTCATCGCCCAGGGCAGCGGAAACGCCAGCTCGCTGCGTTCGGTCCCCTGAGGATATCGAAGAACACGACGCGCCCGCCCGGGCGCAGCCCCGCCCACCTCGCCAGCTCACGTGTTGCCCGGATGCCTCCCCCATGCAGCTGGTCGACTGGGGCAAGCGCTTCGACCGTCACCCTGTCAATTGCGGCATCGCCCAGGGCTCATAACACCCGGGCAGCCAGGCCTTCGCCCCCATAAAGCGCCCGCACACCAGCGGCCAGGTCGTCCATGCCTCACCTCCTCGGCGCCATCCTGCGCCTGCCTGTCAAGCCGTGCGCTCACTGCCCCCAGCGGGGGTGTGCGCCGCCATAGGCCGTGGCACGCCCATCCGCTATAGTGTGCTCAATTTCACAAGCGAGGACCCCGCGCATGGCCGCTGAACCCGGTGTCCAGGAGCTCCGAGAACTCGTCGCTGAATTCCAGCCCGGGCGCGGGCACGTCATGCCCGCACTGCACAAAGTCCAGCAAACTTACGGCTGGATTCCCCGCACTGCCATTGAGGTCATCGCCCGCCAGCTCAACACCACCCCGGCGCTCATCTACGGCGCCGTCACCTTCTATTCCGATTTCCGCACCCACCCGCCCGCGCAGCACGAGATCGCCTGGTGCTGCGGCCCGGCCTGCCGCCTCCGCGGCGGCGAAGCCATCCGTGAGGCGATCGAAGAGGAGCTCGGCATCGCCCTCAACGAACAAACCCCCGACCACCGCTTCGGCCTCCACGTCGGGCAGTGCAACGGCACCTGCCACGAAGCCCCGCAAATCTGGGTCAATGGCCGTGTCCGCGGCAACCTCACGCCCGAATCCGCCCGCGAACTGATCCGCTCCCTGGGAGACCGCGCATGAACGCACGCCTCGAACAGCTCATCGCCCGGGCAAAGGCCAAGTGGCAGGCCGAGCAGTCCAGCGGGCGCGTCCGCATCCGCGTCACGCTCGACACCTCCTCCATCGCCCGCGGCGCCGAGGAGACGCTCGCCCGCCTGCGCGAGGCGGCTGCCAACCGCACCATCGATGCCGATGTCGAGATCACCGGCTCGTGGGGCTTTTGCTGGCTCGAACCGTGCGTCTCCGTGCGCTCCGCCGCCGGCACCCAGGCCATCCTCTACGGCAACGTCACCCCCGACCGGGTCGATGACCTGATCGCCGCCATCGCCCAGGGCCGCGACCTGCCCGAGCTCGCCCTCGGCGTCATCGAAGGCAACGCGACCCCGGAAATCCCGCTCCTCGAAGACCACCCCTTCATGAAGGGCCAGGTGCGCCGGCTCATGGCCAACCTCGGGCGCACCAACCCCGAGGACATCGACCACTACCTCGCCCAGGGCGGCTATGAAGGCTTCGGCAAGGCCCTCGAGATGGAGCCGGAGGCGATCATCAAGGAGGTCCTCGACTCCGGCCTCGGCGGCCGCGGCGGCGGCGGCTTCCCCACCGGCCGCAAGTGGGACTTCCTCCGCAACGCCACCGCCTCGCCGCGCTACCTCATCTGCAATGCCGACGAGGGCGACCCCGGCGCGTGGGTCAACCGCATCCTCATGGAGGGCGACCCGCACCTCATCGTCGAGGGCATGCTTATTGCCGCCCTCGCCACCCACGCCGACGAGGGCTACATCTACATCCGCTACGAGTACCCCCTTGCCTTCGCCCGCATGAAGAAGGCGGTCGAACAGGCCTACGAACGCGGCCTGCTGGGCAAGGACATCCTCGGCACCGGCCGGAACTTCGAGCTCATCGTCTTCCTCGGCGCTGGTGCCTACGTCTGCGGCGAGGAAACGGGCCTGATCAACTCGATCGACGGCTACCGCGGCATGCCGCGCATCAAGCCGCCCTTCCCTGCGCAGGCCGGCCTCTGGAACCGTCCCACCAACGTCAACAACGTCGAGTCCTACGCCAATGCCCCGCTCATCCTCCGCAACGGCGCCGCCTGGTGGAGCTCTGTCTCGGATGCCAAGGAGAAGGGCACCAAGATGTTTACCTTCTCCGGCCACGTGAAGCAGGCCGGCTGCATCGAAATCCCCTTTGGCCCGAAGGTCCGCACCCTCCTCGAGCAGTACGCCGGCGGACTCAGCGGCGACCTCCCCCTCAAGGGCTTCCAGCCCGGGGGGCCGCTCTCGGGCGTGCTCCCCGCCTCCGATATCGACCTTCCCCTCACACTCGACCCCTACCGCGAGCGCGGCATGTTCCTCGGCTCCGGCGGCGTCGTCTTCTTTGACCAGTCCGCCTGCATCGTCGACCTCTGCCTGTTCTTCCTCGGCTTCTGCGAGGACGAATCCTGCGGGCGCTGCACCACCTGCCACGGCGGCACCCAGCGCGCCGTCGAAATCCTCCGCCGGATCGCCGCTGGCGGCGGCCGCGACGCCGACATGGAGAACTTTGAGCAGCTCATCTCCACCCTCGTCTGGTCGAACTGCCTCCACGGCCAGTTCTCCATGACGAGCATCAAGACCTCGCTCAAGACTTTCCGCGACGAGTACGTGGAGCACATCGTCGATAAGGTCTGCCGTGCCGGCGTCTGCCGCGGCCTGATGCCCGGGCGCTGGGCCCGCCGAACGGCAGCGCCGCAGCCGGTCGCCGCCGACTGACGGGCACGCACATTCGTTCGCCCCTTCAATGTCCTATCCCCCGGCGTGGGGCTGGAGCCGCGACGCGTGTCGACGCCCATCAGGCAGCAGTACCTCGAACTCCGGAAACGCTACCCGGGCACCATCCTCTTCTTCCGTCTCGGCGATTTCTACGAGACGTTCGATGACGACGCCAAACTCGTCGCCGAGGAACTCCAGATCACCCTGACCTCCAAGCCGATGGGCAAGGACCTGCGCGTCCCGCTCGCCGGCGTCCCGTTTCACAGCATCGATACCCACGTCGCCCGGCTGGTCGCCCGAGGCTACCGCGTCGCCATCTGTGAGCAGCTCGCCGACCCCTCCGAAGTGAAGGGCCTCGTCCCGCGCGACGTCGTCCGCATCGTCACGGCCGGCACCGTCACCTCCGAGGCCTCGCTCGAAGCCGGCTGCCCCAACTACCTCGGCGCCCTGATTCGCCGCGGCGACCATGCGGCCCTCGCCCTTGCCGACATCACCACGGGCGAAGTGCGCATCGTCCCCGGCGACGATGCCGCGCCCGAACTTGGCCGTTCCCCGGTCGCGGAGCTGCTGGTCGAAGACCAGGCCGACGCCGCCGATGCCCGGGTGCCGGTCGTTCTCCGGCCCCTGCTGAGCGAGGTCGCCATCGATGCCGAGATCGCCCGCCAGTTCGGCGAACAGGCGCGCGAAGCGCTGGTCCCCGGCCCCGCTGCCGCTGCGGCGCTCGCCCACATCCTCGTCTACCTGCGCGAGACCTTCCCCGCCGCGCTCGGCGCCCTC
>DAOUCS010000082.1:0-2905 GCA_034431815.1 Dehalococcoidia bacterium
GTCGGGCAGCCCGAGGCCGAGGGCTGGCAGCTCTTCGCCGTCCCGCTTTCGTTCGAATGCACCGGGCCCGAATACTGGCGGGCCGTGCGCACCTCCCCGCCGGATGCAGCTGCCCTCGTCCTCGACGCCGTCTATCTCCGCCCCGGAACGGCGCTTCAGGCGCCGCTTGCCGTCGCGTGGTACGTCGACGAGATCCGCGCCGGCGGCCGGCCGCCGGAGAACCCCGACGCCTGGGACGCAGCGGTTGTCGAGTCCTTCGACCGCCTCGAAGCGTACGAGCCGATCGGCGGGGTTTCCTCAGCGGTCGACCCGGGGTCGATCGCTGCCGCGACGCCGGCAGGCGTTCGCGGCCGGGCGGTCCTCATCACGGCGCGCATGGGCCCCGGGGGCACTCCCATATCCGGCCTCCGCCCTCGCCAGGAGGCCGTGCTCCCCGTGCTCGCCTCCTCCGCGTTCCTCGAAACGGCGCGGCTGCGCGTAGGTGACGAGCTGGAGCTCTTTCTCAACGCCCAGGTGGTTCGGGCGCGAATCGTTGGCAGCTTCCGGCTCTTCCCGGGCTACCGTCCCGAGGACGATCCTCCGTTGCTCGTTACCGACCTTGCGACGCTGCGCGTGGTGGGCAGTCGGCTGCCTGCCCTTTCCGATGTGCCCCTGACCGACGAGCTGTGGCTTCGCAGGGAGCCTCCGAAAGGCCTCGAAGAGTCCTCAGGACTCCGCGCCGAGGCGCTCGTCCGGCGGAGCGAGCTTCGCGCCGCTGCCGAGTCCGACCCGCTCGTCGCTGCGAGCTGGGAAGGTATCCTCTTCCTCTCCTTCGCCGCCGTGCTCGGCCTCACTGCCGTCGGATTCGCTGCCTACGCCTACCTTGCCGCGGAGCGGCGGGCGTTCGAGTTCGCGGTCTTGCGGACCGTTGGGCTCTCGTCGCCGCAGGTGTTCGTCACCCTCTTTGTGGAGCACGCCGTCGTCATCGCCGCCGGCTTGGCAGTGGGAACTGCCCTCGGCTTCCCCCTCGGTCGGCTCATGGTCGAATACCTTGCCTTCACCGAGACCGGCGAAGCGGTGGTCCCGCCCCTCCTTGCGGAGGTTCGCTGGCCGGCGGTGGCCGCCCTCTACGCCGTCATCGCCGCCGTCTTCTTGGGTACGATGGTGGCGCTCGCCGTCATGTACGCACGCCTCGCTCTCCACCGCACCCTGCGCCTGGGCGAGGCGTAGCCCGGATCGGAGGACAGGGGTCTGAGACCATCCGGCGCCGCACCCTACGTCCGCTGCGAGGACGTTTTCAAAATCTACAAGGTCGCGGACATCGAGGTCGTCGCGCTCCGCGGTCTCGACTTGCGCGTGCGCCGCGGCGAGTTGCTGGCCCTGGTGGGTGCGTCGGGATCGGGGAAATCCACCCTGCTGAACATCCTCGCCGGCCTCGACCAGCCCAGCGCCGGTCGGGTCTATGTTGGCGAGCGCGACCTCGCCGCTCTCACGGCCGAAGAGTTGGTGGAGTACCGCCGCCGCGAAGTGGGGTTCGTGTGGCAAGAGACCGCCCGCAACCTCGTCCCGTACCTCGATGCCCGGGAGAACGTCGCGCTTCCGCTCATCCTGGACGGAAAGCCGGCGGGGGCGGCCCGGCGGCGTGCGGGCGAACTGCTCGAACTCGTCGGGCTTGCCCATCGCGCCCGCCACCACCCCGCGGAGCTCTCCGGCGGTGAACAGCAGCGCGTCGCGATCGCCGTCGCCCTCGCCAACGAGCCGCCGCTGCTCCTCGCCGATGAGCCCACGGGTGAGCTGGATGCCATCGCCGCCGACGCGGTCTTCGACACGTTCGCCCGCGTCAACCGGGAGCTTGGAACGACCATCCTCGTCGTCACCCACGACCCGGACATCGCCGCCCGGGTCGACCGCGTCGTCGGCATCCGCGACGGCCGCACCAGCTACGAGCTCATCCGCCGCCGCTCGCCTCGCGGTGGAAGCGCCCAGACCGAACACGAAGAGTACGTGCTCGTCGATGCCCACGGCCGTCTCCAGCTCCCCCGCGAGGCCCTCGACGCCCTCGACATCCGGGAGCGTGCCCGCGTTCTCCTCGGCGAAGGATATATCGCTGTCCAGCCACCCCCGCCGGACACGGAGTGGTAGCGATGCCCGGCGCCTCCGTCGAAGTTCGTGACGTCACCCGGCGCTTCCTCCGCGGCGGGGAGGAGGTGTGGGCGCTGCGGGGCGTCTCCCTGCGGGTAGAGCCGGGCGAGTTCCTCGCGCTCATCGGCCGCTCCGGATCCGGAAAGACGACACTCCTCAACCTCATCGCCGGCCTGGACCGCCCCACGAGCGGCGAGGTGCTGGTGGGCGGCGCCCGCGTCGACCGGATGTCGGAACGGGAGTTGACCCGGTACCGGCGGAAGGTCGTGGGCTTCGTGTTCCAGTCGTTTGCGCTCCTCCCCCTCTTATCCGCAGTCGAGAACGTCGAGCTCCCCCTCCGCATCGCCGGGTGGCCAGCACGCGCCCGCTCGGAACGCGCTTGGCAGCTCCTCGCCCTCGTCGGCCTTGCCAAGCGCGCCCATCACCGGCCCTACGAGCTTTCGGGGGGCGAACAGCAGCGGGTGGCCATCGCCCGCGCGCTCGCCGTCCAGCCCTCGCTCCTCCTCGCCGACGAGCCCACGGGCGAGCTCGACTCCGTGACGGCGATGGAGATCTTCCAGCTGCTCCGCGATGTCGCACGCCGCGAAGGAGTCACAGTCATCGTGTGCACGCACGACCGCCTAGTCGCCGAATACGCTGGCCGTATCGAAGAGCTGCGCGACGGCCGCCTCGCCCCGCCGGCGGAGCGGGACGTATGGCACCGGTGGCAGGCGCGCGGGGCTCCGCCCCGCATGCCGGGGCTTCGCCCCGCGCCGCTTGCCCCTGAGCCGGCGCCCGCTCCTTC
>DAOUCS010000083.1:0-2497 GCA_034431815.1 Dehalococcoidia bacterium
AGCGGTTGGACCAGCGGGGCGGGCGCTTTTCCAGGAACGAGCGCATACCTTCCTGGGCGTCCTCGGACTGGGAGGCGGCGGCCATGAGTTCGACGGCGTAGGCGTAGGCCTTGGGCTGGTCGAGGTCCACCTGGGCGTAGAAGCCCTGCTTGCCGACGCCCTTGGAGAAGGCGGAGCCCCGGGTGGCGCGCTGGAGGAGGTCGAGGGTGGCGGATTCGAGCAGTTCCGCCGGGACGACGCGATTGACGAGGCCCCACTGGAGCGCGGTGTGGGCATCGATTGGGTCGCCGGTGAGGGCCATTTCGAGGGCGTGCTTGCGCGAGATGGCGCGGCTGAGGGCGACGACCGGGGTATGGCAGAACCAGCCGCCCTTGCCGCCCGGGGTGGCGAAGGACGCTTCCTCGGAGGCGACGGCGAGGTCGCAGGTGGCGACGAGCTGGCAGCCGGCGGCGGTGGCGAGGCCGTGGACGCGGGCGATGACGACCTGCGGGATGCGCTGGATGGTTTCCATCAGGTCGGTGCAGGTCCAGAGGAGCTCGCGCATTTCCTTGAGGCCGGCGCCTGCCATCTCGGAAAAGTCATGGCCCGCGGAAAAGACCGGGCCGTTGCCGGCGAGGATGACGCCGAGGGCATCGGATTCGCCGGCGCGCTCGAAAGCGTCGTGGAGTTCGCGCAGGTGGCCGAGCGAGAGGGCGTTCCGGCGCTCCGGCCGGTTCATGGTGATGGTCACGTAGGGGCCGTCGCGGTCGACGAGGATGTACTGGTAGGACACGGTGCACCTCCGGCGGGGGTATGGTAGCGACCGGAGGGGAGGGGCGGGAGTGGTACCCCCGGCAGGAATCGAACCTGCGCGCATGGTTTAGGAAACCACTGCTCTATCCGCTGAGCTACGGGGGCACGCGTGCTCGCAGTGCCTAGTTTGGCAAATCGGCGGCGTTGGCGCTGCCCCGTCGGCGGCGGGCTCGGAGAGGGTCGGTGGCATCGCGGAGGGCATCGCCGAAGAGGTTGACGGCCACTACGGTGATGGTTATGGCGAGCCCCGGAGCGATGATAATCCACGGGTGGGACTGGAAGTGCTGGCGGCCATCGCTGACCATCAGCCCCCACTCGGGGGTGGGCGGAGCGACTCCGAGCCCGAGGAAGGAGAAGGCGGCAAGGCCGAGGATCGCGTTGCCGAGCTCGGTGGTGGCAACGACGAGTCCCGGCCCGAGCACGTTGGGGCCGATGTGACAGAAGGCGATGCGGAGCGGACCGGCCCCGACTGCCCGCGCTGCGGCGACGTAGCCGCACTCCCGTTCGGTTATGACGAGTGAGCGGTAGACCCGCGCGAACCAGGGCCAGCCGGTCGCCACGAGGGCGATTACGAGCGAGCGCCAGCCCGGGCCGAGGGCGCCGACGACGCCGAGTGCGAGTATCAGGGAAGGCAGTGCGAGCATCCCATCGATCAGGCGCGCGACCACCTGGTCGATGCGGCCGCCGAGGAGAGCGGAACCCACGCCGACGGCAGCGCCGATCGAGACGGTGCTGACCAGTACAAGTCCTGCGGTCAGGAGGGAATTGCGCCCTCCGTGGAGGACCCTGGCAAGGAGGTCGCGGCCGAAGGCGTCGGTCCCGAGGGGGTGCTGCAGCGAAGGGCCGGCGAAGCGGTGGAGGAGGTCGGTTTCGACGGGGCTGGCGCGCCACACTGCCGGCCCAAGGAAGCAGGCAATGGCCACAGCGGTGAGCAGGCCGCCCCAGATGGCGGCCGGGTGAAGGCGCGGGGCCCGTTGCCTTGCGACGGCCGCCGGCGAGTTGCGCTGGATGGCGAGGTTCATGGCGCGCGAGCCCCCGGCTCGCGGATGGTCGGGTCGAGGAAACCGGCGAGGACATCGACGAAGGCGTTGACGATGATGACGGCCGTACAGGCGATCAGGACAAAGCCCAGCACCACAGGAGCGTCTCCGGCGAGGGCAGCCTGGACCGCAAGGCGGCCGACACCGGGATAGGTGAAGACGGTTTCAACGACGGCGGCCCCGGCCACCAGCGCGGCAAAATCGAGCCCAAGGACGGTGACGATCGGCACGAGGGCATTACGCAACGCGTGGCGGATCACGACGGCCGACTCGCTGAGCCCACGGCCGCGAGCGACCGGGACGTGGGGCCTCGCAAGGGCGTCCGCTACGGTGGCGCGGGTGAGACGGGCGACCAGTGCGACGGACCGCAGGGAGAGCACGGCGACCGGGAGCACGATCCCCCGGGGGCTGAAGTCCGCGAGGGCAGGACACCAGCGGAGCTCGGTGGCAAAGAGCCAGATGGCCACGAGTGCAAGCCAGAAGCTCGGGGTCGACGCGAACAGCAGTGCGCCGGCCCTGACCAGGGTATCGAGCATGCCGCGGCGCACGGCGGCCAGGGTGCCCAGCGGGATAGCGACGGAGGCGCTGACCGCTGCCGTCAGACCGGCGAGGGTGATCGAGGCGGGGAGTCGCTCAGCAAGAAGGCTGCTGACCGGCTCCCGGCT
>DAOUCS010000084.1:0-2278 GCA_034431815.1 Dehalococcoidia bacterium
GGCCGCCGGGCTTGAGGGCGTCGAAGCACAGCTCGAGGAAGCGCAGCGCTTCCTCCCGCGTGAAATGCTCGATGATGTCGAGGCCGATCAAGCAATCGAACCGTCCCTTCCGCTCGGCGAGCCAGACGAGCAGATCGGCCTGGTCCACCGTCGGCACGACCTGGCGCGCCGAGGCCACCTGGTCGGGGCTGATGTCCACGCCGGAGAGATTCGTGTACCCGCGCGTCTTCAGCCAATGCAGGAGCCGCCCTTGGCCGCAGGCGAGGTCGGCGATCGCGGCGTCCCCTCGGGCCGGCAGCCAGCCGCGGAGGTACCAGGCGTAGGCCTTGCCCCAGCGCTCGGCGGCCCGCAGATCGAACCGTTCGGCCGTGTCCTGGAAGTCGCGCCCGTAGCTCGCAAAGACGGCCTCACGGAGCCGAGCGTGCTGGGCTTGGTTCATCGAAGCCTCCCGTTCATTTCCCGGCAGAGGCGATAGCTGCCCCGGCGGGCTCTGCCTGTTCCTCCCGCGGAACCCACAGGTCGTCTAGCACCAGCCGCCGCCAGCGCTCGCGGAACGCCGCGGCGCTGAAATGGCTTCTGACAAGCTCCCGGCCCCGTGCCCCGAGTTTTCGGCGCAGCTCCGAGCGCCGGACCCGCCCGGCCGCCTTGAGAAGCCATCCCAGAGGGGAAGGCCCCAGGTGCCCGACCACGAGGGTATCGAGCCGCGGGAGCGCCAGCAGGCTCCTGACAAGCCGCCACTTCGACCGTGCGGCGCCGTGCAGGCTCGCACACCCACGGAGAGAACAGTTTCGGCGCAAGGATTCTTGATCGTCGTTGAGGCTGACGCAGTGAAAGTTCCACCCCTCCTGGGGGCCGGGTGAGAGGGCTTCCGCAAGCCGGAGCATGTAGGCCTGCACGCCGCCGGGCGTGCACATCTCGGTCGCAAGGAGCACGATCTGGTGCGCCCTGGCAGGATGCACTCCCCCGGTACGTCTCCCCGCCAGGGCCGGACGGTCACCTGCGGAGAACGCTGCGTGCACGACCTCGGCCCAGCCCCGCAAGCCTCGACGCTCCCGCAGGGGGGCACTCCTTCCATGCTGCCCTTCCAGGAGCCACTCCCGGACCGGAACGGAAAAGCCCGTCTTCGGGCGAGCGATCACGGCCTCGGGAAGCGGTGGCCGGGGGCTCGCCGCTAGGTCGCGTTTCCCTGGAGGAAAGCCCGCCCGGCAGAGCTCGACGACGGTCCGAAACAGCTCGACATCGACGAGCGGCACCCGCACCTCGAGGCCGTGCGCCATGCCAGCCCAGTCGGTGTCGCGCAGGAGCTGGTTGCGCATGTACCAGGCCGCCTCGAGGGCGGTCATGCGAAGCCGGTCCGAGGGGATCCCTTCCACGGCCCGGCGAAGCGCCGGAAGGGTCTCGAGCCGGTCAAGCCCTTCGCGGACGAACTCCGGCTCGAACAGCTCCCGGACTTCCCACGGCATGTAGAGCGCGCGCCGCAGGAGATACGCTCCCGCCCAGTCGCCGCCGTACTCGAGGAGCCCGGCCCACTTGGGCGAAAGCCGCGTTCGTCTGAGAAGCGGGCTCGCAATGGACCGGACCGCCTGGCCCACCCCGGGGAGCGCGGCAAACGGACGGAGCCTCCGCACGGCGCGCGGCACCTGTTCGAAGCTTTCGTACCCGGCGAAGAACTCATCGCCACCGAGCCCCGACAGCGCGACCTTCCAGCCCGTTTCCCGCGCGGCCCGGGCGACGAAGTACGTATTGACGCCGTCGATAGACGGCTGGTCCATCGCGGCAGGCAGCGGCTCCAGAGCAGACGCAAAGTCTTCCTTCGCAACCCACCGGACCTCGTGGCGAAGCCCGCACCGCTCGGCGACCTCGGCGGCCAGGGGCGTTTCGTCGAGCAGGGTGCCCACGTACTCGCGGAAGCCGAGGGTCAAGGCGTCGAGCGACCCTGTAGCCGCCTCGGCCGCCAGGGCCGCGACCGCCGCCGAATCCCGCCCGGCCGACAGGAACACGCCCACCGGCACGTCGGCCACCAGGGGGTGGCGGACGGAGTCGAGGAGGGCTTCGCGAAGGCGCTCCCGGGCCTCGGCGGCGTTCTTCGGCGCCGGCGCGGCGCGGTTCGAGGGTTCTCGAAGCTCCCTCGCGAGGTCGAAATACACGTGCAGCTCGTGCCGGCCGTCCCGGCCGACCCACAGGGCACTTCCCGCCGGCAGGGCGCGGATCCCGCGGTAGAGCGTGAACGGCTCGGGTACGTGGCCCCAGAGGAAAAATCCCACGTGGCCTGCAGGCT
>DAOUCS010000085.1:0-2455 GCA_034431815.1 Dehalococcoidia bacterium
CCGCGGCGGCCCGCCGCACTAGCGCCTCCGTTTCGCGCACCGACAGGCCACGGCGGACCACCTCCCGCCACACCTCCAGCCGCCGCGGTCCCTCGGCAAGCCCGAGGAGCGCGCGGGCGTGCCCCTCGGTGATCTCGCCGGCCGCCACGCTCCGCCTGATCTCGGGTTCGAGCTGCAGCAGCCGCAGCGCGTTGGCCACGGCAGCCCGGCTCTTCCCTACGCGCACTGCCACCTGTTCCTGGGTGTAGCCGTGCTCCTCGATGAGCCGCCGGTAGGCTGCCGCCGTCTCGATCGGGTTCAGGTCGGCTCGCTGGAGGTTCTCGATGAGCGCGAGCTCGAGGAGCTCCCGGTCAGCCGCTTCCCGGATCACGACCGGCACGGTCCGCAGGCCGGCCAGCCGAGCCGCCTGCAGCCGTCGTTCGCCGGCGATGAGGCGGTACGCCCCCGACGGCTCGCGGCTCACCACCAGGGGCTGCAGGATCCCGTGCTCCCGGATCGAGTCCGCCAGCTCCCGCAGGGCTTCGGGGTCGAAGTGCGTCCGGGGCTGCTCCGGGTTCGGGGCGATGAGGTCGATATCGACTTCGAGGGGAGTGCCGGACGCCCTTTGGGTGCCCGCCTCGGGCTGCGCGGACGGTGTTCCCCCCGAGGGAATGAGGGCATCGAGGCCGCGCCCCAGGCCCCGTTTCGGATGCGTCATACGGCAGCTCCGCTGCGGGCCAGCATCTCCGCCGCCAGGGCGTCGTAGGCAGCGGCCGCCCGCCCGCCGGGGTCGTACGCGAAGATGGTGAGCCCGTGGCTCGGGGCCTCGCTCAGCCGCACCGAGCGCGGGACCACCGTTTCGAACGTCTGCGGAAAGTGCCGGCGCACCTCATCCACCACGTCCTGCGCCAGCCGGGTACGGGCGTCGAACATGGTCAGCACCACCCCCAGCACGCTCAGCCCCGGGTTCAGGTTGCGCCGCACCAGCTCCAGCGTCTCCACCAGCCGGCTGAGGCCTTCGAGCGCCATGTACTCGCACTGCACCGGGACGATGACGGAGTCGGCCGCCGTGAGCGCGTTGATGGTGAGCAGCCCGAGCGAAGGCGGGCAGTCGATGAGAATCCAGTCGTACGCCCCCCGCAGCGGCGCGAGCGCGTTGGCGAGCCGCCGCTCCCTGGCGAGCAGCGGCACGAGCTCGACTTCGGCCCCGGCGAGCGCCGGGTTTGCAGGGAGGATGCTGAACGACTCGCCGGGGACGCTCCGCACGAGGCCTTCGGCCGGCGCCTCCTCCAGGAGCGACTCGTAGCTCCCCTGCAGGCCCCGCGGATCCAATCCGCAGGCGCTCGTGGCGTTCGCCTGCGGGTCGAGGTCGACCAGCAGTACGCGCTGCCCCCTGCGGGCGAGCGCCGCCGACAGCGAGACGGCCGACGTCGTCTTGCCGACGCCTCCCTTCTGGTTGACGAACGCGACGACGCGGCCCATCACGCCGCCTCCCGCAGCCGCCCTTCCACCGCGGCAGCGTCAGGAACGCCTTCGATTCCCCGCCCTTCGACGGCGAGCGAGCCCGCCGCCAGCGCCGTGCGAATCGCCGCCCCCTCGTCCCTCGTGCGGGCGTACGTCACGAGGAACGCGGCAGCGAAGCAATCGCCCGCGCCGGTGGGGTCGACCACCCGCCGGGCCGGAATGGCGGGATAGGTACGCGTGGCGGTCGCATCGACCCGCGCTGCGCCCCGCCATCCGTGGGTGACGAAGACCACCGCGCCGCAGCGAGCCAGGCGCCGGGCGAAGATGAGCGCGTCGGGCGTGTCCTCCTCGCTGAGGAAGAGGTACCATCCTTCGCGGGCGAAGGACCGTACCGCCGCCTCAGGGTTGGTCCGCGGGACGACCGTGCCATCAGGCGCGGTATCGCGCAGCAGGCCCTGCAAGCTAGCGCCGGCGACGATTCCGGGCGGCAGGAACGCCGGAGGAGCTTCCAGCTCGCGGTAGGCCGGCGCGACGATGAGCACCGAGGCCCCTTCCACCGCCTCGCCGGGCACGCGCAACGGCTCGCCCGGTTCAAGGAGCACCTGCCGGCGCCGCCCTTCAGCGTCGTAGGCGTTGGCGTAGCGCGGGGTGCGAACCGCCGGCTGCAGGGCGAGCTCGAGCCCTTCCAGCGGCTCCCGTGGGTAGCCGGGGGCGAGGGCCGTCACGAGCCGCACGCTCGCGCCGAGGCGCCGGGCCATCGTTGCCGCGTAGAGCGCGGGGCCGCCGGGGATCCACCCCTCCGTGGTCCGGTCGAGGACCACGTTGCCGACGACCACCACGAGCCCGGCCTCGGGCATGGCCTGTTCACCTCCGCGGGCTGATGACCACCTTCCGGCCCTCCCCTTCGCCGACGCTGTGCGTCGTGACGTCGGGATGGTCGGCGAGGGTGAGATGGATGATGCGCCGTTCCGCTGCGGGCATCGGCTCGAGGGTGATAGGCTGCCGGGTTCGC
>DAOUCS010000086.1:0-8812 GCA_034431815.1 Dehalococcoidia bacterium
CGCTACGCGCGCCGCGCGGGCAGCAAGAAAGTAGGCGAGGAAGAGGGCGAACCGAGCCGGGGAGACGTGTTTCCGGATTAGGTAGGGCCGATTACGGGTGAGATAGTACACCCCGAACGACGTGGCCTCGCCCCCGATCGTCGCGCCTTTCCGGTGGTACACGACCGCCGCGGGCTGGTAGAGGATGCGGAACCCGGCCTGACGCGCCCGGCGGCAGAAGTCAGTGTCGTCGTAGTACACGAAGAAGGCGTCGTCGAGCAGCCCGACCATCTCGAAGCAGCGGCGCGGGACGAGCAGGCACGAGAGGTTGGCGACGTCGACCGCGTGCGGGTAGGCATCAGCGGGACGCTCCGGACGGCCGAAGGTGCGCTCGCGCCAGCGCCCGCGCGTCCAATCGAAGGTGCCGACGGCGTCGTCCATGATTCCTGGACGCCCGGCGAGGTACGTCCTCGGCGCGACCAGCGTCCGCTCGTCAGCCAGCGCAAGGAGCTGCTCGACAAGGTCCGGCTCCGGCTCGGTGTCATCGTTGAGGAAGAGCACGTATTCCGGCGGGTCTTCGGTTGCCAGCAGCTCGCGGAGCACGCGGTTGCAGGCGCCGGTAAACCCGAGGTTGCGGCCGCTCTCGACGATATGCGCGTTCGGCAGCAGCTCGCGCAGAAGGCCGGGCGTGCCGTCCCCGGAGTTGTTGTCGGCCACCCAGATTTCCAGCCGGGGATAGCTGAGGCGGGCAACGGCCGCCGCGTACTCGCGGATGTGCGCGGCGGCGTTCGTCGTCACCGTGAGGATGGCCACGCGCGGAGGGGTCATTCCTTCCGCGCCTCGGCTTCCGCCGCCCACTTTTCAGCGAGCTTCTGTTCGAACTCGCGGAGCGCCTCGGGAGACTCCTGAATCCGCTGCTGGATTCCTTCCTCGAGGGCGCGGCGGATCTCGGGCGAGCTCGCCGCGAGGCGCTCCAAGTGGAGGCCGACGATCTCGTGCGGATCGCCGATCGCGACGAGCTGTCCCCGCTCCATCAGCGCTGCCCGGGTAGAGAACCGCTCGACCGCGGCGAGGTCGTGGCTCACCATGACGATGGTCACCCCTCGGCGGCGCAGGCTTTCGATGTGGTCGTAGCACTTCTCCTGGAACTTCGCGTCGCCGACGGCGAGTACTTCGTCAACGAGGAGGATTTCAGGGTCCAGGAAGGCGGCAATGGCGAAGCCGAGCCGCACGTACATGCCGGACGAGTAGGTGCGCATGGGCTGGTCGATGAACTCCTGAAGGCCGGCGAAAGCCACGATCTCGGGAAGCCGCGCCTCGATTTCGCGGCGCGTCATACCCCAGAGGAGGCCGTTGATGATGACGTTCTCCCTGCCCGTGGCCTGGGGGTGGAAGCCCGAGCCGAGCTCGAGCAGCGTCGAGATCCGTCCATGGACCTCGATGCGGCCGGAGGTCGGACGGGAGAGCCCGGCGAGCAGGCGGAGCAGGGTGCTCTTCCCGCTCCCGTTCGCGCCGATGATGGAGAAGAACTCGCCCCGGGCGACGTCGAAGGTGACCTGACGCACGGCCCACAAGTAGGAGCGCGACTCGCGCCAAGCGCGCCAGGAGTCGCGCGGGTGGAGCAGCATCGTCTTCAGCTCCCGGGGCGCGTGCCCAAGAAGCCGGTACCGCTTCGAAACGCCGACGACACGGATTGCCACGCCGGCCCGCTCCGCGCCGAGGAGGGTCTCAGACGGCATCAGCGAAGTCATCCTCGAGCTTCCGGAAGGTGAACCAGCCCAGGGCTAGCGCGGCCGCAGCTGCGCCGGCAGCCACGCCCAACCCCGCTTCGGGCCAGCGGCCATACAGCAGCAGGTCGCGCCACGATTCCATGATGGGAGCGAGCGGATTGACCCAGACGATCCATTCGAAGCGGGGAGGAATCAGCGAAGCGGAGTAGAGGATGGGAGTGCCGTAGAAGACGAAGGTGAGCGCGACCTCCACGATATGCTCGAGGTCGCGGAAGAACACCGTCGCACTCGCTACGAAGAGGGCAATGCCGGCCGTGAGCAGGAGCTGGAGGAGGAAGACCACGGGCGCGAACGCCCAGAACGGGTCCGGAGAATGCCCGGCAATCACAAGGAAGAGGAAGAGAACGGGCAGGGCGAGGAGGAACTGCAGAGTGTTTACCAACACCGCGCTCAAGGGGAGGACGGCACGGGGGAAGCGCACCTTCTTCAACAGACCACCGTTCCCCACGAACGACCCCGCCGCGGCCTGGATCGAACCTTGGAACCAGAACCAGGGGAAAAGCCCCGTCAGCAGAAACGCCGGGTAGCTCTCGATGCCCGCCCCCAGCACCTTGCCCAAGGCGAAGTAGAGCACGAGGCCCAGAGCCAGCGGCCGCACGAGCGTCCACCCCCAGCCGAACAGGCTGCCCTGGTACCGGAGGCGCAGGTCGCGGAGCGTGAGGGCGATCAGGAGCTCCGTTGCGTTGCGCAGCGTGCGGCGGGGCGCCGGCGGCGCAGCGGCGAGAATTGCCATGCGCTCAGGCTACCCCTGCGAACGGCGTTCGCGCCACCGCCGGCAGGTTCTTTGAGTCAGCCGTACGATAGCGGCGATGCAGCGTCGAACGCTCACCGAGCCCGCGCGGGAGACGCCGGTCATCGCCGAGGTCGATGTGGCCGTCGTCGGAGGAGGCGCAGCCGGGATCGCGGCGGCAGTGGCAGCAGCCCGGCGCGGAGCGCGGACCATGCTCATCGAGCGGTACGGCTCGCTCGGCGGGCTGGCAACGAACGGGCTCATCATCCTCCTGCTCACCCTCGACGACGGGCGCGGCAACCAGGTCATCGCCGGCCTCTGCCAGGAGATGGTCGACCGCCTCGCCGCACGCGGGGCGGCGTTCTTTCCTCCGCCCGATGAATGGGGCGTTCAGGATGAGGCGCTCGTGGAGCGGTATCGGTGCTTCGGCCTCGTCTGGGGCAGGGGTCCTCACGCGGTGCGCTACTCCGTCGCCTACGACGCCTTCGAGTTCAAGGTCGAAGCAGAGCGAATGGTGCTGGAGGCGGGTGTGGACCTGCGGCTGCACCGGTGCGTGGTCGGGGTTCGGCGCGAAGGCCGGCACATCACACACCTCCTGGTCGAGTCGAAGGCCGGCCGCGAGGCTATCGCCTGCCGCGCCGTGGTCGATGCCTCCGGCGACGCCGATGTGGCCGCCTTGGCGGGGGAATCGTTCGAGCTGGAGCAGGTCCACCCCTGGCTCTGGTTCCGCACCGGGGGCGCGGATGTGGAGCTGGCCGAATCGTCGCCTCACCGCCTGCGCTTCTACCGCACCGTGCACCGCGACTCCTACCTCCACCCGTGGGGCGCCGCGGAACGGCTGGAGCGCACCATCGACGCCACGGACCCCGACGAGCTGACATTCGCCGAGGTGCGCTGCCGGGAGCTCGTGCGGGACGAACTCGACCGCCTGCGCCGCGAAGTTCCGGGGTTCGAACGCGCGTACGTGGCCGAGGCTGCCTCAATGCTCGGGATTACCGAGTCCCGGCGCATCATCGGCCGCCACGTCCTCTCGAGAGCGGAAATGGACACCTCCATGGACGACGCGATCGCCGTCATTGTCCACTGGACCAAGTACGGGGGCGGTCTATGCCATCCCGTTCCGGTCGCTGCTCCTTCCGGGGCTCGACAACGTGCTGGTGGCAGGACGGTGCATCTCCGTCGATCACCGCGTGCATCACGCGACGAAGGAGATCCCGGCCTGCTTCGCCACCGGCGAGGCTGCCGGGACGGCCTGCGCCCTGGCGCTCGCCGAGGGGAAAGCTCCGGCGGACCTCGATGTCGGCCGGCTCCAGGCGGAGCTCCGGGCGGGAGGTGCCTACCTCCCCGACCGCTGGATCTCTCGCCCGGTAAGCCAGTAATCGATCGCCCGCTCGGGCCGCTCTTCGTGGCCGCTCGGCTCGCCGGGTTCGGCAGCAGCGGCGTAGCAGGCGGCAACCGTTTCGAGAGCGCGGAGCCCGGCTTCGAACGACGGGGAGCGCCCCGACAGCGCATCGGTAAGCGCCTGCCGCCAACATTCCTCCTCCAGGGGCAGCGGAACAGGCGTTGGGTCGTCAGGAAGGCGGAGCTCGTCGCCACCGGCCCCGTCACCCCAACGAAGGAGAAGCTCTGTCTCCGTGCCGGCGAAGGACAGCACTGCGCTGGCTTCGGAGTCGACCGGGTCCCAGCCACCATCCTCCGCGGCGTCGACAGCGGCAGCGCGCACGATCGGCTCGGAGCCGGCGAAGCTCGACAGGGCAAGCACGGCCGCCGCCCCGAGGTCCATCAGCACCCCGCCACCTCCTCGGTCGGGGTCGAGCCGCCATCCCTGCGGACGAGGGCGGCATCGCGTCCAACGAAGCCGGCTAGGGAGGCGCGGCCCCAGCGCACGGCTGAGCGCGGTGGCCTCGGGACAGAGCATCGCTAGGCGGAGCGCGCCTCGCGCCGCCAACGCCGCGAGGAGATCGGCTTCGGCCGGCCCGACGGCGAGCGGCGACGGGCAAATGACCGCCATCCCGGCGTCGGCCGCGGCGATGCAGACGTCGTAGTGCACGTCGGTCGGTGCGGCGATCACGAGGGCATCGACGGGAACCGCCTCGATGAGCGACCGGTAATCCTTGAAGGAGTGCGGCACGCGGTGGCGTGCAGCGAAGACATCGGCTCCGATTGGCGCGGCGACTGCCGCGAGCTCGGCATCGGGGACCGCGGCAGCGGCCCTGGCGACGTGCTCGGCACAGGCCCCCGCGCCGACCAAACCGAGGCGCACCCTCATCACCCCTGGGGAGCCTTGGTTCCGCGCCGACGGCGCCCGCGGCTGAGGACGAGCGGCAGGGCCCAGTAGAACGCAAAGCTGCCGAGGGCCAGGCCCAGCGCGGTCTTCCCGGCGCGCTGCGGCGGCTGCTCGTGGCGCGGCCGGCGGATCGCCTCTTCGAGCCGCCGGCGGATGGTGGCCGAGGTGAGCGCTTCGTCGCCGAAGGAAACGTCTTCGTGCGGGTCCATCGCAGGGGGAGTATACCCGGGCGGCCGGGCAGGTAGCGCTCCGCACGTATACTGGCGGGCGATGGCCCGTTTCCGGCTCGTCATCGTTGCGAACCGCGCCTATGCCGACCACGACACGCCGGACGGCGCACCGCCGACAGGCACGGCAGTGGGAGGGTTGGTAGCGGTGCTGCGGCCCGCCGCCGGCGAGGGTACGGCATGGGTGGGCGCGGGCCGCGGGCGATACAACCGCGAACGGGTCGACGACCGCGGCGAGGAGTGGCTCTCCACTCCCTCCGGGCAGCTTCGTCACCGGCGGGTGTTCTTCGCCGAGGAAGAATGGCGGGGGTTCTACGAGCTGGCGTCGAACGCCTTCCTCTGGCCCTTGCTCCACCTGGTACGGCCGTTTCCGCAGCTCACGGCGTACTTCCCGCCGCCCCTGACGCCCACGACGGAGGCGTGGAGCGCCTACCGCCGCGCGAACGAGGCCTACGCCGAATCCGCGGCGTCGATGGACGCGGAGCACGCCTGGGTGCACGATTACCAGCTCGGCCTGGTGCCCGTGAAGCTGCGAGAAGCTGGCTACCGCGGCGCTATCGGATTCTTCCTCCACACGCCCTTCCCCGAGTGGGAAATCGCCCAGCAGTTCCTCGACGAACAGGGGCGCGCGTGTTTCGCGGAGTGGCTGCGCGGACTGCTCGCCGCCGACCTTGTCGGCGTGCAATCTCCGGCCGATGCGCGCCGGCTTCTTCGGGCGGCAGCTGCGCTTGCCGGCGCCCGCGAGACCGATGGCGGACTGCGGGCAGATGGGCGCTTCGTGGCCGTCGAGGCGCATCCGGTGGGGCCCGACGCCGACGCGGTGGAAGGACCCGCGCGGGCGGCGCCGGACCCCCGGTGGCTGGCCGAGCTTCGGGCAACGGGGCTGCCGCTCGTCGTAGGACTCGAGCGGGGAGATTACACGAAAGGGATCCCCGAGCGCCTCCGGGCGGTCGCCACCCTGCTGCACCGAGGTCGGCGGTTCATCCATGTGGGCGCCGAGGCGCCGACGCGGTCAACGGTGCCAGGCTACGAGGCGCTCGCCTCCGCAATCCGTGACGCGTCGGCCGAGGCGGCCCGAACGGCAGCCGCCGCCGGCGTGCCGTTCGAGCTCCGCCGAGAGGCCCTTCCGTGGGAGGAGGTCGTCGCGCTCCTGAGGGCCGCCGACGTGCTGGTGGCCGCCTCCCTGGCCGACGGCATGAACCTCGTGCCCCTCCAGACCGCACTGGCGCAGGCGATGCGTCCCGCCGAAGCGCGCGCCGTGCTCGTCGTGGGTGCGGATACCGGGGTCGCGGCCGCGTACGGGCCAGAGTTCGCTGGCGCCGGATTCGTGGCCGTCGACCCCCTGGACGAACGCGCCCTGGCCGACGCCATCGGCGCGGCACTCGACGGACGCCCGGGCCGAATCAGCGATGCCTTCGCCCAGACGGTGCGGCGCCGCGACGCCCGCGCCTGGGCATCCCGCTACCTGAACCGATTGGAGGCGCTCCATGCTCGCAAATGAAACGATGCACGCCCTTCGCCGGTTCGCCGAGGGTCCGCTCCCCCGGCTCCTGGCGACCGACCTTGATGGGACGCTGGCGCCCATCGTGGAGCGCCCGCAGGATGCCCGGGTGCCGCCCACGACACTGGCCGTTCTGGATCGGCTCGCAGCGGCGGTTACCGTGGCGGTCATCACCGGGCGGGATTTGAATACCGCGCGGCGGATGGTGCCGTGCGAAGGCGTGGTGGTCATCGGCAGCCATGGGCTCGAGGCTTCGTTTGAGAGCCCGCTGTTGCCCGAGGTGGACCGGCTGGCGCTGGCTGCCGCGCTGGAAGAGGCCGAAGAGCGCGTCATCGAGGCCGCCCCGACCATCTACCTCAACATCGAGCGGAAGGCGATTTCGACGGCGTTCCACTTCCGTACGGCACCGGAGCTGGAGCCGGTCATCCGGAAGGCGCTCACGCCGCTTCCCAAAGGGCTCCGCCTGCGCGAGGGACGGATGGTCCTCGAAGTGCTGCCCGATGCGCGGGGCGGCAAAGATGTCGCCCTCCTCGCCCTGCAGGACCACTTGAAGGCGCGCTCCCTGCTCGTGATGGGGGACGACCTTACCGACGTGGCCATGTTCCGGGCGGCGCTGAGCCTTCGCGAGCGCGGCACCACGGTGGTGATCGCCGGGGTCTCCGGAGGGCCGGAGACACCCGCGGAAATCGGCGAACTCGCTGATACGATGCTGCACTCGCCCGAGGAGGTCCTGGAGGCGCTCCAGTTCCTCGCCCGGCTGCTCGGCGTCTGACGTTCGCGGACCTCAGGCGACGAGCGTGCCCAGGACGCGCTCGACGGTTCGGAGGTCCCCAGGGGGCATGGAGATGATAGGCATGTCGACACCAAGACGGCGCCGCTCCTCGAGGCCGGCGGCGACGGTCTCCAGGTCGCCGTAGACGGCCACCTCGTCGAGCATCCGGTCACCCATCGCGGCCATGATTTCGGGCGTGGTCTGGAACGGCGCCGGCTTGCTGGTCTCAGCCGCTTTCCGCATGGCGGCGACCTCTTCGGCGAAGCCGTTCCGCGCGAGCATCTGCCAATAGAAGTCGCCCATGTTGGTGACGTACCACGAGACGGGGCCCGCCGCCTGGACCTTGGCCTTCTCCACGTCGGGGTTGATGACGACGGTGATGTTCGCCCAGCACTCGACCGCGTCGTCGGGCCGGCCGGCCTTGCGGGAGCCGCGGCGGACGATCTCCTTCCCCTCCTGGATCTTCGATTTCGGCCAGAAAATCGGCATCCAGGCGTCGGCGATCTCGCCAACCTGCTCCATACTCTTGGGCGAGATAGAAGCGATGGCAATAGGGATGTGGGGCCGTACGGGCTGGAATAGGAGGCGGAATCCGCGCTGAAGCTTGAAGATTTCTCCCTCGTAGAAGACCTTTTCTCCGCGGACAATCATATTGATGATCTCGGTGTATTCGCGCAAGCGCTGGAGCGGCTTCTCGAACTTCTCCCCGTGCCAATGCTCGATGACCCGTGCGCCGGAGGTTCCCAGGCCGAGGATGAACCGGCCGCCAGAGAGCTCGTCGAGTGTCGCGGCGGTCATCGCCAGCACAGCCGGCGAGCGCCCGAAGACGGGCGCGATACCCGTCCCCAGCTTGATCTTCGAGGTGGCGAGGGCGATTTGCGTGAGGAGGCTGAACTGGTCGCGCCCCCAGGTTTCGGCGGTGAAGACGGCCTCGACGCCCACCTCCTCTGCGACCTTGATGCGCTCGATGATTTCGCGGTTCTGTTCGGGGCTGCCGGTGAAGCCGACGGCGAGAGCGAGGCGCCTGGGCATCGTCGATCTCCTGCGAGGTAGTTTGGCTCCGCCGAAAGTTCGCTAGTGCGTTGCGGATGCAGACGCACGCTAGCAGCGGCGGAACATCCCGGCAACCGGCCACGGCGTATGTATTGACAGCGACAATATGATGAATCGACGAAGGGCGCTCGGATCGCCGACGCAACTCAGGGGGGAACGCGGGCATGCGTGCGAATGGTCTCTTCGGCAGCAGAACCAACCGCCGGCGCTTTCTCGCCGGCGCCGGGGCAGCCGGGTTGGGAGCAGGGGGGCTGCTGCTCGCCGGCTGTGGCGATGACGAGGGGCCCGGCGGCACCCCAACCGCTCCGGGCGAGGAAGGAAGCCCGGAAGCCACCCCGACCACGCCGCCCGAGGCGGACATCCCCAAGGACGGCATCCTTCGGCTGCGGCAGACGGCCCCCTGGTCGAGTATCAACCCCTGGAAGGGGCTCGATTCGGGGCTCACCTGGGGCTTCTACGTGTTCGACCACCTC
>DAOUCS010000087.1:0-26536 GCA_034431815.1 Dehalococcoidia bacterium
GTGGCGGTGTTCGACGCCCTCTCGGGGGAGCTGGAGCGGCTCGGCTTCGACCCCGGCACGCTCACGGCCCTCTACCCCAGCCTTCTGCACGTCTGGATGCCGCCCTACGCCCCGCGGGGCCGCTGGAGCGTTCTCCCGCCCGAGGAGCAGCTCCTCGCCGCGGTGAGCGGAGCCTGCTGGTTCCAGTTCAGTTGGGACGACGTGCCGGTGGAGCTAGTGACGCCGCAGCTTTCCTACGCCCACGCGCTCATCGCCGCCGGCGCCATGGCCGCCGGCCTGCTCGACCGCCAGCGCAGCGGCCTCGGTCAAGCGCTCACGGTGGGCGGCATTCACGGCTTCGCCGTCGTCGAAAGCGGCGGCGCCCTCCGAGCCGGCGAGGTGCTGCGGATGCGAAGCCCTGGAGCCCGCGGCGCTCTGCCGAACTACCGCCTCTACCGCTGCGCCGATGGCGAGTGGCTCTTCCTCGGCACCCTCATGCCGCACCACTTTTACAAGGCGCTGGAGGTCCTCGACCTGTTCGATGTGATGGCGATGCCCGGTGTCGACGGCGAGTTCGCAAACCTCATGCGCCCCGAGGTGCGGGATGCCGTCATCGCCCGCTTCGATGCGCGCTTCGCCGAACGCCCCCGAGACGAATGGCTAGCCCTGTTGGAGGCGGCGGGCGTGCCCCGCGCCCCGGTTTGGCCTCGGGAGCGCTGGTTCGAAAGCGAGCAGGTGCGGGCCATCGGCATGCGCGCCGAACTCCACCACCCGGAGCTCGGAACGATCCTCATGCCGGGCGTTCCTGTCCGCCTTTCCGAGACGCCGGGAAGCATCCGCGGCCTTATCCAGGATGTCGACCCGGCCGCACTCCTGCGCGAACGGCCTCCCGCACTCCCGCAGTGCGGCGAGCCCCCGCCGGTCCGGCCCGGCGGCCCGCTGGCCGGCGTGCGAGTCCTCGACCTGGGCATGGTCATCGCCGGGACGTTCATCGGCGCCATCCTGGCCAACTTCGGCGCCGACGTCATCAAGGTCGAGCCGCCCGAAGGCGACCCATTCCGGCAATACGGATTGGGCTTCGCCGGCTACAACCAAGGGAAGCGCAGCATCGTGCTCGACCTGAAGGACCCAGCCCAGCGGGAGACGTTCTACCGGTTGGCCGAAGGCGCGGACGCCGTGCTCGACAACTACCGCCTCGGCGTCCTGGAGCGCCTCGGCATCGATTACCCGGTGCTTTCCCGGCGGAACCCTCGCATCGTACAGGCCTCGGTGACGGGCTTCGGCAACACGGGCCCCATGGCATCGCTGCCAGGGTTCGACCCGCTCCTCCAGGCGCAGAGCGGGCTGATGGCCGCCCAAGGGGGCGACGACGAGCCGGTCTTCCACCAGATCCCGGTAAACGACACTGCTACCTCGATGGTGGCGGCCTTCGGCGTCCTCGCCGCGCTCTTCGCCCGCGAACGCACGGGGCGCGGGCAGCGGGTGGAGACGTCCCTCGCCGCCCAGAGCATCCTCTTCCAGTCGGGAGAGCTCACCTGGCACGCGGGGCGGCCCGCGCCGGCGAAGGGCGGGCGCGACTTCCCCGGCACCCGCGCTCTCGACCGCCTCTACCGTTGCCGGGACGGCTGGCTGGCGATCGTGTGCCGGCGCGGGGAGGAATTCCACCAGCTCTGCGCGGCCCTTGGACATCCCGAGTGGGCAGGGAGGTTCCTCGCCCGCGAGGCCCTGCAGCAGCCGAACGACGGCCCGCTGGCCTCCCTGCTGGCGGAGGCATTCGCGGAGCTCGAACGGGATGACGCCGTCGAACGGCTCCTTGCTCGCGGCATCCCGTGCGCTCCTGCACTCCGCATCGAGGAGATCTTCGCCAGCCCGTGGCACCGCGAGAACGGCCTTTTCTGGGAGTGCCAGCATCCCCAGTTCGGGCCGCTCACCCTGGTGCGGAGCTACGCCGAGTGGTCACGAACGCCGGCCGGGTTCACGCGCCGGCCGCCTCTCCTCGGCGAGCACACTGAAGAGGTCGTGACCGAACTCGCCGGGCGCGAATCGGCGGCCGCATCATAGGCGCGATGGGCCCCCGCGGCAGCCTCTCCGCCCGCGTCCTTTCGTTCTGTCGCGCCCTGCGCAATGAGGGGCTGGCGGTCACGCCGGGGCGGGCGGTCGAGGCCGTGCGCGCGCTCGGCGTCATTGATCCCACCGACCGTGAGGCGTTCCGCGCTGCCCTGCGGGCTCTTTCCGTCACCGCCCCGGAAGAGCTGCCCGTTTTCGACGCCGTGTTCGAACGCTTCTTCGGGGAATCCGCCGACCCGGCCGCGGGCGAGCGCCTCCGTCCGGCGCTGCAGGAACAACCGCGGCCCCCTGCCGCCGCCTACGTACCGGTCAGCCTGCCCATCGAGGGGTTCGACCGGAAGGAGGGCGCCTCCATGTTGCCCGGCTTCGAGGCAACTGCCGGCGACGCCGACCTTCTGGTACGGAAGGACTTCCTCGACCTCTCCCCGGCGGAGGCGGCGCGCGTGCGGCGCGAGGTGGCGAAGCTCGCTCCCGTGCTTGCCACCGTGCCGAGCCGGCGGTTCGCACGTTCGGCATCCGGGCCGCTGGTCGATGTCCGCCGTTCGATGCGGCGGGCGCAGCGGACGGGTGGGGAGCTCCTCGTCCTGCAGCGGATGCGGCGGAAACGGGAGCGGCTGCGGCTCGTGGCCCTCTGCGACGTTTCCGGCTCGATGGATCGGTACGCCGGGTTCCTGCTGCAGTTCCTCCACGCGCTGCAGCGCGAGCGGGGCGACGTCCACACCTTCGCCTTCAGCACCCGCCTCTTCGAGCTGACCCCCCTTCTGCGCCGCCGGCGGTTCGAGGCTGCTGCCGCGGCCCTCAGCCGAGCGACGGCGGCATGGAGCGGAGGGACGGCGATCGCCACTTGCCTGGAAGAATTCCTCCTCCGCCACGGGCGCCGGCTGCTGGGGCCGCGCACGGTGGTACTCATCCTGAGCGACGGCTGGGAGCGGGGAGACCCTGCCCGGCTCGCAGCCCAGATGGCGGAGCTGCGACGGCGGTGCTTCCGCATCGTCTGGCTCAATCCGCTCAAAGGCCACCCAGGCTACGAGCCGACCGCCGCCGGCATGGCAGCGGCGCTGCCCTGGGTCGACCACTTCCTGCCGGCGAACTCCCTCGAGTCGCTCGTGCGCCTGCGCCGCCTCCTGCGGACGCTCCGGTGAGCCTCAGCCTGCTGGCTCGATGATGGCCGTCATGCTGCCCTTGGAGGTGGGCATCCAGGGGTCGGCCCCGAAGCTGTGGATCGCGCGCTGCTTCTCCAACACCTGCTCCTTGGGGCCCGTCATGACGATGGCCTGGCCCTGGCTGTCCACCATGCAGGCGATGGCGAAGCCTTTCTCCGGGGAATACCCGAAGATGCGGTTCAGCATCACCACCACGTACTGGTAGGTGTGCTCGTCGTCGTCCAGCAGGATGAGGTGATAGAGCGGCTCGAGCGATTCGCCCGTGCGCTCCTGCTGCTCGGTCCCTGGCCGGATGACGGTTTCGGTCGCCATCGCCTTCGGATCCTAGCGAAGAGAGTTGCTGCCGCGGAAGGCCGCGGGCCGAGTGCGCTCCTCCGTTAACGGCGACCGCGGAGAGGCACACACCGCCTGCTCGAGGAGCGAATCATGTTCGGTCTGCGGAACAGCTAGGCCGCGCTCCTCCGCTCAGCTTCCGCCTGGGCCGCAGGGTGACGAACGACCTTGGCGGCGGCCCGGGCCCGTGCCCGCCGGGCGGCCGATGCCCCTGCCCGGTTCGCGGCCAGTGCCACGATGCCCGCGGCGCTGGCGGCGGCCATGCAGAGGTCCCAGCTTGCGACCTCGGTCCCTCCCGCCGCTGCGGCCGCCGCGGCCAAAAGGAGCGCCAGGGGACGAATCACCCAAAGCCAGAAGGCTGCCACACCATCAGATTCGGCGGCAGCACCGCCGGGGCACAGGGCATGCCCTCAGCCGATGTACGCCTCGCCGCCCACGGGCGAATCGGGAGGCCACTCCACGGTGAAGCGGCGCACCTCGCGTCGCTGCGCCGGCCGGAAGCAGTGCACGCACGCGCGCGGCCAGGGAAGCTTCGCGGGGACGATGGTGCGGTGCGCGCCGTGCTCGGGGCAGGTCAGCTCGAACTCGATGACGGCGACTTCCACGGCCGACCTCCCCAGGGACGTATCGATGCATAGCCTACACGGATGTCACGCTATGTCCACTATCAAAGTGTGAAAATTTCGTCTCAGCGCAGCGCGATGCCCTCGCGCCGCATGCTCACGTACCGGTTGAGGCCGACGATGACATGGTCCACCACGTCAATGCCCAACAGCGCTCCGGCCTCGGCGAGCTGCTTCGTCACCCGGATGTCGTCGGCGCTCGGCGTCGGGTCGCCCGAGGGATGATTGTGGACGAGTATCACGCCCGTCGCCTCGAGCACGACAGCCTCTCGGAAGACTTCGGCCGGGCGGACGGCGACGCTGAGCACCGTGCCCCCGAGGACGGCAGGCGTTCCGAGGAGGCGCCCGCGCGTGTCAAGGGCCAACACGAGGAGCTGCTCCTTCGTTCGGCCGACGAATCGTCCAGCAACGTAGGCGTAGACGGCCTCTGGCGAGCCGAGGTGGGGCCGGTCCTCGGGCACCAGCCGCTGAACGCGCCGGCCGAGCTCGACCGCGGCGGCGAGCTGGGCGGCCTTCGCCGCGCCGACCCCTCGCAGCCGCTGGAGCGTCCTGGCGTCGGCCCTCACCAGCCCGGCAAGCCCGCCGTAATGCTCGAGGATGCGCCTGGCGAGGTCGACCACGTTCTCGCCCGCCAAGCCAGAGCCGAGCACGATCGCCACCAGCTCGGCATCGCTCAGCACTTCAGGCCCGTGGCGAAGGAGCCGCTCCCGCGGGCGTTCGTCTTCCGCCAGCTCGCGCATCGTGCGGTAGGACGGCCTGGGACTGGGCTCGGGCATTTGGGCGAGATTCTGAGCGGCGCCGGTTTCGGCAGCAACACCCTCGCCGCACTCAGTGCCGGCGGCGCAGCTTCGCGCGGACGCTCTCCGGGGGCTCCCTGCGTTCGAACGAGATGGCAACGGAGGTGCCCCGGTAATAGCGCACCCAGACGTACTCGCCCTCCGTCACGTCGTGGTGGCGAGGGTCGATGCGCAGGATGATCCCCGGTTCGACGCGCACGTAATGGGAGCGGAATAGGAAGGCATCCGTCCGCGCCCAGCGGCGGGTGATAAGCCCTTCGTGCTCGACGGGTTGGCCGGCCAGGTCGCGAAGGGCCTGAACGCTCATGTACCCGAACAGCAGCGTGAGCACCCCGAGCAGCCCGACCGTGAACCAGCTCCCCCGGTCCCCGCCGCGAGCTTCGTCGATGAGGAAGAAAAGGAAAGCGCCCGCGCCGGCAAGGAAAAGCGGGGTCCAAATCACCGCCTGGCGCAGGACGGTGCTCCGCGCCCGGGCTTCGCGCTCGACCGAAGCGAGGACGGGGTCTTCGGCGTTCATGGCGCTGGCGGCAAGCGTAGTTGGGTCCCCGGCTGAAGCGCCTCCGGCACGAGTCCAGGGTTTAGCTCGAGGATCGCTTCGACCGTCGTACCGAACCGGGCGGCAATGCCGGAAAGGGTATCGCCGGGCTGAACCGTGTAGGTCCGCGCGCCAGGAGTCGGCGTGGAAGTCGGCGCCGGGGTGCCTCCCGGGGCGGGCGTGCCGGCAGGCAAGGGCGTCGCCGTGCCGAGCGCTATCGTCGGCTGCGCCGCGCCCGACGGCATTCCGGGCGGGGTAGGGGTTGCCGTTGCCGTGACGGCAGGGGTGTTCGTGGCGATGGGGAGGACGGTGTCGCTCTCCGAATCTGCGCCGGGCGGACTCACGAGCAGGTAGATGGTGACGAGCGTCCCGATGACGAGGGCGAGGAGGGAGCCCCGGTACACCGCTGCGGAGGGGAGCACCGAGTCGGGAGCGAGACAGCGCAAGCACACGTCTTCGCCGTGATCGGCGCAGTACAGCCGCCCGCAGGTGGGGCACTCGGCTTCGGCGGGGCGTTCGCAGTAGTGGCAGCGCGGGTCGGCCATCGCTCACCCCGGAGGGTACCCCTTCGGGCGCCGAGGCGAAACGCTCCGCCGGCGAGCCAACGCACCTGCAGGCGCAACGCTCGGTCGTGCTCCGCCTGCAGCTGCCGGAACGCCGTGAACGGCGCGGGTCCGGTTCCTCGTACCGCCCACCGGCAACCCTCGGCGATCAGCCTCTCGGCCCCGCCGAGGGCGCGCTCCGGCGCGGCGGCGTCGGCAGTCCCGATCGCCAGGGCGCTCACTCAGCGTGCGGGAAGCCACGATATCCGCCGTTGAAGGCGTCCGGCAGATTCTCGCCGAACGGGGGCGGCGAGATCCCCTGTGCTCGAAGTTCCCGAAGCGAAGAAGCTGCTGACCGCGGGAGGACGTGGTGCCGATGTCTGTGCGTCCCACAACACCCTCGGGCGAAGGCTCCGGGCGCCCCGGGTTGCTGGCACGACGGCGACCCGTTCATCAGGGATAGCGAGCCCGGCCCGTGGGCGGCGCGGCGCGTGGCGATCGAACGCTGCATCGCGCCGGAGCGCCCCCGCCGAACCGTCGAGAGCGACACGTACCCGCTGGTGAAGGCCGGCGATGGTGGAGCACATCGTGCTGCCGATAATGCGCTGGCGGAAGACCGGCCGAGACGCCGCTTGCACGGTGGCGTCTTCCGCGGGACCCTCGCGAGCGAAGGCCTCGGAGGTCCTCGAGCGTGGTCCACCCCTGGCACGATGTCCCCGTCGACCCGAACGCGATCGAGACGGCGCTGCCGGTCATCATCGAGATCCCGGCCGGCAGCAAGAACAAGTACGAGCTGGACAAAGAGACCGGGCTGCTGCGGCTCGACCGGGTGCTCCACAGCGCGGTCCACTACCCGGCGAACTACGGGTTCATCCCCCGCTCGTACGCCGAAGACGGAGACCCCTTGGACGTGCTCGTCCTCGGGCAGGAGCCGATCGATCCCCTCACCATCGTCTTCGTGCGGCCCCTCGGGGTGCTGCGCATGATCGATGCGGGCAAGCCCGACCTGAAAATCCTGGCCGTGAGCCGCGACGACCCGGAGTTCGCCCACGTGCAAACGCTGGAGCAGGTCTCGCCACACCGAATGGCCGAGATCTCCCGCTTCTTCATCGACTACAAGGTGCTCGAGGAGAAGGAGGTCGTGGTTATCAACCCCTTCCAGGGCCGGGAGGAGGCGCTGGCCGCCATTCGCGCGGCGCTTGCAGCGTACGAGGAGGCGTTCGGCGCCCGGTAGCCTCCCTTAGGAAGGAAAGGCGATGCGGCTCAGCCGCTCGAGGGCCCGCTCGAGCTCCGCGAGGGCGGCCTCGGCTGCGGCCCGCCGGGCAGCCGTGCCGTGGCCCTCAGGAATGGCGCGGGCCGCGGCCCTGCCGCGCCGTGCGGCATGCAGCGCCTCGCGCACGGCTTCGAAGGCGCCGCCCAGCCGGAGCACGGCGACGGCGACGGCCAGGCGGCCGGCCGCCGCTTCCAGCTTCCGAGCGGTTTGTTCGACAGCGGCGGCGGCGCGGCGGGCCGCCTGCAGCCGCTCCCGTTCCAGCGGTGCCTCGAAGCCGGCTGCACTGACGGCATCGCGAGCGTCAGCCGCGGCCTCCAGCGCTTCGAGGATCGCCTCGGCAGCCGCGGCCATGCGGCGGGATTGCTCTTCGTTCACGCCTTCAGGGTACGGAGCTCGGCCCCCGCGGGCGAGCGTTACTCGGTCAAAGGCTCCCGCTGAGCAGCCAGCACGAGCCGGTATCCGACGTTCCGGACGGTTTCGATGAAGCGGTAGCCCTTCACCTCGATCTTGGCGCGGATGCGGCGGATGTGGACATCGACGGTCCGCGCGCCGCCGAAGTAGTCGTACCCCCAAACGCGGTTGAGGAGCTGCTCGCGGGTGAAGACGCGTCCTGCGTTCACCGCGAGGAAGCGAAGAAGCTCGTACTCTTTGAACGTGAGGACGACCGGTTCGCCCGCTACCGTGACGCGGTAGTTGGCGAGGTCGATGGCCAGCGCTCCGCAGCGGACGATGTCCTGCTCGTCCACGCCGAAGCGGCGCCAGAGCGCCCGCTCGAGCCGCCGGTGCACCTCGGCCGCCTCGGCCGGCATAACGACGAAGTCGTCGACATCGAGGCGGGCTGGGACCCGCTCGAGTTGTTCACGCCCGACGAGGACGATGAGGGCCGAGGTGTCGCGGTAGGTGGAGTGGATGAGCTCGAAAGCTGCCTGGGGCAGGTCGCGCAGGTCGAGGACGAGGGCCGCGGGACGGTCGATGCCGGCGCGGTCTGCGAATTCGGCGGGCGAGCAAGCGCCCACGGAGAAGCCCTGCCGCTCGAGGGCCGGAACGAGAGCGAGGACGTCCTCCCGGCGGGAGACGAGCGTGACCGTCCGCATGGGGGTCTTCCTGCCGCGAGTATACGGCGCGGGGGGCGGGCCGCTTTCGCGGGGGAGATGAAGGATTGTGTGACGTGTCACGAGCGGGCGTCGGCTGCGATGGCTGATCGAACGTTCGCTCGACCCCTTGACAACCCTTCGGCAGGACCGTACGAATGGGCTGCCGTCCAGCGCCGGCAGCGCCCGGGCCGGCGCGAACATCTTGAGGGAGGGAGCACGGATGCCCAGCAGCTACTGGGAACGGTACGCCGTCCGCCGAATCAGTCGCCGGCGGATGCTCTACGGGAGCGGCGTCGCCGGGGCAGGCCTCGCCGGCCTGGCCCTTGCCGGCTGCGGCGATGACGAGGAAGGCCCGGGGGCGACGCAGCCGCCGGGCGGCCAGACGCCGGGAGCATCGCCTACGGCCGCCCCGACGGAGCAGCCGAAACGGGGCGGAGAGGTGATCTTCCATCTCGGTGGCTCGCCGCGAAGCCTCGACCCCCACTTCGACACCTTCCCCTACAACACCGCCCTTACCAACAACGTCTACAACGGCCTTTACCGCTTCACGCCGGACCTCTCGGAGATCGTGACCGACCTTGCCACGGCGCTGCCGGAAAACCCCGACCAGCTAACGTGGGTGGTGAAGATCCACCAGGGCGTGAAGTTCCACAACGTCGATCCCGCGAACGGCCGGGAGCTCACCGCCGAAGACGTGAAGTATTCCATCGAGCGGCAGAGCACGAACGAGCCGGGGAAGTTCCAGCACGCCTACTTCTTCCTCGGCAAGCTCGATTCAATCGAAACTCCGGACAAGTACACCGTCGTCTTCCGGACGAAGCAGCCCTACGCGCCGATGATGAGCTACCTGGCCAGCCCCTGGACGCTCATCATCAACCGCGAAACGGTGGAGAAGTACGGCGACCTCACCGAGCATGCAGTCGGGACGGGGCCGTTCATCTTCAAGGAGTGGCAGAAAGACGTCCACATGAAGGCGGAGCGGAATTCTGACTACTGGAAGCAGGGGCTCCCCTACGTCGACCGCGTCACCTGGCTCTTCGCTACCGATCCCGATACGGCCGCCACCATGTTCATCCAGAAGCAGGTGCACGCGGTCATCGTGAGCCAGCCCCAGCTCGATCGCGTGCGGAGCGCCCGGAAGGACGCCAACTACAAGGCGGTGCCATCGCAGTTCTGGCGGCAGATGCGCATGCCGCCCACGACGAAGGACCAGCCGTACCAGCCCCCGTTCAGCGACCCGCGGTTCCGCCAGGCGGTCGTGCAGGCGGTCAATCCTGAGCAAGTGCTCGACCTCGTCTACGCAGGGGACGGCGTCCGCGCCTTCGGGCCCATCCTTCCCATCTATGAGTACTGGGCGCTGCCCGAGGAGCTGCCCGAGCACAAGTTCGACCTAGCCAACGCGAAGAAGCTGATGCAGGCTGCCGGGGTTACAAGCTTCCGCGGGCCGATGATCTGGGCGACGAACCCTCAGGCCGACCAGATCGGTGAAATCCTCAAGCAGCAGCTGGCGCAAATCGGCGTAGAAGTGGAACTGCAGCCGATGGAGCTCGCCGCATACTACAACCAAACGTATTCGTACAAGTACACCTTCTCTCATCACGTTCCGCTCAACAACCCGGACCCTGACGAGAATCTTTCTTCGTATTTCGGGCGCAACTCCACGTTCTATAAGCATTACAACGAAGAGATCTTCAACCTGATTGACCAGCAGTCTCAGGAACTCGACCGAGAGCGGCGGCGGCAGATCGTTCTCGAGGCTCAGCGGAAGATCGTCCTCGACTTCCCCATGAAGTTCATGTTCACGACGAACCTGCACGAGTTCACCGACCCGGCCGTCAAGGGGTGGTTCTACCACACCGACCTCTACGACGGCCGGATCGAGACGCTCTGGCTCGACCTGTAATGGAAGCGCTGCCGAGAGGCGGGAGGTTCTCCCGCCTCTCGGCGCCTCCACGCTGCGCCCATGACCGAATACATCATTCGCCGGCTGCTCCTCGCCGTCCCCACCGTCCTCCTCGTGATGTTCGCCACCTTCATGCTCCTCCGCCTCGTTCCGGGCGACCTGGTGGAGCTGATGATGGCCGAGAACCCCTACGCCACCGAGGAAGACCGTGCCCGCATCGAGCGCGAGCTCGGCCTCGACAAGCCCATCCCCCAGCAGTTCGCTGTGTACCTCGGCAAAGTCGTTCGCGGCGACTTCGGTCACTCGCCGTGGACAGGGCGGTCCGTGGCCTCTGAACTCCAGGACCGGCTGCCGGTGACGGTGGAGTTCGGGTTCATGGCCATCCTCATCGGCCTCGTCATCGCGCTGCCCGTCGGCATCCTTTCGGCCGTGCGACAGGACACGCTGGCCGATTACGCCGCCCGCAGCTTTGCGATCCTGGCCCTTTCGGTGCCGTACTTCTTCACGGCGTTGCTGCTCATCGTCTTCCCGTCCACCTGGTGGGGGTGGTCACCGCCGCTCACCTACAAACCGTGGTCAGCGGGTCCTATCGACCACCTCTACTACTACTTCTGGCCGGCCCTACTCCTCGGCGTCGGGCTCGCCGGATCGGTCATGCGCATGACGCGCACCATGATGCTCGAAGTGCTGCGCCAGGATTACATCCGCACCGCGTGGGCAAAGGGCCTTCGGGAGCGGGCCGTCATCACCCGACACGCGCTCAAGAACGCCCTCATCCCTGTCGTCACGATTGTCGGTCTGCAGGTGGGGACCGCGCTCGGCGGTACGATCATCCTCGAAAGCATCTTCAACATCCCGGGCGTGGGCCGGTACTTCATCGGCGCCATCTTCCAGCGCGACTACCCCTCGGTGCAGGGCGTCGTCCTCGTGCTCGCCGTGATCGTCGTGCTCGTGAACATCGTCGTCGACCTCACCTACGGGTGGCTCGACCCGCGGATTCGATACGGGTAGGCAAGGACCATGGCTCAGCAAGAACGCGCAACGATTGCCGAAGCGCAGGCCCCGCAGTTCGAGTTCCGGCGCCAGCTGCCGTTCTATGCTGACGTGGTGCGGCGTCTGGTTCGCGAAAAGCCGCTGGGCTTGTTCGGGGGCACCCTTGTCCTTGTCATAGCCATCCTGGCCGTCACAGCCTCGTGGACGGCACCCTTCGAGCCGAACCAGCTCGGCGCCGGGGGCAGGCTCGAGGCGCCGAGCACCTCTCACCTGTTTGGAACCGACAACCTCGGCCGGGACGTCTTCAGCCGCATCGTGTGGGGGGCGCGCATCGCCATGTTCGTCGGATTCGCCGCGGTCGTAGTGGCGACGTTCATCTCGGTCACGCTCGGCCTCCTCAGTGGCTACTTCGGAGGCTGGTTCGACATCCTCGTTCAACGCCTGGTCGACGCCTTCATCGCCTTCCCAGCGCTCGTCTTTCTGCTCGGCGTCGTCGCCGTCTTCCGTGACTGGCAGGCTCCCTTCCTTCAGCGCGAAGGGGTGTTCAGCACGCCAGTGTTCATCATCATCGTTTCGCTCGGGATCCTGTTCGGCGTGGGGCAGTCCCGGATCATCCGCGGAGCGGTGCTCTCCGTGTCCCAAGCGACCTATGTGGAGGCCGCACGCGCCATCGGCGTCGGCCACACCCGCATGATCCTCCGCCACATCCTCCCGAACGTGATGGCGCCGATTATCACCCTGGCCACCCTGGGTCTCGGCAACGCGATCCTCGCCGAAGCGACCTTGAGCTTCCTGGGGTTGGGCGTGCCGCCCGACGTGCCCTCCTGGGGCGGGATGCTGAGCCGCGAGGCGCGCATCCACATGACAGTGGGCTGGTGGCTCGCCGTGTTCCCCGGAGTAGCCCTCTCCGCCGCCGTCTTCGGCTTCAACATGCTGGGCGACGCCCTCCGCGACCTCCTCGATCCGCGCCTCCGAACCGGCTAACGGCCGAACCTCCCTTTTTTCTACTCAAATTCCGTCGTATATCACCATGCGAGCGAATCTGCGGTAGGCTCCCAGAGGGGGCACGATGTTTCGGCCAGCCCGCACCGGTGAACACCTGGGCCATTACCGGCTCGTGGAACGCATCGGAGCGGGCGGCATGGGGACCGTTTACCGGGCCATCGACGAGCGCACGGGCGCCACGGTGGCTGTCAAGGTCATCCACGAACACCTGCAGCACGACCCGGGGATGATCGAGCGCTTCCGGCGCGAGGCGCACGTCGCCTCGCTCCTCCTCTCTCCGTACATCGTGCGCATCTATGAGTTCGGCTCCGCCAACGGCCGCTACGACATCGCCAGCGAATTCGTCGGAGGCGTGAAGCTCTCCGAAATCCTCCAGCAAGGCGCCATCTCGCCCGCCGAAGCGCTGGCTATCTGCTCGCAGGTCGCAATGGCGCTCGACGAAGCCGCGGCGCGGGGCATCGTGCACCGCGACATCAAGCCCGACAACATCATGGTGACCCGCAACAACGCGGTGAAGGTGATGGATTTCGGCATCGCCCGCCTCACCTACGGAGGGTCGGTGACGGCGCCGGGCATGTTCGTCGGGACACTCACCTACGCAGGACCCGAACAGTTCCGAGGTACCGTCGACCCGCGGTCCGACCTCTACTCGCTCGGGTGCACGCTCTTCCACATGCTCGCCGGGCGTCCACCCTTCGAGTCGGACGACCTGAACACGATGATGCGCCTCCATCTCGAAGCACCCCCGCCGATGGAGGCGCTGGAGCACGTCCCCGAGGCGGTGCGCGCCATCGTGGAGCGGCTCATGGCGAAGGATCCGAACGAGCGGTTCCAGAGCCCGGGAGAACTGCTGGCCGCGGTTATATCATGACAAATCGACATGTCGTTGTGGACAACCAGAGCGGCCAGCTGATGCCCGGCTTCGCCGTGGTTTTCCCTGACAGCGAGCGCCAGCTTCCCGCGAAGGTGGTGAACGTCGACCCCATCGTCGACCTCGCGCTCCTGAAGGCGGAGGGCATCCCGAACCTCAAGCCCATCACCTGGGTGACGGCGAGCAAGCTTCGCCCGGGCGACCGTGCCATTGCAGCCGGTTACCCGCTCGCCCTCTCAAACGAAATCGTACGAGGCAGCCCGACGTTCACCTTCGGCAACTTCAGCACGGTCCGCGTCTTCCAAGGCGCCGAGTTCCTGCAGCACAACGCCGAGATCAACCCCGGCAATTCCGGCGGACCGCTGGTGGATCAGTGCGGCCGGGTGGTTGGAGTGAACACTCTCGGGGTCGTGAACCCGAGTACGGAGCAGCCCGCCGCAGGGCTCTACGGCGCCGTCTCCCAAACGGTCGCCGAGGCTCGAGCGCGGCAGTGGCTGCCGCTGCGCTGAGGAGTAGCGCATGTCCCGCCCCAACTCGCACATCCTGAGCGCGCGCACCGACCGGGGCGCAGTCCGCCCCCGGAACGAAGACGCGGTGCTCGCCGATGTGCTCCCCGTGGGGCGTGAGTTCGGCGTCCTCCTCGCCGTGGCCGACGGCGTGGGCGGGCAGGGCCACGGCGACTGGGCGAGCCAGCGGAGCGTCGAGCTGCTCCGAGAGTACGTCGCGGCGGCCCTGGCGGCCGGCTCGGACCCGCAGTCCGGGCTGGCGGCCGCCTTCGAACGGGTGAACGAGACGCTGTACCAGGAGGCACGAAGCCTCCACCCAGGCGCGCGGCCAGCGACCACCCTCGCCGCTGCCCTCGTCGTCGGCGAGACGCTCTGGTGGGCGAACGTGGGCGACTCGCGGGTCTACCTCATCGGCCCGAAGTCGGCGCGGCAGCTTTCGGCGGACCACTCCCTGGTGGCGGAACAGGTGCGAGCCGGCGTGCTGACCGCGGACGAGGCGGCCGATGCGCCGTTCGGGAACGTGATCACGCGCAGCATCGGCTTCGAGCCCCAGGTGGCCGCCGATTGCGGCGGACCCATCGCACTCGCGCCGGGCGACGTCGTCCTCCTCTGTTCCGACGGGCTCTACCGGGTCGTCCGCGACGAGGAGTTCGCCTCGGTGGCAGCGTTCTACGCGGCCGACTCGGCTGCCCGCGAGCTTATCTCGATGGCATGCGAGCGGGGAGCGCCCGACAACGTGTCGGTGGTCATCTACCGGGTACCGAACCCGTTGGAGGCGCACCACGAGACGAAGCGGCTGGCCCTCGGCGCGCCCGAGGAACGCCGTTCCCGTCGGCGGGTCGCAGCGTGGGCAGCGGCGCTCCTGCTGCTCGCCTCGCTCGCCGGTGCGACGGGAGCCGCCGTAGCAGCGGGCTGGCTCCCGCTCGAACAGCTTCCTTTCGGAGGGTGACAGGTGAGTTCGGAAACAGTTCAGATGCGCACGAGCCCCCCGACCTTCGCCTACCTCATCGTTACGAAAGGGGCGCAAGCGGGGAGTATCTTCCAGCTCAAGACCGACACCACGACCGTGGGGCGCAGCGGCACGAACGACATCCGCATCGACGACCCGAACGTGTCGAGCGAGCACCTCCGCATCCGCCACGAGAACGGGGAATTCACCCTCATCGACCTCGGGTCGACGAACGGGACGCGAATCAACGGTCGCCAGATGCATCAACATGTACTGCGGCACAACGACCGCGTGCAGATCGGCGATACGACCCTTCTTTTCAAAAAGGTGTAGGGGGCAGAGCATGGGCTTCGGCGGGATTTCAGCAGAGATCCGCAGCATCCTGTTCGCGGTGCAGTTCGCTGCGGTCGCCGTCGCCGCCGGCTGGTTCCTGGTAAATGCGGCGGGACCCCGAGCACGCGCATACCAGCTTGTAGCGGCGGTGTGTGCGCTGCTGGCGCTGCCCGCGGCCATCGCCGCACCGTTCGACTTCCCCGAGACGAATTCCGGCGGCTTCGTTGCCCTGGCGGTGCTTGCCTGGCTCGGTGCCGTCGGGATGGCCGCCGCCGTCTACGCCTACGGAACCCGAGAAGCCGCGGCACCCGCGGTCGGCGCGCCGGTCGGCACACCGGCCTTGGCCGCTGCTGCAGCCGGCCCGGGTCCTACGCGGGTCGAACCGGCGGGCGTGCAGACGCGGGTCGCAGCCGCGCCGCCCGGCGGGACGGCGCAAAGCGACCGGACCGTCGTCGCAGGAACACTCGGCCGGCCCGCCGGCCGGCTCGCCTTCCTCGTCGACCGCGGCAGCGACGGCCGCCCCTTCAGGCTCCTGGAGGAGGTCACCATCGGCCGGGCGCGGGAAGCCACCATCGTTATCGACGACCCCGAGGTGAGCCGGAGCCACGCCAAGATCCGGTATGAGAACTGCAGCTTCGTGCTGTACGACCTCGGCAGCCAGAACGGAACGTTCCTCCGCCGCGAGGGGACGCGCCGCCGGGTGCAGAACCCGGTGCCCCTCCAGGACGCGGACGTGATCATCATGGGGAACCGGGAGCTCGTTTTCCTCGACGCGGGCGAATAGCACGCACCCCTGAACGCCTCCATCGGCCTTGTCGGGGGGGACTCTCTGCGGCTCCGGGAGGGCGAAACGCAGCCTCATCGGCACGAGGCCACCATTGCCGTGTCCCGCTCTGCCACGCTCCGGCGGAAAAGGGCCGCCCGCTGCCCCGACCTACCGCCGCCGGCGAGCGATAACCCGCAGCAGCGCCAGCCGTCCATCGGCATACGCAGCCCCGACGTTGGCGATCCGCTCGCCGATGTCCTCTCCGAGCGCCATCCGCTGGTCCAGCCCGCGGCCAGCCGGAACGGAAACGGGCGGCGGCGCGGGGTGCTCCCACCGTTCGATTTCGAAGCCGGCCTCCTCCATCCTGAGCCGGGTTTCGTCCGGCGTTATCACGAAGCTGATTTCCGCGCGGCTCGCCCAGGGGAGCGGGAAGGTGAGGGGCGCCGGGTTCGGCCCCCGCACGATGTCGAACGACCCGAACCGCCCTCCCGGACGGAGGACCCTCGCCGCTTCCCGCCAAAAGCCCAGCCGGTCAGCGATGTTCATCACCACGTGCTGGGTGAACACTGCGTCGAACGACTCGTCGCGAAAGGGCAATCGGAGGGCGGTGCCGGCGACGAGTTGAACCGTGTCGAGCAAGCCGCACGCGCTCGTCAGCACCCTTGCTTCCCGCAGAAGGCCGAACACGAGGTCGACGGCGACGACCGTGCACCCCCTCCGGAGGCGATGCAGCGCGCAGGTCCACCTAAGCCGCAGCCGAGATCGAGGTCGCGGTCTCCCGGACCGAGCTCGAGCAGCGAGGCAAGCTCCCGCGTGGCTCGAATCCCTCCGGTGTGAAGCTGGTCGACGGGAGCGAGGTCGGGCGGTCCGGGCTGCCCGATCCCCTGGGCCGCCAGCGCGGCCAGCGCGCGTGCGGCGACGCCAGCGACGCTGTAGTGCGAACGAACGCCGAATTCGGTACCTCCGTCCGCCACAGCTCACCCCTTTCTGTCGGAGGCCCGCACCAGCTGCCTCTCGCCGGGGATTGTGCAGCCTCCTACGCTCGCGTGCATCTTTCCGAACGCCCTCATCCCCTTAACCGCCGAGACCGGAGAGGGATTTGCCCGCCCTGCGGACCGCAGGAAGGACACCCCGTGAGCGCGGCATGTGCGAGCGCCTCCCCCTCTCCCGTGGTCCACACGGCAAAGGCGCCCGGGGACCGTTACCCCAGACCCCTCCCGCTTAGCGATTGAGGAAGATGTTCTCGATGGAGGCGTTCCCGTGCACATCGCCCAGCGCATGAGCACCCCCTTCTCCCGTTCCACAGGAGAAGGGACGGGGGTGGGGACCTCACCCCGCAAGCGCGAGCAAACCCTCGGCCACCCGGTCGAGCCGTTCCCGCTGCTCCGATGAGAGCGCAGCCACCCAGCGCCGCGGGATGGCCTCGAAGCCCCAGCGTACCCCCGCCAGCCCTCCGGCGATGGCGGCATTGGTGTCCGCGTCGCCGCCGAGGTTCGCCACCCGGACCACCGCTTCTTCGAAGTCGGGGGCTTCGAGAAGGCCCCACAGGGCGCAGTGGAGGCTCGCAACCGTAAATCCGCTCGGCCTGAGCTCGCCCCAGGAACGGCGGAGGGCCGGACCGGTGAGCTCTTCGACGGCCGCATCGCCGACCCGGGACGCGAGCAGCTCGGCCGCCCAGGCGACCGCGTCCGCAGGCGTCGCGCCGCTCCGCGCCATGGCGAAGGCAGTGAGCGAGGCGAGCGTGCAGGAGTGCGCGGCCCTCGGGTCCCAGTGTGTCATGCGGGCAAGCTCTTCCGCCTTGGCGATCACTTCCTGCGGATCGCGGTAGGCGAGGCCGACCGGCAGCGTGCGCATGAGGGCGCCGTTACCCGCGGTCATACCGCGAAGTTCGCGATGCACCTGCTCCGCGGCGCGGTGCCACTCCCGCGGCCCGAAGGCGCCCCGCGCCATGAGGCGAAGCACCGCGCGCACGGTGTTCCCGATGTCGGGCGGACCGCTCTCCATCCAAGCCAGGAAGCGCCGCCCCACGTGCGGGAGCGGGTCCGCAGGGTCGTCGAGGATGCCCTCCGCCAGGGCGAGGGTCATCGCCGTGTCGTCGGTCCAGGCGCCGGGAGGGAGATCGAGCCACCCGCCGCCGACGATCTCACGCAGCTCTCCCCACCTGGCGCGGATGCTCTCCGCGGTCTCGAATTCGAGCGTCGCGCCGAGGGCGTCACCGACGGCCACCCCGTACAGGCCCCCGCGGATGCGCGATTCGAGAGTCGGCGAAGGTGGCATGACAGCGCTCGCGCGGCCCGTCTCCCGTTCGGCCGAGACGGAAGTATACGACGCCAGCGTCGGCTTTCGAAGAGGTCTCGAAGACGTGGAGGAAGGTTCGGCCGTTTCCGTTCAGCGCCGTTCGTACGTGCCCACCAGCCGATTCATGGCGATGACCTTCGGCTCGATGCGCTCGAGGAGCTCCCAGAGCGTGAGCCCGGCGGGAAGGTCGGTGGGTTCGTTCAACGCCAGCACCCAGAAGTAGTAGTGGTGCCGCCCGTGGCCGTTCGGCGGCATGGGCCCGCGATAACCGACGGTGCCGAAGTCGTTCTTCCCCGCGGTGTACGCTTTCACCGCCTCCGGGAGCTCGCTGACCGTGCCGGGGATGTTGTAGAGAACCCAATGCACGAACCCGTAGGTGCCGTTCTTCGCCACGAGGGGCGCGTCGGGGTCGTGGCAGATGACCGCGAACCCCCGGGTGGCGTCGGGCGCGCCCGACCAGGCAAGGGGCGGGGAAACGTCCTCGCCCTCGCCGGTGTACTTCGCCGGCATCGGGCCCAGGTGTTCGAACGCCGAGCTGGTGACGCGCATCGATGAGAGCGCGAAACCCATCGCGAGCCTCCTCTCGGTGCAGATTTCCAGCCGCTGCAAAGTCTAACGTCTGCCGGCCTCCAGTCTCGGGTCCGAGGGACCTCAGATCTGGCTGTAGCCGGAACCGGGTCGGTCGATGCCGAGCCCGTGCCCTTCGGAAATCCAGCCGAACTCCTTCAGGATCTGCTGGTCGTAGCAGACGCGCCCGGTGACGCGGTCGACCGGCTCGGTCGCGAGCAGGAGGACCGCCCTCGCCATCATCTCCGGCGGCTCCCCACGCGGGTCATCCGGGCCGGAAACGAGCCGGTGGTAGATCGTCCCCGGCGTGGGGACCACCTGCGAAGGCGAGACGCAGGTGACGCTGATGCCGTAAGCGTACACCTCTGCCGCCAGACCTTGAGTGAAGCGCTCCAGCGCGGCTTTCTCGGCGCCGTAGAGCGTGCCGCCCCGCGGCGTTTCCGCCGGGTACGGCCCGCGACCCGGGCCTATCGCCGCGCCGGACGAGATGTTGACGATCGCACCCGAACGTCGAGGGATCATGTCCTTCAAGACCAGCTGGCTCAGGTAGAAGGGAGCGTGGAAGTTCACCGCGACGGAGCGATGCCACTTGTTGATAGGGAAATCCTTGATGGGGATGAAGTAGGTGAGCGCGGCGTTGTTCACCAGCACGTCGACCGGCCCGTAGACCCGATGCGTCTCCTCCACGAGCCTCACGCACTGCTCGTACTCGGAGATGTCCACGGCGACCGCCGCTGCCTCGCCGCCCGCGGCCCGGATCTCGGCGACGGTGTGCTCGAGCGAACCCGGAAGGGGATGGTCCCCCTCCCGGAGCGTCCGTGCCGCGCAGACAACCTTCCCCCCTTCGGCCGCGAAGAGCTGAGCGATCGCCTTCCCGATGCCCCGGCTCGCCCCGGTGACGATGCACACCTTTCCATCGAGCTTACCCATGGTGCCCTCCTCACGCGCACGTAAAGGTGCGACGATTGTACGCCTTGCGACGTGCGCGTGAAGGGCCCTTCGGGACGGCTGCTCAGGAGGCGGGGACGGGCCGGCGCGCGCTCGAGGGCCTCACCTCGCGCGGGTCGAGCGGCGCACCGCAGTGCTCGCAAGCGAGCACGCCCTGGACCGGCTGCCCGCAGGCCAGGTGCGTGAGGACCAGCGGGGGCCCCTCGGGTCCGGCTGCCCAGCGGTCGCCCCAGCGAAGGAGCGCAAGGATGATGGGGTAGAGGTCCCGCCCCTTGGCGGTGAGGCGGTATTCGAAGCGGGGCGGGTGCTGGGAGTACGGACGGCGCTCCAGGATGCCCTCGCGGACGAGCAATCGGAGCCGGTGACTGAGGACATTCCGGGCGATTCCCAGGTTCGCCTGGAAGTCGTCGAAGCGGGTCACTCCGCGGAACGCGTCACGGATGATGAGGAGGGTCCAGGCATCCCCGATGACGGCCAGCGTCCGCGCCACCGAGCAGTCCATCGACTCGAAGCGGCTTCGCGCCATGGCGCAAGGGTATCGGGTCGATGGTGCAGACGGAAGGGGCAGCACACCGGCCTCTGAAAATGTTCGAAGGGGGCCGGGCGGCAGCCCCCTTCGAACACCCCGGAGGTTCACGCTCCCACCCCACAAGGAGCGTGCCTACCGCACCCCGGAGGAGGTGGTCGGTAACGCGGAAACTATAGGGGCGGGAAGGAACGCTTGGCCATGGCCGTTGGGCCGTTTCTTTTCCGAAATACGTCTAATGTCACGTCCGAGTGGAGCGGCGGGAGGCTCGCGGCCTACGATGGCCTCCAGCACCGACGGGGAGCTGCCGTGAGCGACGCCGTCTTCCTTCGCGATGGGGACGCCTTCGTACCGCTCAGCCCTTGGAGTCCCACTCTCCTCCACGGGGGCCCCGCCGCTGGCCTGCTCGCCCGGGCGGTGGAGGAGTGGTCCCACGGTTCCGGCTTCCTCCCCGCCCGCTTCACGTTCGACCTCTTCCGACCGGTGCCACGAGCGCCGCTGCGCACGGAAGCGGTTCCCGTGCGCGAGGGGCGCCGCATCGCCGTCGTCGAGGCCCGGTTGGTCGCCGACGGCGTCGTCGTCGGCCGGGCCTCGGCGCTTCTCATCCGGCCGTCGAAGGTCGAGGTACCGCCGACGGCCCGCTTCGGCGGCCTACCGTTTCCTGAGCCCGAACGCCTCCCCTCGACACCCGAGGGGGCCCGCATCCGCATGCCCGGGAGGGAGGGCTTCCATACGACGCTCGAGGTGCGCCGCGTCCTGCTCGGCGAGCCGGGCGGCGGAGGCCGGGCTGCTGCCTGGGTGCGGCTACCCTGCGCCTTCGTAGCCGGCGAGCCTGTTTCGCCGCTCGTTCACCTCGCCGCCGTCTCGGACTTCGCCAACGGGTTAGCGCAAATCAGTGCCGCGCCGGAGGTGGGGTTCATCAACGCCGACATCACGCTAGTGGTGCATCGCGCTCCAGAGCCCGGATGGGTCGGCTTCGACGTGATAAGCGGCGCCGAGCCTCACGGCATCGGCGCCATCACTGGGCATCTCTACGATGAGCGAGGCCGGGTCGGGTCGCTGATGCAGACGCTGCTGGCGAACCCGCGGCGCCCGAGCTAGCGGCTCCTACCGCCCCCGGCGGAAGAGGGTGCGGGCGAAGGGAATCCGCCACCGGCGGGGCTTCCCCTCTTCCCGCACGACGCCCTCCGGCGTGATGCGGAGCACCGCGCGGCGAACGCCGCTCTTCCGCGGTAGCCGCACTTCGAGGATGCCCCGCTCGAGGTGAGCTTCCGCCCGGTCTGGGTCGGCGTCCTCGGGCACCCATACCTCAGCCTCCCAACGCCGGGCGCTCCTCCGCCCGTTCCGGCGCTCCTCTGCTTCGGCAACGAGGGAGAGACGCCGCCCGTTCAGTTCGATGCGGACCTGGTCTTCCCGCACCTCAGGGAACGGCGCCCGGACGACGAAGGCATCCCCTTCGTCGCTCACCTCCACGCCGCTGGCGAACGAGGGCAAGTCGCTGAACCAGGATTCCTCCCCGTCGAGGAGAGGGGCGAAGAGGTCATCGACGACGCGCTCGAAATCGGCGAGCAAGCTGCGCGGAGGCTCCCAGCGGACGAGTGCCGTTGCCATTGCAGCTCACCTCCTCGGCGATACCAAGAGTCTCTGACAAATATATTAGCAAAGTTGCGCCCGGAAGGGAGCCGAGCGTCCTCGCTACCGCGCGAGCCGTGCTACACTACCTCCCCCGTCGCGCCTGCGGCGGAATGCATGACCACACCTCGCGGGGGAACGATGGACTGGAAAGCACGGTACGGTGAGAGGCTGCGCAGCCCGGAGGAAGCCGCGCGCATCGTGCAGAACGGCGACCGGGTGTGGGTCGGGATGTTCGGCAGCACGCCGGAGACGATGTGCAAAGCGCTGTACGCCCGGCATCCGGAGCTCCGCGGCGTAGAGATCCACCACTACGTCGCGCCGTTCGTTTGGGCCACGCCGGAAACCCGAGAGGCCTTCCGCGTCGTCTCCGGCTTCACCACGCCGGCGGACCGCCAGCAGGCGAACGTCGGGCTCGTGGAGTATCTGCCGCTCGGGAACTTCCGCCAGAGCTGGGCGAAGGAGGTGCTCGGCGGCGAACGGGGGATGGACGTCTGCATCGTGAAGACCTCGCCCCCGGACGAGAACGGGTTCATGAGCCTGGGCACCGCCCTCTGGGCGAACCGCACCGTCATGGACATCTCCCGCCAGATCATCTGCGAAGTGGACGAGCGCCTCATCCGTACCTACGGCGAGAACTGGGTGCACATCTCCGAGGTCACGGCGCTCGTGGAGCACGATCCAGCCGACGACCGCCCTCCGCCCATTCCCCCGCGCAGTCCCGAAACGGAGGCCGCCACCGAAGTTATCTGCACCCTCATCGCCACGGAGCTCATCCGCGATGGAGACACCCTGCAGATCGGCATCGGCGACGTCACGGCCTCCATGGCCCTCTACCTGGAGGAGAAGCACGACCTCGGCATTCAGACGGAACTCATTCCCGGCGGCGTCATCGACCTCATGGAGAAGGGCGTGGTCACCGGGCGGTACAAGCAGATAGCACCTGGCAAGGTGGTCGGATCGGCGTTCGCCGCCGTCCCTCCCGAGGAGGCCCGCAAGGCGCACCTGAACCCGCGCATCGAGCTGTGGGACTTCTGCCACACCGACGACCTCCGCCTCCTGGTGCAGCAGCGGAACTTCGTCGCCATCAACAACGGCCTGCAAGTGGACGTCACCGGCCAGGTGACGGCCGAGACGCTGGACGGGAAGATCTTCTCCGGGCCTGGCGGGCAAACGGTGTTCGCGGTCGCCGCCTCGTACTGCGAGGGTGGCCGCTCCATCATCGCCCTGCCCTCGAGTTCAGTGGTGAACGGGGAGCGCCGTTCCCGCATCCTCCCCCAGCTACCGCCAGGCACCGTGGTCACCGTGACTCGGGGCTTCGTCGACTACGTGGTGACGGAGCAGGGAATCGCAACGCTCCGCGGCAAAACGGTTCGTCAGCGCATCGAAGAGCTCGTCAGCATCGCCCATCCGGACTTCCGCGCCGAGCTTCGGAAGGAGGCCCAGCGCATCTATGGGGTCTGAACGCGCGGCGAGGTCGCGTGTCGAGGTCGAGGCCGAGGCCGACGGCTTCCGTGTCCGCGTCGATGACGGAGCATCGCGCACGTCGCACTTCGTCACCGTTTCGGCCGAAGAGGAGGCGCGCTACGGCCCCGCCACGGACCCTCGCCACCTGGTCGAGGAATCGTTCCGCTTCCTCCTGGAGCGGGAGCCCGCTGCCGCCATCCTCCCCCGCTTCGCCCTGAGCGCCATCGAGCGGTACTTCCCCGAGTACCCGGAGGAGGTCCGGCGGCGACTGGGGGACGCTAGCCTCCGGGGAGGGCGGTCCGCACTCCCGTGACGAGCGGTTCCGGGAGGTGAGCCACGGAGGGCGGCTGGCGTAGGCCCAGCCGCCCGTCCGCTGTCACCTCGACGATAGTGACCGAGCAGTTCGGCACCGGCAGGGGCACGACCCGGTCGTCGCCGGTCGCTTCGCCGATCGCGGCAGCGATGGCGATGTAGTGCGAAACCACGAGCACGTCCCGGCCGGCCGCCTGTTCGGCGAATTCGCGCAACGCGGCCAGCACGCGTTCGCGCCACGCCTGGAGCCCCGGCGGCTGGAGGCTCCACCGGCTGGCCATGAGGGGGCCGATCATCGCCCGGCGCTCCTCCGGCGGCATGGCGGGGTCGAACACCTCCGCGACCTCGCCACGGATCTCCGGCGCGAGGCCGAGCCGCCGGGCTGCCGGTTCGGCCGTCTCCCGCGTGCGGCGCAGGGGCGAAACCACGAGCCGGACGAAGGAGTTCCGCGCGAGGGCCTCGGCCGTCAGCTCCGCTTGGTGGCGACCAACCTCGGACAGGCCCGGGTCGGGGTCCTCGACGCCGGCGGCAGCCAGGCCATGGCGCACCAGGTAGAGCGCCACGGCCTCAGGAGCTGGCCTTCGCGGGCTCGGAGAAGAAGAGGTCCACCACCTGTTGCGGGAGGGGCATGCCCATCACCCGCGCCCGCTGGAGCTGCTCCCAGTAGTAGCGGTAGGTGGCGCGGTCGTGCAGGTTCCCTTCGTGCTGGATGGGCCCCCAGTCGGCCTCGTACGCCTTCAGCAGGATGGCGCACGCCTCGTCGATCTCCGGCGTCTTCGGCTGCATGGCCCGCACGATGGGATCGATCTGCGCCGGGTAGATCGACCACATCCGCAGGAAGCCGAACTCCTCCCGGGCTCGTTTGGCGTCGGCGTAGATCACGTTCTGGTCGCGCAGCTCCAGGGTCACGTTGTGGGCAGGGACGACGCCGTTCGCCAGCGCGGCAGCCACCACTTCGGCCTTGGCCCGCCGGATGAGCGCGTGCTCGAACTGGAGCGGCGACCGCATGCATTCCGAACTCAGGGCGCCGTGGTGGGCGCTCACGAAGTCCATCAGCCCGAAGTCGAGCACCTGGACGTTGGGGAGCTGGGCGATCTCCCACACCTCGCGCAGGGCACCGTGGGTTTCGATCAGGGCGTGGATGGGGATCTCCCGGTTGATGCCCGCCCGGGCGGCCGTGTTGCGGATGTAGTCGATCATCTCCGCCAGGTGAGCCGCCTTCGTCGTCTTGGGGATGGTGATGTAGGCGATGCGCTCGCCCGCCCCCGGCACGACGATATCGACGTCCTGCTTCCAGTACGGATTGGTGTAGTCGTGGATGCGGACGCCGGCCATGTTGAACTTGTTCAGGTCGCTGTTCTGCATCCGGACGACCATCTCCGCGTGCTCGCGCTCGCGGCCGGTGGGGGCTCCATCCTCGAGGTCCATGGTGATGTCGAAGATGGGTCCCATCTGCTCCTGAAGCTGGAACGCCTTCGCGATCCGCTCTTCGGTCCCCGCGAAGTGCTCGCAGGCGGGGATGATGGGGAAGGGCTTCTCGCCTTCGAACAGGGCCTCGTTTGGGTGTCGGGGCATCGGGTCCTCTCGCAGTCGGGGAGTTGGAGCGGCGGGAACGCCCCAGGCAAGGGGCACGCGGAGGCCATTATAGGGCGGATGCCCCCCATGGGCTCGGCAAACGCCTGGATTTGCCTCAAGGGCACCGATCGCCTACGGTAGCTTTTCGAACAATTGGAGAGCCGAAGACCGCAGGTCTCCGCGGGGAGCGGAGCGAACGCCGAGTGCGGCGCCTGCCGAGGCACGCTCCAGCAGCCGACCCGAAGGGCGTCGGCTGTGGGTACTGCGCCCCGGCGGCGGGGCGTTTTTCGTTCCCCCTCGCGGCGGCCGTCGAGGGGTGACTGCGATGCCGACGCCGCGCAAGGTCCAGATGGTCGCCGAAATCCGGGACCAGATGTCGCGCGCCCAGGTGGCGATAGCCGCCGACTATCGGGGGCTCACCGTGGCCCAGCTCACGAAGCTGCGGCGCGCCCTTCGGCCAGCAGGCGCCGAGCTCCACGTGATGAAGAACACCCTCGCCTCCATTGCCGCCGACCAGGCGGGGCGGCCCGAGTTCAAGCAGCTTCTGCAGGGGCCGACAGCCATCGCCTTCGGATTCGGGGATCCGGTCGCCCCGGTGAAGGCGCTCCTCGATGCACTTCGAGCCGAGCGCCTTCAATTGCCGATCCTCGGCGGCTGGCTCGAAGGCCAGATCCTCGACGCCAAGGGTGTGGAGAGCCTCGCGACCCTGCCGTCCCGCGAGCAGCTCGTGGCCAACGTCGTCGGGAAGCTGCAATCCCCGCTCTACACCTTCGCCGGGCTGCTGCAAGCATCCATCCGGAACTTCGCGGGTCTGGTGGATGCGCGCATCCGCCAGCTCGAGGAACAGGGCGCTGCCGCCTAGCCGCGCCCGCAAGGGAACCACCGAGAGGAGACAAGAACGATGTCCAGCAAGGTCGAACAGGTCCTCGAACTCATCAAGGGGATGACGATCCTCGAACTCCGCGACCTGAACAAGGCCATCGAAGAGGAGTTCGGCATCACCGCCGCCGCCCCGGTGATGGTGGCGGCGGGCGCCGCTGCGGCAGCCTCGGCCGCGGGCGCCCCCGCCGAGGCTGCCGAAGAGAAGACGGAGTTCGACGTCGTCCTCAAGAGCTTCGGCGAGAACAAGATCAACGTCATCAAGGCCGTGCGCGAAGTCGTCCCGGGCCTTGGCCTGAAAGAGGCGAAGGACCTCGTCGAATCGGCGCCGGCCAAGGTGAAGGAGGGCGTCTCCAAGGAAGAGGCGCAGAACATCGCCAAGAAGCTCCAAGAGGCTGGCGCCACCGTCGAGATCGTCTAGCGCTCGGAAGCGCCGCGCCCGGAGCGCTGGGGTGCCTCTTCGAAGGTGCCGGCGGCCGTCAACGAGCCCGGGAAGGGCGAGCGCCGCCCGTCGCCGCCGCAGACCGAACAGGTGACGAAGCGTCCTTCGCTGAGGCGCCGCCCGCGGCCGAGGCTGCCGCAGCGGCGCCCGCCGCCACC